>DALQ01000098.1:0-4567 GCA_002496845.1 Euryarchaeota archaeon UBA495
ATGGTGGCTGAAAAGGCCCCGGCATGGGGGGTCAGCACCAGCAGCGATGCCGGGACCATCATGGTCTCAGGCTTCTTTCCTCTGCTGCTTTTTGTCGGCAGCGGTGTGGCCTTGTTCGGTGAATTTGGCCTCCCCATCTGGCCAGCGATTTTGGTTGCTCTGTGCCTTCCTATCGTCCTGATTTCTCTGCTCCTTCACGACGGCCGATGGACCATCAACGACGTGCGTTGGGCGTGGGTCCCGGTCGTGATTGTGATCACGTCCTACGTCGATCCAACCTGGGCTGGGCCGATGCTGTCCGACCAATCGGACCACCTCCAAACCGCCAACCGCTACCTAGGTCGGTGGGACTGGGAGCCCTACCACATGGACCAAGATTTTGCTTTCCGGCCGAAGGTGGTGTCTGGCTTGGCGGCCGTTGAACTTGCGATGACAGGAGCGATTTCCCGCGTCCATGTCGTACCCCTGCTGCTTCTGATTGGTTGTGGTTGGCAGGTGCAACGTCTTGCGGAAGAGGCGGGCGCTGGCCGATGGGCACTTTTGGCTCCTCTGTTGGTGCTGAGCCTGCCATCGATGATGCAGCAAGGCCGGACCGTTTACCTCGAAGCTTTGGCCACAGGGGGCGTCATGCTGGCGCTCCGGCTTGGATTGAGGGCGCTCGATCGCCCGCTTGCCTCTTGGAATGGGATGGGGCATGGAGCGGCCCTCGCCGCCGTAGGATTGGCCAAATTCCCCTACCTCTACCTCGGACCGGCCATGGCCATCATCGTTGGATTGCGACACCGCTCAGTGGCGCTTGGTGGATGGGTTCTGCTGGGTTGGACGGCATTGCTGGCCCCGTTCGCACTGAGCGATCTGATGGATCATGGTCACGTCGCGGCAAGCCTCAGCCCCCAAATGACCGGTGCAGTGGCGAGCGTCACCGGTGAGGTGGGCACCTACAGTTCCAACCAAGCCTTTGAGGACATGAGGGGGGAACTCTTCCGCCTCTTCCAAGTTCTGCTCATGCTCGGCCTCGTGCTCTGGGTCGCGAAGGATGCGGCCCCCCGAGGCCTGGCGTTCGCTGGGTTGCTTCTACCCGGCTTGATCCTGTTTGCGTACGTCCTGGATTTTGGCTGGCCGCGTTACCACCTCCCATGGCTTGCGGGGGTGGTGTCCCTTGGCATTGCAGGCCTGAATGCGCCTCCTGAATGGCCTCGGCGCTTGCATCACCCTGCTTGGCGTCCTGTGGCCCTGAGCTTGCTTTTGGTGTGCAGCGGCCTTCAGATCCATACGACCATCGGCGAGGCCTTGGAAGAACGTGAAAGCAAGGAGAGCAAAGTGGCGTGGCGGTGGACGTTCATCGACCATTATGCTGCCTTGGAACCCTCCATCCCGAACGATGCCGTGGTCCTTGCAGGGTACGACATCAGCCTGGGCTTGAGGTACGGCGTTCCGACCTACAGGTTTGGCCCATCGTTGGATCCAATCCATGATTCCATTGAGGTGGTGTCGGCCACGCATGTGGTCACGGGAGGAATGGCCACACGCTTCGCATGGGAGGACGATCCGATGCAGGTTTTGGGCGCACCGATGACGCCGGTCACGCACACCACAAGGGGCAACGACCACCATGTGCTCTGGGCCGTTGACGAACAAAGGATGGAGGTGCATGATCGCGCGTCCGAGTTGGAGTTCAGCGAAGCAAGGATCCACATTGGCGATGCTTTGCTTGTCGACGGAGGAACCGCCATCACGGCTCCAACCGGTTGGGCGTGGATGGACGTGTATGACGTTGGACGCCATGGGGGAAACGCCCACAGCGTCGTTGATTTCTTGCTTGATTTGGACAGCACGGCAACAGAAATTTGTGCAGCAGATTGTCCCGAAACAATCGAAGTCCCGGACGGGGCCACCTACATGTTGCGGGTAAGGTGGATGCATGCTTGAACCACTCCGGGACGTGCTCGCCTGGGCGGCGGTGTTCAACCATGCTCTGGCGGTCGAGGAAATCCACCGATACATTGCAGAAAAGGCATCAACAGATGCTGTCGAACGCGCCCTCCAGGACGCTTCCTTCGCCGTCTGCACCAACGAACGGTGGCACCTCGAAACAGCCGCTTACGATCCTTCACACGCTGAAGCGCAGCGAAAACACGCGGCCGCCCATCTTCGTGAAGTCGGTCCAGTGCTCGCGCAGCTGGCGGCATCGCCTACCGTCGAAGCGATGGCCATCACCGGCTCGGTGGCCGCAGGCGTCAACGATGAGGACGGTGACGTTGACCTGCTCATCATCGCTCGACCCGGTCATGTATGGCGGGTCCGCGCGCTCGCGATTTACCTCCAGCACAACGTGCCAGGAGGGCACAGGATCTGCCCGAACATGGTCATCGACCGCGAAAACATGGGCCTTCGGCCCTCGGTGTATGCTGCCAGAGAATTGGCCATGATGCGCCCACTGGAGGGACATGACGTCCTCGCATCGCTTGTTGAGAGCAACGCATGGTTTCGTGAACACCAACCGAACGCCGTCATGCGAAGCGGCTTCGAATTGCCTGCTCCGAGCGGCGGCATGCCGTGGTGGTGGACCGTGATGCGTGCACCCTTGACAGGACGGTGGGCCGAGCGATGGGAGGCGGGCCGACGCATCCGCGAACTTCAATCCAATTCAACGTCCGAAGAAACGACCTACGCGAGGGACCGATGCATGGGGCATGAAAACGCGCACCGCTCGCGAATCGAACGCGAAATGGGACGAATCCTCCGGGAGGGCATCGCATGACGGGAGAAGCGTACCACGACGAAGTCGCGGCCTACTACGATGCAGAGGCGGAGGACTTCGAGGCCCGAGCCGGGCAAAACCACGTGCTTGAACAATTGAGGCAAGCCTTTCGCGACGTCACCATGGCCTATGGCCCCCAACGCATGCTGGAAGTTGGCTACGGACCGGGACTTGACATGGAATGGTTCGCCGACCAACCAAACATCACGACGGTGCACGGCTTGGACGTGACCCCCTCGTTCCACCGCATCGTCACAGGAAAATCTGAATCCCGTGGCGATGGCAAAATCCACCCCTTGTTGGGCTCGGCCGAGGACGCTGAGCAGAAAATGGAAGGAAAAGAAGTGGACACTGTGTTCGTCTTTTTCGGGGCACTGAACACCACCGCAGACCTCGCCACGGCCGCAGAATCCATCGCAAACGTGCTTCAGCCCGGAGGGAGGGCTGTCCTGACCTTCGTCAACCGCTGGTACGCCTTTGACATCCTTTGGCACGTGATGACGTTGCGGCCGCGTCGGGCCATCGCACGCCTTCGGCCGGTCTGGGGAGGGTACAGTCCAACCCGCCACCTCCCTTCGGTGTGCCATTCATCCCGAAGCGTGAGGAAGGCCTTCGCGCCGCACCTCAAACGCGTACGTCGTCAAGGGTTTTGCATCACTCACCCTGCATGGTATCGGCACCATTGGGCGCCTGAAGGATCGGTACGAAACCGTGTGTTGCATGCCATAGATCGAGCGCTTCGCTTCACACCGTTCTGGAACCTCGGCGAGTACAGCCTGTACGTCTACGAGCGCCCAAGCGCCGAATGAACGGCGCCTTCCAAGCGTTCGACGTTGGATGCATCTTCGCTGGCGTCGCCTCTTCCGTCGTCCATGCGAATGCTCGCGAACATCGACGCAGCGGCCTGGCGACCGAACGCACGCTTGGCCCGTGCTTCGGTCCAGGTCTCGACCTCCACGCCACGCATGTTGGCCACGGCATCGGCAAAGTCACGTTGGCGGCATCGGATGAGCAAGGGCGGGTGAATCACGCCACCTGGAGCCTGGTCTTGCAGGGCCCACAACCATGAGGCGAATCCGTGGCGCTCAACGATCGACATCCACATGCTCCCGTCGCCGAAACACGGCACGGTAGCTCCACCGTAGAGCATCGAGAACCACGATCCTGCTCCAAGGATCCACGGTGCACGCACCACGGTGCATTCCGGACCAATCCGGTCCCTCCATGGCGCTTCGCCGATGGCATACGACTCGGCGTACCCGATTGGATTCACGGTCGATGCAGGCGACACGAGGGTCTCGCCGCATTCCCCGTAGGACAACGAACCGTGGACAGCGAGCGTGTGAAGACCATGCATGTGCGCCGATGAGAGCATGGCTTCGTTGGCCAAAGCGGTGCGTTTGGCAACGCGGCGGCGTCCGCGATCGGTGCCTGCCGATGGGCGTGCGGCGTGAAGCAGATGCGTCATGCCCTCGAACCACGATGACCACGGCAGGTCTGGATCCAGAAGGTCACCATGCACGATGTCATGCGCCCCGTCAAGTGGCGTGCTGTGTTGCAAGGCACGGACCGGTTGGTCTGAATGAGCGAGCAAGGCTTGCCCAACAAAACCGCTGCCGCCGGTCAAGAAAATCGTCGGGGGCGTGGCCAACAAGGTCACTCCTCGTAGAGGACCCAATCCGGCTCGCCGGGATCACGGTACCACCACGAGCCTTCCTCGTCTTCGTACCATTCCACCCCGTCTTCGTCGACGGTGATGCCGCCGTCGTCCTCCTCATGGACCGGTTCGGGTTCAGGTTCGGGTTC
>DALQ01000098.1:4893-15459 GCA_002496845.1 Euryarchaeota archaeon UBA495
TTCAGGTTCGGGTTCAGGTTCGGGCTCGGGTTGGGCATCAGGATCGCTCAGCCCAGATTCAAGGGCAATTTGTCGCTTGACGTCTTCCACCCCCTCCTCGGCGTTGGCGAAAACCCGAGCGTCGGACAAGACCGCGGCTTGGTGGTCTCCAGCCTTGACGGCGTCGTCGGAGTCTTGGATGAAGTCCTCCGTCATCTTGGCTCGGAATTCTTCGAATTCATCGCGCCCGAAACTGCCGACGAAGGAATCGTCGGTGGTGGCCATCAACTCGTCGAGGTTCTTCCTTCGTCCTGTTTTGATGTCCGGCGCGTCGGGCATGTCTTCGTCGTAGAATTCGTCGCCGTCGTCTTCGAACCGGTCGAACGTTCGCCCGTCAGGATCTGCGTCTTCGATGGCGTCCATGAGCAGATCGTGCTCCTCGGCGTCGATTTCCTCTTCCTCGTAGGCGGCAAGGACTTCTTCGACCACGTCGCCGAGTTTTCGCGCCAGTTTGGCGTCATCCTCGGCATGGTCGGACTCGAGCTTCGCGATTTGCTTCAGGATCTTTTCGTAAGGCGTCCCGGTAAGGGCGCCCATGAACCTGCTGAACCCACCTCGCTTCCGGGCCATGAAAAAACTCTGATGCAAACCGGACTTGAAGGGTTCCCCTTCCCTCGTCAGATGGAACGGTTCATGGCCGGTCCACGCCACGTCCATCCGGGTCAGATGGTCGAGGCATGGCTCGTCGAAGCGATGGAACGCTACAACGAGGAATCGTTGGAGCGCCGTGAAGCCTACGCGGCTCAGGTCCACTTGCCCGGCTCGGTCCTGCAAGACCTCGTGTGGTGGGCCTTGCAAGCCCTGCCGGACGAAATCCTGGTCGGATTGGACGTGGACGGTGAACGCCCGCACCAACCGGATGCAGAAGCGGCCTATGCAGGAGAAAGCCACCGTGACGGCTTGTTTGCTGGACAAGGATTCGTCATCAGCGAAGCCGCGGTCGTCAACCGGGGCGACTCCTACTCCGTGCATCACCTGCCAGAGGACTGGACGGACGACCTGTTTCGAAGCGACCGAGGCAACCGTGGAGGACGGTTCACGCACTGGTTGCACACCCACCCCAACGCTCCAGCGGTGCCCAGCGGCGCCGATGCCGATGCAGCACAAGAGACGCTTGGCGTGGACATGATCCTCGGGTTGCGCTTCTCGCCAGAGGGGCCGCTGCCTTGGTTCGACGACGTTGACGGGACGCGACGCACCCTCGCCGCGCCTGAACAACCGCGACGCTTCGGAAGGCGAGGCCCACCGGTGCTTGGCGTTGCGCCAAGCGGACACCGGATTCACGAAATCCAGTTGATTGCGTTTCACCGTACGGGACTTGGCGTCAACGTCGTGCTCGTGGACGAGGAAGGATGGCCCTACGGTTGGACGAACGACTGAATCAGGCCACGTACGCATAGAGGCCGTCAAGCCGCTCCGGGTTGACGCCCAAATCAGACAGCCCAAGACGGGACTCAGAATGCATGACCACCTCGCCGGTGACGCGGTCCAATGAGATGGTGACGTCGTCCACAAAGCCCCACACCGGCGTTGCTGCGGCATAATGCCGGAAATCAGCGGTCTCATGCAAGAGCGTGAGGCGGGACGTGTTGTCGGCCCAATCGTCCACCATGTCCCAGAAAGCGTCCTCCGCTCCAACCGCGACGATCAACGGGCTTTCGTCCATCCGATGGGCGTCGGAAATCGAAAGGCGTGCGCAATTGTCGCTGTCGCTGGCGCACGGTTCCGGATCATCGACGTAGACCGGATGAGGGGAAAGGAGTGTGATGGTCACCCTTGCCGCAAGGAAGACGACGACGAGGAGCACGAGCGTCGTGCGAAGGCGAGCAATGAAGGTCATGCCTTCACCTCCGGACGCCCCGCTGCGTCCCAGCCCCGCAGGCGGTAGTAGGCGTTCAGGCACGCGCTTTCATCGTCGTCGTCTTGGAAACTGACGCACCCTTGAGCGACACCGCTTGGCAGCGGCTCCTTGCGCAGGCGCCACGAAAGAAGGTCCTCGGTCGCTGCATCACGGCCAAGCGCACGCCAGTGGTTGATGTTCCATGCACGTGCAAGGTCCCATTGAACAGCAGCTCGTGCGCAGAGTTCGTCCCAGGTGGCCTCGTCGCCGGTGATGGCCGTCCATGCTTCAGCGAGCATTGCGTCAGGACTGGCGCCCTTGGCGAAGGCACACAGGATGAGCGAATCACGGACCACGATGGCGTTCTGGCTTTCGATGAGTTCGGGCACGAGGTCCAGCGCACTGTCGCTTGGCAGGCCAGTTGGCGCCTTGTAGCCGGCCCGCATGTGCGATGCGCCGACGTTCGCGGTCATGTAAGCAAGGGCATTGCCGCGCTTCCCACGGGGATCCCATGCCGGCAAGTCAAGCCCCTTGCAGTGGGCGGTGCATCGGCTGGCTGGGTGGCCGGTCATCGATTCGACCGTGTCTGCGAAGGCCACGGCACCGCCGTGCAGGGCGCCGAACAGGGAGCCGTCGCCGGGCGTGGCCGCACACAACGCGGCCAAGGCCAACGGGGGAAGGGCAGCATCGCCAAACCGCCAAGTCACGGCCTCGCCTTCGGCGTAAGGCCCGAAGGCAAACGGCGCCGCGAACGCGGAACCCCATGCTTCGGGAAGCCATCCACGCTCGGCCAATTCACAGACCAGGCTGAGGGCCGCACCAGAGGAGATCGTGTCCAGACCAAGGCGGTTGCAGGCGTCGTTTCCATCCATCACGTCGAGGCTTGAGGTCAGTCCGAGGTTGCTGCCCATCATCGCGAGCGTTTCGTATTCTGGCCGTTCGACCCGGTTGATGTGCACCGGACGGCCCTTGGTGCGCACACCGTCAACGGTGGGCCGGTCGGCCGCCTCGCACGCGATGGGGCACGGTGCACAGCACCCCGACTGTTTGGCATCAGGGTGCTCGTCGTGCCAGTGTTCTCCAGAAAGACGGTGGGTGTCGAGGGCGTGCGGGCCGTTGCTGCTGATGCCCGGGACGGGCGGTGAGGTCGGCGAGTCGGCCCCAACCGCGACCTCGGCGTTGGCCAAGGGCGGTACCACGCCGTCCGCAGCGGTGTAATTTGCCGTAGGCATGCGGTCGTTTTCTGAAGCGTAGATCGGCCCGCGGCTGGTTCCAAAAGCGTAGAAGGGGTCGCCTGCACGGCGTTTGAGGCCCATTTCTTGACGCTGGAATTTGACCGCTGACGTGAGGGCTTCGGGATCGTGGATACGAGCCATGCCGCGTGACTCGGCCGAGGCGCTCACCGTGATGGCCTTCAGGCGCTTGAAGCCAAATTGTGCTCCCGTGCCTCCACGCCCGGCGGCCCGGCGCCCGGCGGTGATCGGCGAAGCGAAGCGAACACCGGACTCTCCGCCAGGACCGATGGAGAAGCATTCCCCAAGCCCGTCAAGGGCCTGCTCGCAGGCCCACGTGGTGGCCCCCGAAAGTTCTGGGCAGGGCACCAAACGGGCCGTCATGTCTGAAATTTCGAGCCGAACCAAGGTCTTGCTTGCACCGGTGAGAAAGAGGCCGTCCCATCCGGCTTCACGCAAGCGGTGGCCGAGGTTGCCGCCGACGTAGGTGTCGATGTACACGTCGGTGAGGGGAGAGCGCGAGACGACCACGGCACGTCCGGCGGAGCCGATCTTCGTGCCTTGGAAAGGCCCGGTGAACACCAGCAGGGGCGTCGAAGGATGGCGAGCGACGTCGGATCCGCCCGTGATGGGATGCACGAGGTCGTAAGCGGCGGGTTCGGTGGTGTCCCATTCGACCAGCACACGGGTGGCCAAGCCCTTGCCGCCCATGCCTTCGAGGCACCACGCGTGCGGCAGGGTGCGGGTCTCGATTGTTCCGGTGGAGAGGTTCACGAACAGCACGCGACCGGGAAACCCGTCGTACCGCCATGCCTCCATGCGTTCACCTCACAGCTCCACACGGCGCCATGCGCCGTCTTCATGGGCGTACACGCGGGGCACGCCGGTTGGAATCTCAAGCGACAGCACCTCGTCTTCGGTCAGGCCTTCGATGGCCATCACCATGCTTCGCAGGGAATTGCCGTGCGCCGCGACGAAGAGGTTTCGACCGGCTTCGAGGGAGGGCACCAACGTGGACGCAAGGTAGGGGAGCGTTCGCGCAGCACAGATCTCGAGGGATTCACCTTCGGGTGGCGGCACGTCGTAGGAGCGGCGCCAGATGTGCACCTGCTCGTCCCCGTACTGCTCTCGGGTCGCTTGCTTGTCCAAGCCTTGGAGGTCGCCGTACATGCGCTCGTTGAGTTGCCACGCCACGTGCACGGGAAGGACGTCTTCGCGACCCGCTTCGCCGCGTATGGTCGCCCACTCGGCCATGCGTCGCTCGTTCTCGCCGAGCCCTTCCAAGCCGCCTTCGGGAACAGGATGCTGCACGACAGGGATGCGCCCACCGTCGTGTTGAGCCAAGGCCAGCATCGCGGTCATCTGCGCGCGAACAAGGGTGGACACGTGGACTTCGTCGATCGGTAGGTGGGCGATTTGCTTCCCCCCTTCGACGGCCTCCTCGATGCCGACGTTGGTGAGGGGGACGTCGACCCAGCCGGTGAAGCGGTTGGCCGCGTTCCACATCGACTGCCCGTGACGCATGAGGATGAGCAAGGCCATGGGACTCATGTGGACCACCGCGCGGTCGGCCATGAGGCTTCCCACGACTTCAACTGCCGAAGATGAGGGGCATCAAAGCGAGGATGGCGAGTGGGAACAGGCCCATGACCATGTCACGGCCAAGGATGACGAAACTCGTCCAGACGTTCCTCCGAATGATGACTTCCACGCTGGCCTCGATGTGGGCGTCAAGCCGTTCTGAAAGGTGCGCTGCGCCTCTTCGGGCTGCTTCTTCTGCCGCGCTCCACGCCACGGCAGCAGCCAAACCCTGCGGTGTGAACTTGCGGGAGAGCAGCGCGATTCCACCGGCCTTCTTGGCGATGCCCCACACTTTCCCGCGTGTGCTCTGCTCTTCTTCTGGCTCTGCGTCCTTCTCACGTGCAAAGCGACGAAGCCAACGTCGAGCACCCAAGCCGACGTCGGCCACCTTTCGCAGGCGGTCCACGTCCTGTTTGATGACCGCCAGCATCATCCTCCGCGTCCGGCCAATGCGCATCAGGTCCAGGACCAACCAGACCAAGGTGAGGAACATCAGGACCGCCCCGCCGATCAGGCTGACCTCGTCCCACGTGCGCCAACCGATAGGGTCGGCCAATTGCCGGTACAGCAGCACGATGGTGGGTGGAGCGAGAAGCGCCAACGTCTCGTTGAAAATCAGCAAACGGAGGCCTTTCACGGGCAAATCCCGAAGTTGTTTCAGGGCCCATCCAGCATGGGGCGCGACTTTGGCAACCGCTTGACGCGCCGGACGTGCAAGAAGCAACAGGCGGAAGAGAAGCGGCAGCCAGATGATCACCAACACGTAAGCGTCCCAAGGCCCCTCGGGAGGGATGGAAGGCGTGGTGATGGGGGTGGCCACACCCCACCATCGGAGGCCCGGTCATCAAGGACGCGGTAAGCGAAGGGCTGATGTCGGGGTTCTGAATGGGTTGGCCATGGTCTTCACCCACCCCATGGCCGATTGGCTTGGCCTCTCCATCGACCGGGACTGGCTGGAAGCCAACGTCCGCTGGAGGGACTTCGGCACCGGCGTGCGCCTTGGGAAACTCAAGCGCGAAGACGCCACGTCGCTCGTGCTCTACGACGCCGACAGCGAGGTCACCGTGGACGCCTTCATGCCCCACAGCCACCCTGGCGGCGAGTGTTACCTCGTCCTTGAGGGCGAAGTGTGGGACGAGGACGGCACCTATCCTGCGGGTTCCATCGTATGGATGAACCGTGAAACAACCCACACGCCCAAGACGCGCGGAAAAACGCTGATCCTCGTGCTGTGGCCCGAGGGCGTCAAGACGGCATGACGTCTGTTTCGAGGGAGAAAAGGCCCTGCTCGAGGCGCCGATCAAACCACCATGCGCCTCCAGGAACCGAGGCCGCAATGAACCCGGCCGGAACGCAGCGCCAGTCCCACCATCGCCCCACGCCAAGCATCAACGCGAACACGTAGAGCATGAACAGGCCGCCGTGGATGGGGCCGAGGACCTCGACCATGTGCGGCGCGTCCATGAGGTACTTGACCGGCGTTGCGATGCACATCAGCAAAATGGCAGACAGGCCTTCCACCCATCCGAGCCAGATGACCCAGCGCATGCCATGAGCACAAGCAGCCCCTTGATGAGGGCTGTCGTCAGCCGTTTGGTTCCGTTCTGAGTTCACCGGCGACAAAGAGGGACGCTGCGATGGCGGCCAATTGAATCAACAAGCGGACCACATGCCAGAAATTGGCGTAGGTCTTCCCGTCCAAAGGAACGTTCTCGACCCACATGTACAGGTTCGCCCAGTACAACACGACAAGCAGCACGGCGCACGCCAATCCACCGTACGCTCGGGTGGCTGGAAGGATCAGCGCAAGACCGACCGCCACTTCCGCAACGCCACTCGCCAAGACCCAAAACCGAGGTGCTCCCAACACGTTCGGGACAATAGGCTCGAACCACACCGGATCGACGAAGTGCTGCACGCCAATCCAGAGGAAGGCTCCACCAAGCGCCAAAGCCACAAGGGTACGCCCGAGGACGAGGACCTCCATGTTCACGCCTCAATCATCGGACGAGAAGAGCCGCACGAGGGGCATTCCTGTTCGGTGTCGTTTTCGTACACGTGCTTGCAGGCTGGGCATGTTCCGGCCAACACCAGTTCGCCGCCGAGGTCAATCGTCTCGCCGACAAGCGTGAGACGGCCGGGCTCGATTTCTGCCACGGTGTATCCGCCCGAACCGCCCAAGCGAACCAGGATGTCGGGCGGCAGCGTGACCGTGCCGATGTCGTCGACCAGCAGTTCACGACCCACATCGAGCTGTTCGATGTTCAGGTCCTTGCCGTGTTCTGCCACGAAACGGCCGTCACGCAACTCGAGGCTGCGGTCGCAGAAAGCGGCCACTTCCTTGGAGTGCGTCACGATGAGGAAGGACACACCGTCATCTTCGTGCAGTTCCTTGAACAGCGCCAGTACCTCACGGCTCGTCACGGGGTCGAGCGCACCGGTCGGTTCGTCGGCCAAGATGAGCCGTGGTTCGGTGATCAGCGCCCGGGCGATGGCCACGCGCTGTTGTTCGCCGCCGGAGAGCATCTTCGGCAAGGCCATGGCGCGGTGACCCATCTGCAGCCGCTCAAGCAACTCGATGGCTTTGCGCTTGGCAACACGGGAACGCACGCCTTGGTTGATGAGCGGCTGTGCGACGTTGTCGCGTGCGTTGAGGTTGTTGAGCAAGTTCCCTTCCTGGAAAATGAAGGACACCGTGCGCTGGCGGAGTTCCACCAATTCTTGGCCCGTCAGTCGAGTCATGTTGCGACCGTCAAGGCGCACCGACCCTGCACTGGGTTTCATCAGGCCACCAAGGCACTTCATGAGGGTCGATTTTCCGGATCCGGAGGGTCCGACCACCGCCACCGCCTCACCGCTCGACATGGCGATGTTGAGACCACGGAGGGCCACGACGTTGCCGTCTTCGGCCTTCGATTCGTAGACATGGTAGACTGCATCCGCTTCGAGAATGATGGCGGCCTGCTTGGATTCCATTTCGCTCATCTTCACTCCCCCTTCAGGACGCTGGCGAGGTCTGCGGCCAGCGTTCGCCGCGTAGTGATCAGCAGGGCCAAGACGACCGCGCCAAAGACGGAAGCCGACACCAAGGCCAATGAAGCCCATGGATAGACCAGGTTCCGAGTGATGGTGAGCGTGTTCCCATCACTCTGGAAAATTTGGAAGATGAACCCAAACACCTCGAAGAACCCGTTGAACGACAGCGCCAAACCGATGCCGAGTGCGACACCGAGAACCATCGACATCAGCACGATGGAGAGGATTTCAAACAGCACCAAGCGGATGATTTGTCCTGGCGCCGCACCGATCGCTTGGAGGATGGCGAGTTCCTTCTGACGTTGCGTCAAGACCAACGAAAGGAAGACGAAGGACGAGGCCACGGCCGCGAGACTCGCAACCACGAACTGGAGTGAAAGCAGCCCTTGTGTCCCAAAGATGAGCCCACCGTTTCGCTCCACCGCTTCGTGAGCAGTGGTCCAATCCGAAGCACTTCCTACGCGTGAATCGGCTTCGATGCTGGCACGCAGGCCGGTCAGGTCGTCATCGACCACGTCGGGCAAGGCGAAGGTCCAGGTGGTCGCTGTATGGTTGTCGGCCGCTTCGTTGCCGATGAAGCCGCGCCAACTGCCCTCTCCAATGATGATCGAGGACGACAAGGTGGTGGACGGCACGCCAGGAATGAACTCGTGCGTACCGACGTAGCGCAAGTCGAGGTCATACGGCGTGACGGTGATGTTCACCGCTCCTGGCGTGATGAAAAAGGGCGCCAAAGCAGGAGGTGGCATCTGGCTCAACCCAGCAGCACAACCTGTCTCATCGGCAGGAAGGCCGTTCGGGCACGTCGCGCCATTCAGGTCTGCCGTGGTGTTGAGGTCCATGCCGGTCAGGTCAAGGCCGAAGAGGCCGGTCAGGTCAGCATCGGAGAGGTTGGCACCGGTAAATCCGGGTGCAGATTGACCGAAGAAAAGGACAGGCGCCCACACGGCACCGGTCAAATCGGCTCCAGTCAAATCCGCCCCGGAGAGGTCGGTTCCCACCATGAGCGCACCCGAAAGGTTCGCACCCGAAAGGTCCGCACTGGAAAGATTCACGCCGGAGAGGTCCGTTAGGCTGAAATCGCGCTCGGCGAGGTCGCTCCCTGCCAAGTCCACGCCTGAAAGGTCCAGCGCAAGGGTCTCTTTGTAGACGGCGAGCAAGACCTGAGGGTCAGGCTGTTCAGCGTCGCTGTCGTTGTTCAGGGTGACATCCACCTTTTCCCACGTGAACCGCCGAATTTCCGAACGGTCGTCACCGGCTCCGAGAAGGTCGTCGCCACGGTCCGAACGTCCATCACGGCCGCTGCCCCACAGGTCCAGCGAGAAAGCGGCGTCCTCGCCAACGGAAAAGGTCCCGTTGGCCAACATGCCAAGGCCGGCGCCCACGTCGTCGCCCGGCAGGGATTGCTCGCTCCATCGGAGCACGTCATCTGAACCGTTCATGACCACCCAGGTCTGATACGCATCGCCTTCACTTGTGCGAAGGAAGAGGCTTGGCGTGGTCGTTGCTGAGACCTCAAGATCTTGACCGCCAATGTCGCGAAGCACCTCAAGGGCGGTGCTCATGTTGACCGGCGATTCGAAACTGACCTGCAGGTCGCCCCCGACCTGTGCGTCCGCTGTGCGCTCGTCGACGAGGGTGCCCGTGTAACCTTGCACCGCGGCAAGGGTGACGATGGACAGCGTCAGGAGCATGATGACCGCAAGACGGTTCACGGATTCGGAGGAACCCGAACCCTTCAGCCCGCGGCGTACGTCCTTGAGCAACGGCGTTCGACCAAGCAAGAGCTGCATGAGTTGTGGCCCAAGGGCTCCGAGCCGTCCGAGCAAAAGGGCCCCACCGATCCACAGCAGGAAGGGGCCGAAGATGCCCAGCAACCCTTCGAGGAAGAAGTTCGAATAGAGGCCGTCTCCGCTGGTCTGGAGTTCCAACCACGTGTCGAGGGTCCCAATGCCCCCGACGCCAAAGCACAAGGCGTGGAGCCACGTTTTGGGCTTCGCCGCTTCACTGGTTCGGCGAACTCCTTCCTCGATTTCCAATTCAAGGAAGCGGCGAGAACGGCTTCGTCCAAACAGGAGCGCCAAACCAATGGTGGCCAAAGCGGTGATGAGCGTCGAAGCAAAACCAAGCACGGGATTGACGTTCACGCCGGACGGCTCGAAGGCCATGAACCCGACCGCAGATAAGACGCCGGGTACAGCGGCCAAGGCCAACACATAGCCAGCCAACCACGCCACGAGTGACATGACGCCGAGTTCGATCAGGACCATCCGTTGGAGGCGGTCGGCATCGGCACCGATGACTCGATGGATCGAAATTTCGCGCCGCCG
Source organism: Euryarchaeota archaeon UBA495 (assembly GCA_002496845.1). Lineage (GTDB taxonomy): Archaea > Thermoplasmatota > Poseidoniia > Poseidoniales > Poseidoniaceae > MGIIa-L3. The sequence goes on from DALQ01000098.1 coordinate 14,952, forward strand.
TTGCTCCAAAGAAAGCACGAGACCGTACACCAGCACGGACAGGGAGAGGATGACGATGGGGACCATGATGATGTAATCGAAGGTCTGGATGAGGCCCAGGAAGATGTTCAGGAAACTGATGGTCCCTCCAATGATGTCGATGTACACCAAGGAAATGCCCGCATCCGTGTAATTCCCTTGCCCGACGCGGCGTTGCACGTCGTCAAGCCATTCAGCCGCGTCCGCGGTGGACGAGGTGGGCAACGCTGCACGGTCGATGGCCACCGCGAGATAGACGTGATCGTTGTCCATCAGCGTCTTCTGCTGTGCCTCATCGAGAACATCAAGGTGCACGACGAGGGCATTGGCGGGAATCGTTGGGTTGGCCAAGGGTGCTTCTTCGTAGACGCCGGCCACGGTGAGGTTGTTGACGGTCACCAACATGCGGCAGTAGACCATACCGTTCTCGCTGGCCTTGATGTCCCCCCCTTCGCAGTCCGATTCGGAAATCCCTCCTTCCACGGCAAGA
>DALQ01000056.1:0-224 GCA_002496845.1 Euryarchaeota archaeon UBA495
GTCGTGAGCATCCCGTCAGGAGCGACGTCGGCTCCGGTGGAGGGGCGCTCTGCTTGACGGTAGGCGCCCGTGATGGGATCGAACGGCAGGTCGTGCTCACGCGGCTGGGCGGGGACGCCGAAGGCTTCCATTCCACCTGGGCTGACCGGTTGGAGTTGCCCGTTGGCGGCGACCATCATGATGCGTTGACCGCGCCTCCGACGTTCAGAAAACAACAGCGTCAG
>DALQ01000056.1:559-684 GCA_002496845.1 Euryarchaeota archaeon UBA495
CCCACAGGGAGGACGAGCACGCCGAATCCGCACAGGGCGAAAGCCGTCAGGACCCACGGCGAGGAAAGCATGCCCTGCTCCATGGCGGGGACGTCCACAAGCCATGCCTCGACGTCCTCGTCCGC
>DALQ01000056.1:989-7743 GCA_002496845.1 Euryarchaeota archaeon UBA495
CCATGCCTCGACGTCCTCGTCCGCGTCAAGTTGGATGAGGTGTTCGCCGGACGTCTCGACTTCCCAAGCCGCCACGCGGACGAAGAAGACACCGCGCTCGACGGTCATCGGCTCCCATTCGCTGCGGCATTCTGACTCTTCAAGCGGTGTGCCGCTGGTCGACCATCCGTCCGACTGCAGCAGGGTGGCGTTGGCGGATTGGTCCGCGAGAACGTAGAGCGCGTGGCACACTGGACGGAGGTCGCTGAGCGCCTCTCCTCCTCCTGAAACTTCAGCCACGTTGGTGCTGCGTGGGTCAAAGGCTTCGTTGAGCGTGCCGCCCATGGAGCCGAACAAAACGAAGCCCGACAACAGCAGCACGGCACCAAGCACCACGACCCGCATGGGCCAAGGTGAGGCTGCCGGCGGTTCGGGTGTCACGGGCTTGCGTCGGCTCCACGGTCAAGAAGCCTCGCGCTGAACCGTCAAGCGAGACCGAGCTCGGCCAACTTCTCAGGGAGGTACGTGTCGGTCACGAAATCAAGGCCGTACTTGGCCAAGGACTGCTGTTCAGCCTTCTTTCCGAGTTCCAGCATCATGTTGATCTGTTCTTGCCACCATGCGTCCTGGAACCGTGGGTCGGTCAATTCGGCGTTGAGGGCTTCAATGTCCTTCTTTGAGAGGTCGTCGCTTGGCAAGTCGTACGCCACAATGTCGTCGGCGGTGATGCCGAGGTACGTCGCCGTGGGCGTGGCGAGGTATTCCGAGATGTGGGCCGTTTTGATGGCCCCGTAGGCGATGGAGGCGTGGATGCGGTAGGACCAGGGGTCGCAGTCAGCGAAGACGACCACGGGCAGGTCCCACTCTTCGCTCATCCGTTTCATGATGCGACGCGTGGACCGTGCGGGTTGGCCTTTGAGGTGGACCAGCGCACACCGGTGGTCTTCGTCGAATCCGTTTTCGATCAGACGGTCAAACATTCCACCCGTTTCGATGGCCATGATGAAGTCCACGTCATGCTCGATGAGTTCCAATTTCTCAGACTCCACATTGTACGGCACGCCGTATCCAGAATCGCCCACGTCATCACGGGCGTTGATGCGCATCCATTCGCCGCGCCGGTTGCGCTCTTGCAGGGTGATGTTGCCAATGATGCGCGCCCCATCTTCCTCGGGCCTGAGCTTGAAGTCCTCGCGCAGACATTTGGTGACCACTTCGAGGTCCTCGGCGAGGTTGTTGCTCTCGTTTTGCGAGCCGAATTTTCCGTGGCCCCATCCTTCGGAGATGTAGTACATCTCCCTGAGCGTGCTTGACTTACCGGCGTCGATCATCTCTTCGATGAACTCGACCACGTGGAGCGCGCGAAGCAATTGCTTGGCCGATCGCAACGATGTGGCGTCACGAACGGAGGTCGATTTTCCGTACTTGTACACGCCCAAACGGGCGTTGAACGTGATGTTGTTCTTGGTGCGGACTGGGAGGGTCATCGTCGGGGGTTCACCCTTGACGATGCGGTCGTACATTTCGACGACCACGTCATGCAACGCGGCCTTCGTCTCTTCTGGGGAATGCGTTCGGCCAGTCATGCGTCACCCTCCGTGTAGTCGAACAGGGTTTGTTTGGGCCCACTGGGGGCCGCAGGTTCGACGGGATCATCTGCGGGCGGTGGCGGCGCGTCTTGCGGCTCCTCTTCTGGCAGAGCCTCTTCGACCACGTCGTCTTCCTCTTCCTCAGGATCGTCGCTCAGGACCTCTTCTTGCCGGCGCAATTCGGCCAACAGTGCATCGTCCATCTTGGAGGCTCCAATCACGTCGCCTGCACCGCGGTAGAAGACGTCCGTTTCCGTCCAGTCGCCTTTCTCAAGGCCGTCCAAGCCGAAGGTGATGGTGGCGGACTCTCCAGGTTTGAGCGTCTCCAACTTCCAAGCCCACACGCCGGTCATTTCCGCCCGTCCGCCACGCTCGTTGTCGACCATGGTGGCGCCTTCGCGTTGGGGCCATGCGGCCAGCAAGGTATAGGAACGGGCCTTGGCGGTGTAATTCCGCAGTGAAATTTCGACGGTGGTGCGCTTGTGTTCCTTGTCCCATACCGTTTCTTCTTGTGCGATCACGGCGTTCATGATCTTCGTGATGGAACCGGCCAGCGGCGGGACCTCGCGGTCCAGAATCGCGGCTGACTTTTCGGCGATGGCCGGCAGAATGTCCGTGATGAGTTCGAACTTTTCCTGCGTCTTGGCGAGTTTCTTCTTCTTCTCCAAGTGCTTGCGGAGTCCGCGACCGAGTTCGAGCATCGCCTTTCTGGCTTCTTCGCGGACTTCTTCGTTGTCTGCGACCGCCTCCTTGGCTTCAGATGTGAACTGAACGTTGGTGCTGGCCAGATGGACCAAGATGGCTGCAGGCCCCTTGGGGACGCCGTTTCCACCCGGTTGGTCAAGCCCATACTGCCGCCAATCGACGGATTCGATGGCCTTGGTCAGCATGCATCCGCCTTGTTGGTACATCAGCGGAACCCGGTTGGCGAAGCGAAGCACCTCGACGGCCGAATCGGACGGCATGCCTTCCCCAAAGATGAGCCCGACTTCGATTTGGAAGGGATTGCCCGTGCTCACCGTGGGGGCCCGCGTCAAGGTCGTGACGAAGCGGGAATCGATGGTCTTGGAGAGCCCTTTCTTGATGAGAAGCTCTTCGATGGGCGAGAGGCAATCGATGGGGGGCTTGAGCAGCTTGACCGCTTCGAACACGATGCGTGGGTCCCAGGTCTTTCGGAGGTGTTTGGAAATCGCATCGGCCGCCTGTTTGTTCCAAGGCCCATCGCCGTGGGCTGCTTGGACGGTGCTGACGAGTTCGGTCAAACTCTCCTCCCAATGCATGTCGGTGCGGGAGGTGACGATGCCGAGCAAATCGTCGATGGTGGCGTCCGTCAGGGCGTCAAGCAAGTCGCCGTGTTTGGCGTCGGCGATCGGCGCGCTTGGGCTGCCAGGACGACGAGCATCGGCCACGTAAATGCGTGAACTACGGTGGTCGAGGCGGTAGGGCCGCAGGTAGCCCCGAATGCCCTGGAAGGTTTCTGCAAGCGCACGAATTTGTTCGGGGTCAAGGCGCCCCGGTCGAGATTTCAACGGCTGACCTTTGCTGTCGACAAGACCCGAAACCTCGCACATCTCCTTGACGGCCCGTCCTGGGACGCCCGAGAAATCGGTCTTGAGGAAGATGCTGAGGTTGGCCGCCTTGGTGGCCTTGGCCAGACGGTTCAACTGCCCCAATTCAATGCCGTGCGGGTGCGGTTTGATGGCGCTGACTTTCCGAGGCAAGCGCTCGGTCACACGCGGCCAATGGGTCGTTTCGCCGTCGGGGTCCACGAAGGTGATGCTGGCGTGTGGGTTGACAATGCTCGTCATGCGGAGGTACTGCCAAACGCTTTGCTTGCCGCGCTGGAACTTGGCCTTCATGCGGCAGCGGACGTTGAGTCCTGAGACCTTCTCCGTGCCGTCCTCGAGGATCCAAGGCACCCGCTGTTCCTTGCTTTTGATGGCCTTGTTCGACTTGGTGTCGAGGCCGAGGTCCATTTCCACGGCCGTGGTTTCGCTGGCGATCTTGGAGCGGACGTGGGTGGGTTTGCCGGTGGTCAGTTGGCTGTACATCACGACACCCGTGATGCCGATGCCCTGTTGGCCGCGGGATTGACGAATGGCGTGAAAGCGAGATCCGAAGAGAAGTTGACCGAACACTTTCGCGATGCTGTCACGAGGGATGCCCGGTCCGTTGTCCTCAACTTCCAACTCAATGACGTCACGCCGAGGGTCCGCCTTGCGGATTTCGATGCGGATGTCGGGGAGGATGCGCGCTTCTTCACAGGCGTCCAGGGCGTTGTCCACCGCTTCCTTGACGGCGGTGATGAGCGAGCGGTGAAGGCTGTCAAAGCCGAGGAAGTGCTTGTTTTTCTCAAAGAACTCTGAGATGGAGGCTTGCTTTTGATTGCCGGCCATTCGTGTGGCGATGTCCCTCTTCTCAGTCATGCAAGCACCGCCCTGAGGTCCTCCTCCGTCCTGATGACGTCGGGCCTCGAACGATGGAGAGGCTTCACCGACGGTTCTTGAAGACCCGGGTGAAATTCACGCGAACAAGTCGTCCCGCCAAGCGGTGATCTGACCCGTGAACGCGCTGGATGCCACGGTCAGTGGGCTGGCCAAGTAGAGCCGCCCGGGGCCAGAACGGCCCTGGAAATTGCGGTTGATGGCCGACACGGTCACCTGTTCTGCCTCGGTTGAAACACCGGGACCGGCACCGATGCACGCGCCACAACCCGGATCGATGAGTTTCACACCGACCCGCCCGAAGAGGTCGTGCCACCCTTCGCGCACGGCGAGGGCCTTGACGTGCCCAGAGCCGTACTGGATGTAGAAGTCCACTCCGTCGGCCACGACAAGTCCCGCGGCTTCTGCGGCGTTGCAGACCTGAGCGTAGTAGGCCATGTCGTCTTCCTTCCCGGCCGTGCACGATCCGCCGTAGGCGATGTCGATGGCGACGTTGTCCAAATCGACCACGTTGGCGCCGTTCGTCGGGTCCGAGGGGATGCCTCGGTCAGGATCGCCCGGATGAGCCACCATGGGCTGAATGCTGCTCAAATCGATGACGTGGACGCCACCGTCGTAGACGGCTCCTTCGTCAGGAGCGACGGCCAAGCCCCGCTGAACGTCGAGGTCGAGGTGAGGCATGCGTTCGCCCATCCAAGCGTAGAGCTGCTCGTCGGCCTCGCAAATGCCGGTCCGAGCGCTGCATTCCGTGGCCATGTTGCACAGGGTTGCCCGTTCGTCCACGGAAAGGGAGGACAAGCCGGGGCCACCGAATTCCATGCTTCGGTTGAGGGTCAACTCCTCCCGGGCATGGTCGGCGAGGATGTGGAGGATGACGTCTTTCGCGGTGCAACCGGGGTGCAGTTCGCCCACGAGTTCGAAACGGATGGATTCGGGGACCTTGACGAAGGTGAATCCGGCGCTGACCAAATTGGCGTATTCGGTTGCACCCACGCCGTAGGTCAACGCGTTCGACACGCCACCCATGCAGGTGTGGCTGTCCGTGGCTTGGATGAAGTCGCCCACCTCGATGAATTCCTCTCGGGCCACCTGGTGGCAGATGCCGGGCGAAACGCCGTTCACGGCGCTGTAATCGCGCACGCCGGTGTGGACCTGGAAGGCTTTCTGCAGGTCACGCAAGGTCTGGACCTTGTGCATGAAGGGGATGAAGCGAGGGTTGTGGTCGGCGTAAAGCAGGTGGTCTTCGAACACGGCGAACTTTCCGGGGTTTGGCAGGGCGTAGTCTTCGCCGTACACTTCGCTCAGAAAGGTGTGGACCTGTGCCGTGGTGAATTCGTGGGAATAGCCGCCCTGCACGCCGGCGATGACCGGATCGTGCGGCTTGACGCACTGACCTTCAGGCTGGCCGACGAGGTTGCGAGCGACGATTTTCTCGGCCATGGTCATTGGACGCATTGGCGTGGTCAGCGCGGGCAACTGCAGTTCGCCTGCGGCGAGGCGCTTGGCGAAGGGGAAGAGCCCACCTTCCTCAAGGATGAGGCGCGTCACCGGGTCGTAGCGTGAGGTGAACTCCTCGAGCGCGAGTCCCTCGCCGTTTTGGAGGCGCTCAAGCATCGCGTGGTCGCCCATCAATTGACCGAGGTTGATGTTGTTCCGTTCGTGGATGGGCGCGAAGGACGCGGCAATGACCACGCGGATGCCGGCCCATCGTTCGCATTGTGCGGCCGTTTCGCGGCTTGATCCGGTGCCTTTGCGTTGGCCAGAGACGATGACCTGGAAGCCGCCGTTGATGAGTGCGTTTTCCTCAAACACACGCTTGCCTTCGTGCATCAAGCCGGCGTATGCGTTCTTTGCGATCTCGGCCGGTTCGTGGTCGAAACAGACCCACGCAGGGGTCATCACGTCGGTGTTGATGTCGTCGAGGAGGTCCTCCACGGTGAGGTCTTCCATGCGAAGGTTGAGCCCCTCGTAGAGTTGCTTCCGGATGAGGTCCAAGTCCTTGGTCAAGAACAGGACACGGGCCCCCTCATCGAGCCGGATGATGGATGGCGTTTGGTGTTGCATCGCCATCCCCGTCTCCCCCACCGGTCGCACCTGTTTAACCAAATCGGGAGGGCATCTGTGGCCTGAAAGACCGACATCAAGAACGTGTATTATTCTAAATCATGTGGAAACGGGGCACTGCGAACCAAATCAAGTGTTTAGGTACTTGGACTACCCGGAATAATGTTCAAATACCATACCGGTTGGGGTTTAAGGCGTAGACTCAGTTGCTGAGTCCAAATGGGTGAGCGTGATGGAAGACAGGCATGTGGAAGACGTCGTCAAATGCAGTGAATGTGGCAGCCGAAGCCTCACCCGCGACGAGACCCGCGGCGAACTGGTCTGCGACGACTGCGGGCTGGTGCTCGAAGACAACGTGATCGACCAGGGCGCTGAATGGCGTGTTTTCTCCCCCGAACAGGGCGACCAGCGCGCCCGTACCGGTGCTCCGATGACGGTCATGCTCCACGACAAGGGATTGTCCACGGACATCGACTGGCAGAACAAGGACTACTCTGGAAAGTCGATTTCCAGCAGATACAGGAGCCAGTTCTACAGGATGAGAAAGTGGCAGAAGAGATCCCGAGTCAGCAACGCAACAGAGCGAAACAAGGCCATGGCCCTAGCAGAGCTCGACAGAATGGCTAGCCGATTGGAACTCCCCAAGACGATTAGAGAAACCGCCGCAGTCACCTATGG
>DALQ01000052.1 GCA_002496845.1 Euryarchaeota archaeon UBA495
CTCATCACCAAACGCATGGCGGTGCTTCAACCAAACACGGCCGACACGGCGGACTGATTGGTGAGGAAGAGGGTCAGGCCCACGCCGGCCATGATCATCATCCACGAACCGACGAGTTTGATCATCCCTGTGGCCCGCTTGAGGACGTTGATCATCATCTGGCGGCCCAAGCCGACCATCACCACGACGACCACCATGAGCACGAGCAAGCCGAGCATCAATCCAGCCAAGCCGGTGACGACCGCCGTCCTTCCCAGCGTCGCAAGGAAGACCACGAAGGGCAACACGGCGGCCGCGGTGCAGTCGATGCTGGCGGCCGCATAGCCGAAGCCGTAGAGGTACATGTTGCGGCGTGGCGTGAAGGTGGCGTCGGCTTCGGTGGTTGAATACCGGTCCACGAACTTCTGAACGAAGCCCATCAGGTGGGACGTGATGCCGATGAGCATCATTGACCCGAGCACGATGAGCAGAACGGCCACGGCGATGGCGATGTAATGGATCAACCCCGACCGCGCAAAGGCCTCTCCCATGACCGCAGCCACGATTCCGATGAGCAGGAAGAAGGTCAGCATGCCAAGGCCAGCCAGCAAGCCGATGACGGCCGAATTGGGCATGCGCGACTTGAGCTTCTCTTCGGCGATCAGTTCGTCCTCACGCGCGCCGAGCGAGAGGTAGTACGAGATGAAACCAGGCAGCACCGGGAAGGCGCAGGGCGAGAAATAGACCAAGATGGACAACAACGCACCGAGCACGAACACGGCGGTGAGCGACGTCTCGGGTTCCGTCCACGCGATGCGCTGGTCGACCATGCTGTCGCCGCCTTCCACGATGACCTGCTCGACAGCGGCATCGAAGCCTGCCCAAGCGTCCGTGGGCGTCCCGGTATTCTGGCGATGCACGATGTAGCCCGATTCGTCGATGATGACCACGACTGGAATGGACCCGGTGCCGGACGCCGTGAACAAGCGAACGGGGTCTGCGGTTCCGTTGGGCAACACGGCGGCATCGGGGGAACCCAAGCCGGTGGGGTACGTCGGAACGGTGTAAGGGAACCCGCTGGTGTTCAGATACGCCAAGTCCTCGTTGTACCACGCCCCATACGCGAGGATGTGGAAGCCAACGCCGTTGGCTTCTGCAAGGCTTTTCCAATCATCCATTTCTTGCTCAAGGTGCTCTTGCACCTTGTGGCAGTTCGAACAATCGTGGGCCATGAAATCGAGGATGATGACGTCGCCTCGAAGGTCGCTGAGATGGAACCACCCTGTTTCGTTGGCGATGGCGTCCTCAATGCCCGTTCGGTTCACGGATTGGAAGATGACATCTGGGATCGGTTCCGGTTCCGCGTCCGACTGAAAGAGCGCGTCAAGGCTTCCGAAGAGGCTCAGTGAGGCGTAGGCGATGGTACCGAACAACAGCACGGCGATGCCGAGGGCTTTCCACGTCTCTGAGCGCTTGAAGGTGGCCCAGTCCGCTTGGTCGAGGACCCCCATGGGACTTCTTCTGTCAACGCTCGTTGATGAACGCTTCTCGGTTCATTCCTTCCACGTGCCGTGGAAGTTCTCGGCGTTGTCCACGCGGATGAAGAGGTCCATGGAAGACCAAACGAGGCTGTTGAAGCCGCTGGCCATGCCCGCAGGGCCACCGGCCTTGGCCGTCATGAATTCGAGCGTGTCAGAGGGCGAATGCCACTCTTGCCAGAAGCTGATGTCGCCACCCGGGCTGAAGAAATTGAAGGTCGGGTATCCGGCGCTAAAGAACGCACAGTGGTCCGATGCACACGACTCTGCGATCTCCCACGTGATGGGATTTCCTTCGGTCGGCGTGTAGGCCAAATCGTTGACGATGGTCGACGTGACCATGCCGATCATGCGTTCCATGTTCTCCTGACTCGCACCTGCGATGCTGATCCTCCAATCGTACTTGGTGGGTTCGAAAATGTCGCCCGTCAGCGGATCGATGATCGGCTCGGTGAGGGGCACAATCGGGTAGTTGAGGGCCACCATGTCGAAGTTCATGTACGCACGAACGGACACGTTTTCCGGCAGGTTGGCCACGTAGGCAAGGGAGCCCAACAGGCCCTCCTCCTCGCATGCCCAGAGGGCCTGAACGACGGTGTGGTCGAATTCCATCTGGGCCAAGGCTTGGCCCATCTCAAGCGACACCGTCGATCCCGAGGTGTCGTCGTTGGCGCCTTCGTTGGTGCCGCCGCTTGGAGGAGTAAACGCATAGGCGATGTCAAAGTGACCGCCGATGACGATGTACTCGTCGGGGTTGACGTTGCCCCAGTTGTAGCCAACCACGTTGAGTTGGTCTGGGTCGTCCGGGTAACGTGTGACTTCGACGTGGTCGAAGCCGAAGTCCCACATCTTCAGGGCCATCGCTTCGGCCGCGGCTTCGTAGGCCGCACCTCCTTCGTGGTTGATGCCACCAGGCCCAGCGGAGGCGCACCATCGGTTGTTGTGCTGGCTGGTCAGCATGTCGATGGTCTCGTAGGCCCGCTCGCCGTCCACGAGCATGAGCGTCGAGGCATCCACGAAGACCACGTCGATCCAGACCATCGCGCCACCTGCGGTGACGGACAGGTTGGTGCCCGCTGCCTCGCTGTCAAGCACCAGGAGGGTGACGCTGGTGGTGCTTGCGGGGTAGGTCAAGGCCCCGACGCGGTGCGTGCCGCCGTTGTCTTGGAGAAACATGGACGGGCCGGGCGTGACGGTGTAGTCGACGTTGCTGTCGATGGTCAACGTGTGGTACATGCCGCGCTCAACCTGGAGCGTGCCGTTGGCGCCATCGATGCCTTCCACCGAAAGAACGGGGTCGACCACGACCGTTTCTTCGGGTGCGAAGCAGCCCGAAAGGGGCGTCATCAGCATCAGGGCGACCAGCATGAGCGCACGCAGGTCCATGCTCCCATGGGGCTGCACGCCATGCTTGAGGCTATCGTTGAGGGATGCAGGTGGGCTCGGCCAGAATTGAACTGGCGATCTTCGCCGTGTGAAGGCGA
>DALQ01000099.1 GCA_002496845.1 Euryarchaeota archaeon UBA495
CCACGAAGGTGGACGGATCGAGGTCCGCTTCAGCCATGCGCTCCTGCTGACGTCCGCTTCGTTCGCAGCGCAGCATACGGAGCTGACCATGCATGGGCAGAAGCGAGGACGAACCCGCGCGCTGGTGCAAATCATCGACGTTTTGCGTGATGAGCAACATCTCGGGCCCTTCGCGTTCAAGCCGAACCAAGGCGTGATGGGCAGCGTTTGGTTCGACGTCCAACAGCGCCTTTCGACGAAGGGAATAGAAACGCCACACGGTTTCTGGATCACGCCACCAAGCCACAGGAGTGGCCACCTCTTCGATGCGATGCCCTTCCCACAAGCCGTCCTCTCCACGGAAGGTGGCCACACCGGATTCGGCAGAAATCCCAGCCCCCGTCAGAACCACGATGCGGTTGGGCCGGGGCATGAACGATTGAGTCCTTGGTCCACTTTGAACCCATCTCGTGCAGAGCGAGGCTTGAAACACCACGGCCACGACAGACCCTCATGGCCATCACCGCGGACGAGGTCCTCGCAGAGATTGGCCCGGTCCAAGCGGTGCTCGACGAGCACGATGGCATCGTCAACGTGCTCGACACCAGCGGAGGCGTGGTCATGCTCTCCCTCGAGGGAGGGTGCACCGGTTGTTCCTCAACGCCCATGACCGCGATGCAGATTTACTATGCTCTCAAGCAACTCGACACCGTCGACGACGTCGTCTTTGTCAACGGTGAATTGCCGGAGTACATGCGGACCTTCATCGATCAGCGGATGGCTGCAGAAGCCGACGGTGGAGAACCGATGGGCGAAATCATCTGAGTCGGTCACTCCGACTCGTCGTCCTTTCGGCCGATGCTGTGCGGGTTGGCTCCAAAGCTCACGTTGGTGCCCTTGATGTTCATCCGGGCTGCGATGGCGATGAGCACACAAAACAGGGACAGGGGACGAGGGAGGTAGTTCGAGCCCCACAGCTCACCCCCGGCCAAGGAAAGCCACCACAGGACGCCCGCTGCAAGCACGAGCACGACTGCGATGAGGTTCTGAGCCACCCGTTCTGCAGCAGGTGAGCGCGACAAGGTGGCGATGAAGGTGAACAACACCGCAGCCACCCCGCAGAGGGATTCGGCCAGGGTCTCAATGAGGGTCACCTCGACCATGCCTCACGCTGCAGGCGCTGCCTCATGAAGTGTCCGAGAGGGTCGTAAGGTTCTCATGCGCCGCGCCGAAGTTACTGCATGGGCGGAGGAGGATTCAGTCTCCCTCGCCCACGCCCACGTGGGCCACCGTACTTTGGACGGAATCAAGTGGCTTCTGCCCTGCACCAAGTGGGCGTGTTGCTGGAGTTGGCCGATGCCAACGTGTTCCGCATTCGCTCCTATCAGAACGGGTCACGAACCCTTGGCACCTTGACCGACGACCTCTGGGAACTGGTCCAAACAGGTCGCTTGGTGGACATCAAAGGCATCGGGAAGGGCTTGGCCTCTGCCATTGACCAAGCGATGCGGGACGGAGCGTGGCCCAATGACTGGGTGGAGTTGCATGAAAACACACCTCCGGGCATGCTTGAGATGCTGGACATTCCCGGTCTCGGACCGAAGCGCATCAGAATGATGCATGAGGCCTTGGGCGTCACCTCAATCGCGGACCTTCGAGAGGCGTGTGAATCCGGCCAAGTGGCGGAACTGAAGGGGTTCGGAGCCAAGTCGCAAACCAAACTTCTCGACGGCATCGACCTCCTGGCGCGCTTCCGTTCGCGACGGCGGCTTGACGTGGGTCTGATGTACGGCGAGGCCTTCCAAAGCAGGGTGGCGGCCATCGACGGCGTCCAACACGCCACGTTGGCGGGTTCGGCACGCCGGCGACGCGAAACCATCGGCGACCTCGACCTCGTCGTGGCCGTTGAGGAGGAAAACCACAACGCCGTGGCAGAAGCCATCCTTGCCCTTCCAGGCATCGCGGACGTGAAGGGCGCGGGATCTTCGAAGATCAGCCTCATCCTTGACACGGAAATTTTCGACGAAGCCTTCGCGCTCCCACACCTGGACGCAAACGTGCTGGACGCCATCGGAGGAGCAGAATACGAATCGATGGAAGCGGGCGGCACCATCGACGCACAGGTTCGACTTGTCCCTCCAGAGGTGGCCCCGTTCACCCTTGCCTACTTCACCGGAAGCAAAGAGCACAACATCGCGATGCGCCAAAGGGCCATCGATCTTGGATTCCGCCTGAACGAGTTTGGGCTCATCCCCGAAGCGCTCGCAAGAGACCTCAAGGGGATGGATGCCGCCGTGCATTCGCTCAAAGCCAGTTCCGAGGCGGACATTTACGCCCATCTTGGTTTGGCGTACGTCCCTCCAGAACTTCGTGAGGACATGGGCGAGGTCACGGCCGCCATGGAGCAGCGCCTCCCAGATTTGCTCGACGCCACCATGGTGCAGGGCAGCCTCCACAACCACACCAACCTCTCCGACGGTGAAGCAAGCCTCGAGGTCATGGCCGATGCTGCCCAACGCATGCGATGGTCATGGCTCGGTCTCGCCGACCACTCGCCCACCTTGGTCATCGCCAACGGCGCTTCGGCCGAAGACCTGCTAGCGCAGGGCGCTACGGTGCGTTCTGCAAACCAAGAATGGGCCGAACAAGGCAAGGACTTCCGCTTGTTCCACGGCGTCGAATCTGACGTCTTGGAAGGTGGAAGGCTCGACCATCCGGACGAGGTGCTCAACGAATTGGACTACGTCGTCGCGAGCGTTCACGCGCTTGGTCGATGGCGTGGACGCGACGAACAAACCAACACGGAAGAGTTGCTGAAAGCCATCGACCAACCTGCCACGACCGTCTTGGGCCACCCCACCGGCCGCATCCTGCAGGGCCGGGACGGCTACGAAGTCGATTTGATGGCCGTGCTTGACCACATGGCAGAACACAACGCCGATGGTCGGCTCAAAGCGATGGAACTCAACGCAAGCCCCTACCGCCTTGACCTTGATTGGCGGCACTGCAAGCGGGCCAAGGAACTCGGCGTTCCGGTCGTGATCAACCCAGATGCGCACTCCGTTCGCGGCCTGACCGACATGGCGTACGGCGTCATGGCCGCACGCCGCGGTTGGCTTGGACCTGGAGACGTCTTGAACACGCTCAGCGGAGAAGCGATGGCCGCACGATTGCGTGGCGACGAAGGTTGAAGCGTCACCGGGAGCCGTGAGCCACCATGCGCACCGTCAGTGCCCTGTCCTTCGCAGGCGTTTTGGCCATCCCGGGCATGCTGGTCGGTCTTTTGATCTGGTACCTGATTGGTCAGCCCACCGGAACCTGGAACCTTGGCGTGATCTTTGCCTGCAACCTGATCCCCCTCGGGTCCATCGTTGGCGGCTTCATCATCGGATGGCGCTCTGGACGTGATCCGGTCATCGAAGGTTGATGTTGGAGCTGGGTTTTGCACATGAAAGAGGCAGTCGGCAGCACAAAAGAAGTCGTCAATGGCTTCTTGATGCCGTTCTTTGCGATGTTGTGTTTTTTCATGGCCGTTGGAACGTTGACCGCCGATGATCCTTGGGGAGCGGTAGCCGCAGTCGGTTCAACGATGACGGTTTGGCCGTTCATATCCCTCATCTTCATGCTCTACTACAATTCGAATGGAAACGAGGACCGAAGAAGGGGAGCAAAACATTCACTCATCGCATCTCTGGCCGCGGTCATGCTCGTTGTGGTGTTTGGCGGCATCCTTCAATCATAAGATCTCACGCTGGTCAAAACAAATGAGCAGCAGGGCCCGTTTTGGTCACCCGTTCGGGCAGAGGATAGCCTTGCGTCATCAGCAGGAAGGAGGGTGGCGTGACGCTGCATATCTCTCCCCAACCATCATCCCACGATTGGAATAGATGAGACTTTTGAGCCGTAAATTCTTGTGCAGGCCGGCCTCTTGCGAGGACGCCATCAAGAAGTATGCCGCCTCTTCGAACGAGGCGAATCAGGAACGCTTTGGTCCGCGACGACGACGCTTACCACCGCCGCCTTCGGCTTCCTCACGCTTAGCACGCTCTTCGCGAGAGGAGCGGCGATTGCCTCCTCCGCCACCGCCTCGCTTGCCGCCACCGCCCTGCTTGGCGATGTCTGCGCGAATCGTGCGTCCGTCGACTTCCTTGCCATTGATGGCCTCGACGACCTTGGCGGCGTCGGCGTCCTCGGCAATGAAGACGAAACCGAAGCCCTTCGAACGACCGTTGTCCATCACGAGATCGGCGGCCACCACGTTGGCGTGCTCGGCAACGAGGGACTTCAACGCGTCCAGACCGGTGTCAAAGGAAAGGTTGCCCACGTAGAGCTTCGTGCCCTTGGGCTGAGGCTTGCGCTCCCCACGCTCCCGCTTCTTGTCCGCATCGCGAACACCAATGCGACGGCCGTTGATGCGCTTGCCGTCCAACGCTGCGATGGCGGCATCGGCGTGCGCCTTGTCACCGTAGGTGACGAAACCAAAGCCGCGTGAAGTGCCGGCATCGTCGGTCATCACGACGCAATCGGTCATGTCGCCGTGGGCGGAGAAGAGTTCACGCAATTTGTCGGTGTCCACACCGCGATCAAGTCCGCCGATGAAGAGGCGGCAACCAGGCGCGCTGCGTTGGCGGCGTTGACCGCCACCGCCACCGGTATCGAACCGTGGATAGGAGCGAGGCCGTCCGTCTTCACGGACGTCTTCGGCAAGGAAGCTCGCACGGGCGGCAGGGCCCTTGGCAAAGTGAGCCTCGGTGGCGCCGGTCCAGCGCTTGCCCGCACCGTTCAGCGCAGCATGGCCTTCGCCGGTTCCGTAGCCGTCCGCGAGGGCGCGGAAGGTGCGCTCGTCGCACGTCGGGCAATGCATGTTCCAGTCGCCGTTCTGGTCGGGAACCATCGTCGATCCACAGTGGTGGCAGAGGGCATGGAGCACGCCTGATGCAGCGTCGTTGCGCATGTCAATGCGGAGCACAGGAGAGGCGGCGGTGACCACGGCCCGGCACACGTCGCGACGGCGGAGGGCGTCGCTGACTTGGTGGAGGTAGCGATCGACGATGTCCGTGACGCGAAGTTGGGCACGAAGTTGGTTGGCGACCGGAGGAAGGTTTTGGCCTTCGACGCTGACGATCACCAATTCAGCGTTCTTTTCGTTGACCTTGTCCACGATGCCGATGACGACGTCACCGACTTTGATGTCAAGCACGTGATTCAAGGCTTCCACGCTGACGGTTCCGTCCCCTTCGTGGACGTGACCAAGCACGGTCGCAATGAGGTCGTTTCCGTGCACGGCTGTGCCGGGTCCAGCGGTTTGGGCAGGGTGGGCCCCGACAATGGCGCCGGGGGTGACGAGGCTCGTCGTCATGAAATCACGTCGTGCGACACCGAGGTGGCGCGTGCGGGCCTCACGGACCCTCCTTTTGAATGCGTTCCTCAGGCGGGAGGCGGACGAAACGGCGGCAAAGAACCTCCGTGTCGCGTCGACCGCTTCGTTGGTGGGCGTGAACCAAGGGCAAACGGAAGGGAGCGCGAAGCACCTCTTCGGACGCCCAGCCGTGGTCGGACGCCAGGGCTTCCACGTGACCTGCATCTGCATGGTGCATGAGGTGGACCACCTCCGCATCGCTGGCGAACATGGCCTCGAGCACCGGTCGGTCCGCCGCTGTGCTTTGAACGCCCCACGGAGGATTGCTGATGAGCACGCAACCCTTCACTGGACCAAGGTCCTCCACACCATGGACCGTTGCGACCTTGACGGTCGCTTCGACGCCCATGTGTGCAGCGTTTCGGGACGCAACCTCTGCCACGGTTGGATCTGCTTCGATGAGGCAAAGCGAACGGGCACCAAACATGTGCGCACCCAAACCAAGGATGCCGTTGCCGGCTCCGACGTCAACCACACACCGGCCCTCAAGGTCCCCGTAGCCGGACACCGCCGCCAACCAGCGAGCAGCAAGATCTCCCTCGGTGGCGTATTGCTCCAAATCAGCACGAAGCATGGGGTGGTCTTCCAACGAAGACAACGCCATCGCCACGTGCCGGAGGCGCACGGCGTTCACCAGCGTGGTGGTTGACCCTGACCGTAGCCTTGCTGGGCCTGAATCTGCTGCATGATCGCTCGGATCTGTTCTGCTTCAGCGCGAAGCCGAGCCAACAACTGCTCGCCCGGTTGTTGAGCACCACAGAAACGGCAGAAGCGGATGTTGTCGGGATGTTGTTGCCCGCAGTTGATGCAGAATCCCATGCCCCGAGGTCGGCATGACCGGCTTCAACCTTGCTGCCCGGTCATCTCAACGAACAGCGACCATGAATCGAGTTCGGCCGCCATTGCTCGCTCGTTGAGGTCCTCCCAACGTGGGTCGTCCATCATGTCGCCGGGTTCCACACCTGCGTCGAGCAACTCCTGAATGACGGCCCGGAATTCTGATTCAATGGGCGACCGTTCTGGCTCCGGAGCCACGGGAGGCGCAGGGGGCGCGGCCTCCACAGGCTCGATGGCGGGAACTTCTGCTGCAGATTCTGCGGGTGGACTTGGTGGCAAAGGAGGCATGGGCGCCCCTGGAAGGGCCACCGTCTCGACCTCAACAGCCACCATTTCTTCCATGGCTTCGTCCACACGACGGCTGACGTTCTCGAGCAAGGTTTCGGGGCGATCGGGTTGTGCCACGTCTGGGAGCGGCACAGGCGCCTCTTCAGCGACGGCCCCTTCTGCCTCGCCTGTGGGTGCAGGGGCCGGGTCCTCTGAGGGGACGTCAGGGGCCTCTGTTTCGTGTTGAGAAGGCGGCGTTTCGACGGTCTCAACGACCGGTTGTGGCGTCGGGCGTTCGAGACGCCCCACACCAAGCACTTCCGCTTGCTGCCGCGCGTGTTCTGCTGCCTTTCGCTTTGGCAGACTCACGTAGCATTTTCCAGCCAAAGAAGCCACAGAAAATGGCAGGTGGTAACGGTCAATGGAAGGGAGATCCGGGTGACGGAAGAGCAACAATCGCTCTGTTTCGAAACGACGTTGGTTTGGCAAGCCCATGGAAAACGGGACGGGTTGAACTTCGACCGTGCTACGCAGCCAACCCTCTCGCGTGACCAGATGTTGCAACCATGCGCCAAGATCCGATGAAGCGAGGTCGACGAAGAGGAAGGAAGCCGATCGTGAGTCGAGGCCTTGCTCTTGGAGCAATGGAGCTTCTGCACGTGGACGATGAAACATCGACATCACAGGTTGTCCATGCTCGACCATGTCGCCGTGCATCTCGTACAACTTGCGCTCCTTGCGAGGCATCATCATCAGAACGCGGGTGCGGGTGGCCGCAGGATCCCAGATGGCACCCCAACGCGAGGTGGCCTCGGCGAGGAGTTGTCCAATGGTCGCGTCTGGAATCATTGCCGTGACGCCCATGCCCTCACCTTGTCATCGAACATGCCTTGGGGTTTGAATGGATTCCGACGTCTAGGACCACTGAGTCGAAGCCAATTCCGCCAGCAACACCACGCCACCTGCAGCCCCACGAACGGTGTTGTGCGACAAAGAACGCAAGCGCACGCGAGAGGATCCCTCCATCTCGACGTCTCCGACGACCACGGCCATGCCGGCTTGGAGGTTGGTCGCGGGATTCACCTCTGCAGGAAATCCAAGGCCGTCGGCCCACAAGTGGGCCTCCCGACGTACAGAACCCTCAACACGCATCAGCGGTTTCAGAGGAGCCGAGGGCAGTCCTGCGGCATCAGGATGTGGCGCAAAGGCGTCAAGCGCAGCGTTGACGTCCTGCAACGCCACGGGTTGAGCCAACTCAAACACGACGTCAACGATGTGGCCGTCTGCCACGTCCACGCGCTGGCACCTCATGCGGCCGTCGATGGTGGCAGGCTCGATCTGCCCTTGGGCAAGACGGCCGGTGATCCACGCCAACTCTGCCATGGTTTTCTCAGCCTCCCCCGGGATGTCAGGCGTCAACGGAACCTCGCCTCGCAACAAAGCATACCCGGCGCCAGAGCGGGCCTGTTCGCTGGTGGCGTGGTAGTTCACCACCCCAAAGGCACGATGGAGGGCAAGGTAGGGCATCAACAACGGAATCAAGGTGCAGTTCGTTGCGCATGCATGGAGCAATTCACCCTCAGGACGGACACGAAGGTGCTGGGGGTTCAGGTCCGCCACGACAAGAGGGACGTCAGCGTTCCTCCGATGCGCGCTGGCGTTAGAACAGACGCGGAATCCGCCGTCGACCAGGCGCGTTTCCAAGGACAGCGCCACGTCCGAGGGCACAGCGGAAAAGGCCCATGTCACGCCCAAATCGTGCAGTTTTCCGACCAAACCCGGATCTTGAACGTCGAACACGGGAGGGAGATCGAGGGCGGGCGCGTGCCCTTCGAGACCCCAGGTGAGGTCCGCAGGGTTCGTCCCAGCCGTCCGCGCCGAACCCGCCAGTGCCCGGACCTCAAACATGGGATGGTTGGCGAGCCGCTGCTGAAGACGTTGGCCGACAAGGCCCGAAGCGCCCAACACCACCGCCCCGCGCACCATGAGATACGACCTCTGTCTCGATGGGCGACGATATAGTGCATCAAAGGTGCGTTTTCCTTGCACCCATGACTTTGCGAACGAGCAATTTCCGAAGGATACGGACGCCGTCCAGCACCGACGTGAGTTTGGCTTCTCCTTTCCGAGAGCGGTACGGAATGCGGACCCAGCGTGGGGCGTGCCCCAAAGCGGCCAAGCTGGCAAACAATTCTGCTTCCAATTCGAACCCCATGCTGTTGAGGCGCAGGCGTTCGACTGCATCCCGACGGATGACCCAACAACCAGAACACACGTCCGCTGCATCTGCACGGTGCACGACCGTGGCGACTGCACTCAAGAAGCGGTTTCCGAGGTAATTGAGGCGGCTCATGGCGTCATGTTCCAGCGGACCACGAAGGCGGTCGCCCACCAAGACAGCGTGCTGATCGAGTTCTGCCATCATGCCGAGCAACGCGTCCACAGGATAGGTTCCGTCGGCGTCGATCATGGCAAGAGCATCCCAAGAGCCGGCCAGAAAGACATCGATGGCCGTTCGGATGGCGGCTCCTTTGCCTCGTCCTCGTTGCTGGACGACATGCACGCCGGCCGCCTCGGCCATCGACACCGTGGCGTCTTGGCTGTGGCCGTCGACCACCAGCGCGTCAAAGCGTTCGTGATGCGCCAAAGCGTCTTCGAGAACCTCGCGTACTCCCGCTTCCTCGTCGAGGGTCGGCAGCACGAGCAAGGCCCGCATGAGCCTCCCTTAGCGGCCCTGATGTTCATGCTTTGGACGACGCAAGATGGAAGGTGATGGCGTGCACCCTCAGTCCTGCAGCATCGAGAAGCCGGTCGCTGCGCCCTGAAGCCCCTGCGGGATTCACCCAACGTGTCGAGGAGTCGTCCAAGGAGAAGTGCGCCTCGCTGGCTGGCTCCGTTTCTCCGCAAAGACGGTCATGACCAGCGGGTCCGGCAAGGTCCGCCGACCATGCGCCGATCTGAACCTGGGCCGAATCCAGCGCACCAAGCCGTTCGACGTGAATGCAAACCTCAACGGGCTCGACAGGAAGGCCCTGCGGCATCATGAACGCCACGTTGACCGATGCTGGAGCGTCAATGACTGCCCGCTTTGACCCGAGGTCGTGAGGGTCGTTCCAACGCTGGGCGGACCATGGGTCCGGTCGCATGACGCACGCAGCGCTTGCGCATGATGCATCAGCAACCTTGGCTGAGCCAAGGAAGTCGTCGACCGGCTCTGAACGCAGCGCCCAAGCCCTGCTTCCTGAGACCTCATGCACGGTTTCCCACCACGACGAGCGCTCCAACACCCAGCCCAGCGCTCCGTACGGACTTGAGATGGCCCAACCAATGCCCAAGTCTTCGAGGGTGTCGACGTCATCCGTCAACACCGCTTGAGTCGCCTTGAGATGGACCTCATGCTGCCCGTCGTGGACACCGAGGTCCACCCCTACGGTGAGGTTGAGGCCTGCAAGCACCATCGCCTCGCCCCAAGGGGCCTGTTCTGCGTAAACGAGCGCGTTCCCTGCGACATCACGAAGGTGTTCAGCCACGTCGAAATCGCCTGGTGCGACGGCCAAGGTTTCCTCATGCTCCCAAAGACGAACCATGGCACCCGTGGCCAGCACGCTCCCAAGGCAAACAAGCACGACCAAGCCGACGGCGACCGAACGCGGAGCGCAAGGATCTCCTTCGACCACGAACAACTTCGGCGATGACCCGTCGGTGCGGAGGGCCGTCGAATCAGACCACCACAACGCCGTCAATGCTGCCGCAGGCAGGTGGAAGGCGTACATGCCCATCGCATAGAGACCGGCGCCGAGGTTGGTGATCACGGGGCCTCGAGCCCCTTCTGGGAGAAGATGGACCAGGCTCAGCATCCACGTCAACACCAACCAGACCACGAGCACCCTCGATTCGAAGTGTCCTCGCAACCGCCATCCAGCGAAACCGGCCAAGAGCAGCAAGGGGCTGCCGTAGGCCAGCATCGGCCATCCGCCCTGCCAACCGTCCTCGGCAAAGGGCGCCTCAAGACGAACGTCTTGGCTTAACGAAGCCACGCCGAGCAACAGGAGCGTGAGTCCAAACAGGACCAGCACGTCCAGCCGGACACGAGCGAAGGACCCCTTGGACAGGCCTGCACAGGCCACGTCGGCCACCAAGAGAAGCACAAGAATCAGCGCACCCGCAGGATGAATCATCGAGGCGACCACCGCTCCGGCAAGCAACGTCAGTCGTTTTTGCCAGCGTGGACCCTCGTCGTCCAACACCATGCCAATGCTGGCTGGAACGAGGGCGAGGGAAGCCACGGTAGGCCAACCGCTGTCGAGAATTTTCGAGAACACACCGATGGCGAGGACCATCGCCAGCACCGCTTCGGCTCCGGCTCCGTGGCGGTCCATGGCCGACATCATTCCAAGCATCAGCGCAGCCAGTGTGAACTGCCCAACGGCAAGGCCCACGGCAGGAAGCGCCAGTCCAGTCAACTGTGACACGAAGGCCAACATCGCGGGCAAGCCGGGAGGGTAAAGCCAACCGTGACCAAGGGCGGAAGAGAAGGAACCGCGTTCCACAAGATGGTGCGCAAGGGCCGTAAATCCAACCCAATCAACCCCTTGCGGGACGTCGGCGTTGAACACCGGGAGCAACGCCAAAGCGACAATGATGCCAACAATCCACGTCCTGCGTGGTGAGCGTTGCGCACGAAACCAATCGGAACGGTCAGACGACGCGGTGTGATTCGAAGCGCGGCGGATCAACACCGCGCCCATTCCTTGAAGCAGCAAGGTGACCAAGCACGCCGTACTGAAGGACCATATTCCGATGAGAACCAAGGCCCCGAAGGCCCCGCCGTGGGCTGCCAAGCCGAGCGCGGGTGCGGCACACCACGTCCGAAGGCGGCCCCCTGTGGCGTCCAGCCACAGGGCAAGGCCGAGTCCCGGAAGCACGGTCAGCAGGCTTAGGGCGAGCAACGCCTGCATGACCCCTGCTCAGGCCGCAGGTGGTTGAGCCTTGCCGACGAAGACCTATGACGCTGGCCGCCTTGGCCCGAACATGGACGATTGGCCGTTCCATCCTGTCATGGACATGCCAGGCGGCTATTGGGTGCTTGATTTGACGCGCCAACCCGTTGAAGGTTGGCAGGCGCCCTTTCCGTTCACGGTAGGGCGGTACGACGAGGCACGGCCATGGATGTACGACACGCCCCTGTTCGGCGGAGCGCGGCACGTTCACATTGGCTTGGACCTTGGTGGTCCTGAAGGAACGCCGGTGCATGCCTTTGCAGAAGGTTCGATCCATGCGGTGGGGTACGAAGAGGACGACGGAGGGTACGGTTCGACGATCGTCACCGTGCACGACATCAATCTTCCATCGCACCTGAACCACCCTTGGGCGGGCACGCCACGACGCATCTGGGCCCTGCACGGCCACCTTGCTCGATCCGACCTGGAGCGGTGGAAGGTCGGCGACGCGGTTGAACAGGGCGATGTGGTGGGCCACCTTGGAGGGCCGCATGAAAACGGAGGATGGGCTCCTCACGTCCATCTGCAATTGGCCATGGAAGCAACGGATGGCATCGAGATGCCTGGAGTGGTCACGCCGGAGGACCGGGAGGAGGCTTTGCGCACCTATCCTGACCCACGTTTGGTCGCAGGTGACCTCTACTGAGCGATCAGGCATGATCGGCCAAGGAGGCCTTCAAGGAGGCGATTGGACCGATGCTGGTGGGGTCTTTACCGGCGAGAACGGCCAAGGTCACTGAGAGCCAATCCATCACGATGCAATGGTAGAGCATGGCCTCAAGCAAGGTGGCTCCCTCGCCGAACAACTGCCACGCCGCTTCTGTCTCAAGGTGTTGCACCATCCATGCGTTTCGTGCTTTCACATGAGGTTGCAATCCACCCCACGACAGCAAAAGCACCGCTTGATCCGGGACGGTGGGGTCCGCGACTCCACCCGTACCGCCCCATGCCACCAGTTCGTTGTGGTTCATCTCAGGAACCACGCCAACGCGGGCGAAACGAGCGGCATTTTCGTTGACCTGATTCTTGAATCGTGTCAGAACGGGAGACAATTCCGTCGGGCCAAGGAGGGCCACGGAACGGTCGAGCAAAGCTTCCGCCAAGGCTTCGACGCCACCTTCGGTCCCTGCAAGGGGGTCGAGGCGTGCAGAAGCAGCCCGAAGACGTTCGATCATCCCCGCGTCGTCCTCCCCTTCCGGGAGAAGACCAAGGCAGCGCAACAAGGCCACTTGGCGGCCAAAGATGTGGCCAAATCCAGACCGTGGCGGTTGGCCTCCGGGGGCGCCAAGGAGATGGACGTCGTGATGTGTTTCCGCCAAACCTGCGAGTTCCCCACCCGTGGCAAGCACCACCACCGTCAGGCCCTTTGCAATCGCCATCCGGGTCGCGCTGAGGGTCTCCGCCGTGTTGCCTGAGTAGGACGTCGCAAGGACCAACCAATCGGTGCTGACCCATTGAGGGAGGAAGGCATCCGTGTGAGACAGCACCGGCATGCTGCCGTTGTGGTCCGCAAGGGCCGAAAGGAAAGAACCGCCGGCCGCCGAGCCGCCCATGCCAAGGCACAGAAGGCCGGAAAACGGACGCTCGCGAAGGTCAGCCAACCAAGGGCATGTTCGCTCGTTCACCGCTCCAAAGGCGCTTTCGAGGTCATCGACAAATCTGCGCACGTACCCAAACATGTCCTCGCTGTCCAGCGCATTGACGCGAGCGGGAAGCGGGAGCGGGCCCTCGACCATGCACCGTGTGGAGGCACGGGTCCTCATGGACCCTTCGTCAGCAAATCCCGATCTTGACCGACACGGGGCAAGGCGAGCCATTCGCCCTCCACGCGAGCCAGCACCAAGCGGGAGCCACTCTCATGATCCCATGGAAGGGCCACAGCCTCTACCTTCCACGTCAAAGGATCGAGGATCTCCGCGGCACTGGAGTCTTCGGACAACACGTCAGCCACGACCAAGTCCCGATGGCGGCACATCACCACGGCATGTTCCAAGTCGCGCCACGACGCACCCGTGCGTTCGTGACGTTCGACGCGCTCCAAAATCACCCCATCTTTCGTCCACGACGTTGGCCGCCACATGGCGTCACGCCAACGCACCACATCTCCGAGCGCATAACCTGGCATACGGTACAAGAGCGTCAGGCGCGTCACGTCAACGCCGTCTTTCCGACCCACGGTCGAATTCGTTTCGATGGTCTGACCGCCGTGGTGTTGGACGAGATGACGGCCCCACGCACGGGCGAGGCCCTTGGACCCCAGAACAACGTCATAGCCGCCTTGGACGGGTCCCTCTTTGGTGATGAAGAACATCGGATCTTCAGGCATGTCGCCAACCACGGTGTCAAGCGTGCCTCGAAGCGTGGTCAATTCCGCTTCCTCGAGCCGCCGACCGCTTGAGCGAAGTTGGACGGTCGCCTCGAAGTAATTCCCAGCCCGTCGCGTGCACGTCAAGCAAACGCCGTTGCTCATCCGTGCCCGGACCGTGTGCTCCTCGGTGTACAGCAGGTCATCGATGACGCCCTCGGCCTGAACGTGAAGCAGCGTGTGGCGGTCGGTGATCGGTTGAGCCATCATGCCGACGGAGATGTCTTCCGCATCCTCGTGGAAGGTGACGTGGCGTTGAACAAGGTCGTCCATCAGCGCCTCGTTTTCGATGAAGGTCCATCGCCCCTCAACCTCGGTGGCGCCGCAGCGGGCACATCGGGTCCACGGAATGTTGTCGGGTGCCCGCATCAAGGTCGTCCGTTCCCTTGAACAAGACTCGCACATCCCGTCGGTGAACAGGGGCGGTGCCGCACCACACACGAGGCAAAAGGCCCCGCCGAGATCGGCCGCCATGCGATGTCGGTCGGCGCGTCTCCCTTCAGGCTAGCGCTCGTCTTCGAGCACGGGGTCCACATTGCCGTCGTTGAGCCCAAGCGCCGCTTCCGTGGAAGCGAGCCGCCGTTCGATGTCGCGTGCACGGGACATGACCGTCCACGTCCAGACGCCCAAGGCCGTCAGCATGCCAAGGTAGCCGAGCGCCAAGGCGATCATACCGTTCATTCCGTCGCCTCCACGTCGAGTTTGCCTTGCAGGCGGTCAAGCCGCTGTTCGAGCGAGGTCAAATGAACGCTTTCCATCAGATGACCGACGATGAGCACGGTGAACGAGAGAGCGGCGAAGCCGAGCAAGGCACCCATTTCTGGCGCCAACGAACCGCCACCGTCGCCCGATGCGATGACAGGCCCCGGATGGCGAATCTGCCAGATTCGTGTGGCGATGTACGTGAGCGGAACAAGGACGAACCCGAACAGCCCTGCCGTGGCAAAGGTGTCACGCGATTCGACTCCGTCGGGTTGCGCACGCCGGCCTAGGACCAGCACCAGGGCCAGCAAGGTCAGAAGCGCGAAACTGTTCAGGCGCACGTCGGTCCAATCCCACGGAACGCCCCATTCTGCAGCACCCCACAGGCAACCCGACCAGACGGCCATCAGTCCCGTTGCAAGGCCTGCCTCGCTCCCTGCCACATGCAGGCGCCAGCCGAGGGCAGACCTTCGAACAAACCAGAGGGCGGAGCCGACAAACAGCACGCCAAAGGCGATCATGGCCATCCACGCACTTGGCACGTGCCAGTAGAAGAGACGTTGAGCATCCGGCGATTCAAAGGCATCGTTGGGTACGCTTGGAACCCAAAGAAAAGCCAGCCCAAGTGCGGCGCTTGCCCCAATGTAGCCCAAGGCCAACCACATGCGGCCCCGGTGTTGGCCGCCAACAAACAGCACGCAGAGGGCGAACACGGCCATCCAAAGGCTTGGGAGGATGAGGTAGAAGGATTGCTGCGCCTCATGCGAATCAAAGGCTACGGTGGGCAACCACAGCGAGGCGAGAAGGAAGATGAGCCCTGCTCCGATGTAGCGGGAGAGCGAACGACCCCCTTCTTTGGCCGCCCCCATGTCGTCACCTTGAGCAAGCGGGATTTGAACCATGTTCATGCGAGCAGGTCCAACAGAAGCCCGAATGGGAGCACCACAAAGGGCATCATCAGACGCAGATGAATGCTTTCTGGTCGTGCCAACCGGAGACCGAGGGCGTCTGCTGCGGCCACGCATTGGCTGAGAAGGAGACCAACGCCTGCGCCGGCGAGCACCACGTCCAAACCGACGTTGGCATCGAGCAGGATTCCCATCAGCAACGGACCAAGCGCCCCCAACACCAACGGCGTGAATGGATCGCGTGGCCGAAGACCGAGGGCCATCAACCGTTGGAAAGCACGGTCACGACGCAACGTGAGCAAAGCAGCATCGCCGGCTGAACCGGCCACAAGGGAAGGCAGGAGGAGGAGCCCAAGCATGGCCGTGGGCGACAGGGCCGTCACGCTTGAAGCGTCGAAAAGGAGGGCGGCCACGGCCAAGGCCATCAGCACCCCGAGAACAGATCCGGAAAGTGGCGTTCCACCCGACCATGCATACCTGCGACCAAGGCTCCAAGCCGACGGACGGGAAGCACCCGGAGACAGCGTGGGCCATGATTCGTCAGGCTGTGCTTCCAAAGCGTCGTGTTCAACGGCATGGAGTTGGCCTTCCTTCAGCTCAAATGCGTGGGTGACCGAGGGAAACCGCTCTGGATGGTGCGTGCCGATCAGCACCGTGGCACCTCGGCGCACCACGTCAGCCACCAACGCGGCGACGGTGGCACGGCCACCCTCGTCCAGAGCCGCCATTGGTTCGTCGAGGACAAGCAGCCGCTCCCCCTCGTTCATGAGACCAGGAAGCAAGGCTCCGAGGACGCTCACCTTCCTTCGCTGCCCTTCTGAAAGTGCAAGCATGCGATCATCCAGACGATGCCGAAGGTCCATGCGTTGAGCCAAAGCGGCCAATTCCTCGTCGTTGATGCATGCACCGGAACTTGAGGCGCAGACCTCCAAATGATGACGGACGCTTTGATCGCGCACGCTCCCATCGGTTTGCAGCAGCACGCCAAGCGGGAGATGGGGGCGTCGTGCGTACCGACCTTCAGCGTCTCGAACGACCTTCCCTTGAGCGCGGACCTCGCCCTCCTCGAGCGGGTGCAATCCAAGCACCGCCTCCATGAGGGTGGACTTCCCAGTTCCGTTTTCACCCAGCAAAAGGGTGCATGTTCCGGCATTGAGCGTGAGGTCGGTGCCTCTCAGGACGGTCTGTTGCCCACGACGGACCACCAGTCCGCGTGCTTCGAGCACCGTGCCCATGCCGAGGCGATTGGACCCCCACCCAAGAAGCCGCCGACCCGCGAAGCGTCAAAGCAGAGGGCATCCACGTGCCCACATGGCCACGGTTCCGTTCGCGTGGCCGTCGCTCACCCTGCTCGAACAGTTCCTCATCGTGGGGTGGTGCTTGGCCGTCGTCGTGCCCATGGCGTACGCTGTTCGTTCCAAGGCCCCGCTGTCGCTGGGCATCGTGCTTGCTGTCCTCTTTGGTTCGGTGATGCAAGCCCTCATCGGTGCGATGTACCGCATGGACTTGATTCAGGACTTCATGCTCTGGTTCGATTTGGTGTTGATTCCTGGACGGATGAACGACCCGCGTTGGTGGCACACCGCGGTCACCGCAGGGTTCCTCCATGCCCAATTTGATCTGATGCACGTGCTCGGAAACGTGGTCATCTTGGCCCTTGTTGGCGTGCCCCTTGAGCAACGCCTTGGCACCAAACGGTACGCTGCGGTGTACGCCATCGGTCTGCTTGGCGGATCTCTGGCGTGGACGCTCGCCAACTGGCAGAGCATCACCCCAGCATGGGGTGCGAGCGGAGCGGCCTTCGGCTTACTCGGCGCCTACTTGGCCGGTTGGCCACGGGATGAGATTCCCTTCCCGTTGATTTTGATTCGGCCGTGGCCGGTCAGCCTCATCGCTCTCCTGTACTTCGGCCTTGAGATCGCGCGCTGGTGGGCTGCAGAAGGCGGCGCAGGTGGCAACGTCGCCCATATGGCCCACTTGGGTGGGTTCCTTGCAACCTACCTCACGCTGCCGTTGATCGCACGCGGAGGCCCAGTGGCAAGGGGCGTGGTCGATGGAGGACCCAGCGGATTGTCCACCCTCCATGGCCGTCGGGATGCGCTTCGAAGCAGCATGACCAACCTGAGGAACGTCGACGACCCATGGACGGCCCGAGGACTGCCAGTGCCAAAGCGCGCACGAGGCGTCCTCGCCTCGTTGTTGGATGCATCGGACGAGCCTGAGACCCGATTGGCTTGGTTCGAACAATTGGCCAACATGGTGCAGTGCCCGGTTTGTGGGGGAGACGTCGGGGTGGTCGAACGGAAAAACGGCCCCCGGCTGCAATGTGCCAACGACCCTCAGCACCTCGACTGGCCCCCCAGTGAAGAGGCAACGGGATAGGCTCAAAGGTGTCCGAATGGACCGTTCCCTGATGGGCGGAAGCGCGGACAAGGGTGCACGCGGCACGCGCGTTGCCCTCTTTCTTCTCGTTCTGATGGTCACAGGACCGGCCGCAGCGGGCAGTGAGGCCTTGCTTCCCGAAGCCGAACCACGCGTCAACGTGGTCGATGGCGTCCCTCCCTTGATGTGCGGAGAAGCCCTCTGTCCAGCACCGGACCGCTGGCCTGACCGGGCAGAACGTCAGGCCGAGGAAGACTACGGCTGGTGGCACCGCTACGGGCCCGACCTTGACGGCAACGGCATGGACGACCGCCTTCAGCGCGTCCTCGACGGCGCTCCTTCTGTTTCTCCGACGGCGATCGAGGGTGTGGACGGACGTCTCACCGTCGCCGTTGTGGTTGATTTCGCATGGCACCCTGGCGAGGCCGATGTCGCTGCACTCCGCGCCATCCTCGACGCCCATGGATGGGTTGGCGAGGAAGGAGGCGCGTGGTTTGACCTCCCAGAGAGTTTGGATTCCGTCGTCCTTGACCGCGTTCCTGTTTCTGCCCTTCTGGACATTTGGCGCCTCGAGGGCGTTGTTGTGGTTGAGATGCAGAACGTGCTCGTGCCCACCAACGACGTGGCCTCAAAGGCCATCCGAGCACGCGACAGCGACGTCTATGCCGGCGAAGTTCATCCCACCGGACTGACGGGCGCCGGCGTTGTCATCGCGGTGCTCGACACCGGCGTGGACAATGAGCACCGGAGCCTCAATGACTTCGACGACTCTGGCGACGCTCCCGATTTGGATCCGCTTTCCTACGACGACCACAAGTGGGTCGCAGGATTTGACGCCACGTCCTCCTCATCGAACCCGGACGGGTCACAAGACCCAGACGACGGACAAGGGCACGGTACGCACGTTGCCGGTAGTGCACTTGGCACGGGCGATTCCTCGCGGCAGCACATGGGAACAGCCCCCGGTGCTTTCCTTGTTGACGTCAAGGTGCTGACCGACGCGGGATTTTCCAGCAGCAACTCAGAGTATTCCATCAACGGCATCCAATGGGTGATCAACAACGCCAACACGGATTGGGGTCACAATGGATCCGCAAAGGGAATTCAAATCGCGTCGATGTCCTTCGGCTCGGCAAGTTCTCCCCTCAACCCGAACGATACCGGAGACAACGGTTCGAGCGCTGAAGCGCGGCAGGTCAACAATGCCGTTGAGGCGGGCGTGATCTGTGTGATCGCCATGGGCAACGATGGCGCTCGACGCGTGCCTTCTCCTGCCAGCGCCGACAAGGGCATCGCCATCTCTGCGGCCAACGACCGGGGCACCATCAACCGCACCGACGATTCCACGGCGAGTTACACGAACTATGGCCCACGCGACGATGACGGTGACGACGATGAACTGGACGAACTGAAACCCGATTTGGCGTCCTTCGGCACCGGCATCACCAGCGCCAGCGCGGCCACGGGCACGACCTTCCCCGGCCAGCCCGACCGAGCAAAGGCCGACAGCGGTTACGATTCGAAAGACGGGACGAGCATGGCCACGCCGCTTGCCTCGGGGGTTGTGGCCCTCATGCTGGAGGCTGACCCTTCACTGACACCGGAGGAGGTGAAGCAATTCCTTCATGACTCCGCAGAACGCCAAGGAAGCGCCAGCGAACCCTCCATCGACCCGCACTGGAACGAGAAGTGGGGCTGGGGACTCATCGACGCTTCATGTGCCGTGGATCTGGTCTTGGAACGCACCTGCACCTCCCTGACCGGCGGGACCGTCATCGCGCCACCGCCTGTCGGTGACGGCGATGGGAATCACGTGGACATCACCTCCCATCAGAACGGCAGCCTTCTGCTGGCTGGGGACCGCGTGCGCTTCCAAGGCAGCGTGGAGGATACGGCTGACCGCACCTACACCGAAGTGGAGGTCCGTCTTGAGCAGTACAGAGACGGCTCAAGCAACCCTGTTGAGCTCCTCGATTGGCGCAAAGCGGGCGGTGACCCAAGCGCCTGGTTCCTCGACGTCACCCTCAGCGACGACTGGGTCGACGAGGACGAGGATTACACCCTGATCTTGGCACGCGCAAGCACCGATGCTGGCGATGTGTCTGCGGCGGACGTTCGTTGGATGAACCTTGGACGCATGTCTGCCAGCATCTCTTCGCCTTCTGCACAAACCGTGCTCGAAGGCAGCGTCACCTTCAGTGGAACCGCCCAAGGCCCCGAGCCAAGCGCGGTTGAAGCACGCATCGGAAACGGGCCATGGAACGAGGTGGCCACGTTGGACGACGAAGATTTCGTGCTCCAAGATTGGACGTGGACGTGGGATTCCACCTCGGTCGAAGACGGCGACCACTACGTGGCCGTGCGCTTCGTCAATCAGTCCGGGTCGGTCAGCGAATCTTTCCGTCGCACCTACGAAGTGGACAACCTCCCTGCAGCACCTGAAGTGGCGCTCAGTGGAATTTCAAACGTCTACGACCAAGGCCTCATCGCGACCACGGCCGTGGCTGGATCCATCCTCGAAGTAAGGTTCGAGTTCCTGAACGATGGAGACGCGCCTGCAGAAAACGTCGGGCTCGTGTTGGACGCGCCCGGCTCAACGTCGGAAGTCTACCCAAGCCAAGGCGTCATCAGTTCGATTGAACCAGGAGAACGCCGGTCCTACAGCCTGTGGTGGTGGGCGACCGAACCTGGCACCCACGAGGTGGTCATCACCATCGATCCTGAAGAGCGCCTGAGCGATGTGGACCGCACCGACAACGAAGTCCGCTTCACCTTCACCATCGAACCACGGCCCGTGGAGCCAAGCCTTCGCTTCCTCCAAGGCGCTGTCACCACCATGCCGCTCATCCCAGTCCCAGACCAGCCGTTCGAACTCTCGGTCCGGCTTGACAACCTTGGTCAGAACGAAGCCACATCGCTGACGATGAGCCTCGAAAGGTGGACAGAAGACGGTTGGCTTAGCGTGGAATCGGCCACCATCGCGCGCGTCAATGGAGGAAGTTCCTCCTCTGGATACGCCACGGCACGCTTCCTCGACCAAGTCAACGCCATCGGTGGGCATCAGTACCGTGTCTTGCTCAGCGGAAACGGCGTGGAAGCCGAACACGCTGAGCACCGCTTCACGGTGGTGGTGGACACCTTCACCCTTGGATCTCCAATTCGACTCTCGATGGACGACGGAGAAACGCCGATCGACCTCATCGGCGGGGAAGAGGGCGGAGTCCTGCTCACGACCCGTGACGGCGAACTCCACGCCCGAATCCTGTCAAGCTCAATGGTGGTCACGAGCGACGTGCTCGTGGAACGAAACTGGGGTGGCGAGATTGCAAGCACGGTCCGCAGCGACGGCATGATCCAATTGGCTTGGACCCGTCGAACGATGAGCGAAGATGGATACACGCTGCAAGACCTCGGCATCGCGGCCTTGACCACCACCGGGCAGATGACGCCGGTGCAGCGTGAATTGACCCCGCTCAAGTTGTCTGAAGGCACCTACTGGGGCCTCGACGTGGCCGAACGCAACGGCGAAGTGGTCGTTGCAGGCTACCACCGCGACATTTCCACCGGTGGCTCATGGCTCGACGTCACGAGCATCTTCACGATGGTTTCCGAACGGCCAGACCTCTCCGGGTCTTGGGACGGGCCATTCATCGTTCACGCAGACGTGGACGTGCTGGCCTCCCAAGGCGATCCTGTTTCTGTGGCCATCAGCGAGGAGCGAATCCACCTTCTCTTCCAGACCCCCCGCGATGACGTGACGGGAATTGAGCGGCTTGGTTTGCTCTACACCCATGGCGAACGCGACGAAGAGGGATGGGATTTCTTTGCGGCCGTCGGCGACGAAGCGTCAGACCAACATCTTGGCATCGACAAGGACGGACGCTTGGTCGGCATCTGGATCGAACGTCAGGGGCAAGACGCGCAAGTTTGCACGGCGGTCACCGACGAAGGATGGAGCCTTGAGGAGCCGACCTGCCTGGCCGCTCCGGGCGCCCTGAGCACCAGCATGATCGAGCGCGAGCACGGCATGATGGTGCTGTATGACGAAATTTCCGTCCGAGGACCTGTGGTTCGGTTTGGCCTGCTGGCCACGGGAGAAGGAACGGACGCCTATGCCTTGGCCAACATTCTCGAAACCGGCCGGCTGCTCGGAGCGAGCGGAGAATCTGTGGACGTCGTGGTCGGGTTCACCTCCACCACCGGTGCGCTCGACCTCCGCATTTTGGCCGACGCTGACCCTAAGGGGCCAGACAACACCGGTGGTTCATGGATCGACGATCTGCTGGCTCCGCTCCCTGGAGATCGGGACATGCAGATGCTCATCCTCAGCGGCTCCGGCCTCGTCGTCGTCGTCCTTCTGCTCGCGATGGTCCTGACCGCACGCCGCGCCCTCCGACGCACACCTGGAGAGGAGGACGATGAGGACGGCAACGAGGAAGACGTCATGCTGATGATCACCCCAGAGTCCGACGATTCACCTTACGTCGTGGTCGATGAGCCTGAGACCATCCACGCTGTTATGGAAGACGACATCGAAGAGCCGGAATCCGAAGAAGAGGAAACCGTACGCCCAGAACCGGTTAATGCACGGCAAGAGCGTCGGCGTCGGCGTGCCCTTGCCGGTGACCTGCAGGCACCCGAAGCCACGTTGACGCTGCCTGCTCCTCCCCTTCCTGACCTTGGTGACCTGCCGCCCCTTACGGCTGCACCGTTGCCGCTGCCGGACTTGCCAAACTTGCCTCCCCCAAGCCGTGAAGCGACCTGCACCTCCTGCGAAGCATCCTTCACGGTTCGTGACCTGACCATCCGAAAGGTGGCCTGCCCAATTTGCGGCGACACTGTGGAGGTGTGAAGCATGTGCGGAATCATTGCGTACCATGGTCGGCGTCAAGCAGCACCCATCCTCGTCAACGGTTTGCGCCGCCTAGAATACCGTGGGTATGACAGTGCGGGATTGGCCATCCGAAGTGATTCCTTTGACGTCCAAAAGCGCACGGGGAAGGTGGCCGAACTCGAATCCTCCCTCCCAGCAAAAATGCCCGGCACCATCGGCATCGCCCACACACGTTGGGCGACCCATGGTGGCGTCACGGACGAAAACGCGCACCCTCACCTCGGCCCTGAAGGGCGCGTGGTGATCGTGCACAATGGAATCATCGAGAACGCGACCCGCATCCGTCGCCATTTGGAGCGGCAGGGTGCAACTTTCCGGTCTGAGACCGATTCGGAGGTCATCGCGCACCGCTTGGAACAGGCCATCGACAAAGGTCAATCTCCTCTCAAGGCCATGCGAACCGCCCTGAAGGGTCTCCGTGGCACGTGGGGTGTTTGCGCTCTGTTCCTCGACCACGATGAGCTCGTCTGCGCTCGAAACGGAAGTCCGCTCGTGATGGGTGAAACGGAACACGGCCTGATTGTGACCTCCGATCCGCAACCGTTGGCGGAACACACGGACCGTGTCATCATCCTCGAAGACGGCGACATCGCCACCTTTGGGAACGACGGCCTAAGCATCGAACGTCTGGAAGGAGGTCAGAGCGACACCTCACCCATCACGCTTGAGGAAAGCTGGGGTGAGGCCGAACTCGGAGAGTACCCGCATTACATGCTCAAGGAGATTTACGAACAGCCGGAAGCACTCAGGCACTGCATCTCGGGCCGTTTGAACGCCAAGACCGGCAACGCGCGATTGGGTGGCATGCACCTCACGGCGAAGCAACTCCGGAAAGTTCCGCATGTTCGGCTTCTTGGATGCGGCACCGCCCTGAACGCAGCGCTGATTGGCCAGCAACTCATCGAACGGCTCGCCCGTATTCCTGCCGTGGCTCACGTGTCAAGCGAATTCCGCTACCAAGACCCTGTCGTGAACTCAGAGGCCCTTCACTTCGCCGTCTCCCAGTCCGGAGAGACCATGGACACCATCGCGGCCATCAAGGAAATCCAACTCAAAGGCGGCGACGTCCACGGCGTGGTTAACGTGGTCGGCTCAACGATCGCTCGTCTTTGCGGCCAAGGCGTGTACATTCACTCAGGCCCCGAGCAATCCGTTGCTTCCACCAAGGCCTTCTCCAACATGGTGGCTGCATT
The DNA here is from genome assembly GCA_002496845.1 of Euryarchaeota archaeon UBA495. Lineage (GTDB taxonomy): Archaea > Thermoplasmatota > Poseidoniia > Poseidoniales > Poseidoniaceae > MGIIa-L3. Next base: position 23,947 of record DALQ01000099.1, read on the forward strand.
GACGATTTTCGCCGTGCAGATCGGCCGTGCGCGCCAGTTGAGTGCCAACGAAGCGCGCGTGCTGGCCAAAGGCCTGCAAGAAGTGCCTGATCTCATCGAGCGCTATTTGGCCGACCCTGGGCCCATCGACGAAGCCGTGGCGATGGTCCTCGAAGCCCCGTCGTTGCTCTTCCTTGGCCGAGGTTTGTCCGCCAATGTGGCCAAGGAAGGGGCCCTGAAGGTGATGGAACTCACGTACATCCCATGCTTGGCCTACCCTGCTGGCGAGATGAAACACGGGCCAATCGCCCTGCTGGAGGAAGGTCGACCGGTGGTGGTCGTGGCTCCAGACGACGCAGTGAAAGACAAGGTGGCCTCGGCCATCCACGAATGCAAAGCCCGCGGAGCACGCATCATCCTCGTGTGCACGGAGGGCGATGAACTGGCTCAGGAAGCGGACGTCGCCATCCAAGTCCCCCGGACGCACACGTTGTGCTCTCCGCTGCTGACCGTCCTCCCCTTGCAACTGCTTGCATACAGGACTGCATTGGCGTTGGAACTCGACGTAGATCGCCCACGGAATCTGGCCAAGTCCGTCACCGTCGAGTGACCAACCGCTGAGTGAGGTTGATGAAGCCTGACGTCCACGCAGGTGCGGTGACCCCATGACCATCGAGCGCATCCCAACCCACATCGAAGGCCTCGATGACAACATGCAAGGTGGGATTCCCGAGGGCCACATCGCCATTGTGGCCGGTTCGAGCGGGGCCATGAAGTCCAGCCTGACCTTCTCCATGCTCTACAATGCGGTCTTGTACGGTGAAACCTCTGGCATCTACGTCACCCTCGAGCAAGGGAAGGATTCCTTGCGATCGCACATGGCCAACATGGGCATGAACGTCGAAGACCCGCGGGTCCGCAACCGCATCGCCATCATCGACCTGGCTGACCTTCGCGTTCAACTGGACGAACAAGGCATGGGGAACCGTGTCGACTGGATGGGGCAACTCATCGGTCAACTGACGAGTTATCGCAACTCCATCGGATTCGAAATCCTGGTGTTCGACTCCTTGGGTGCGTTCTTCACGCTCACCAAGATGGAGAACCCTCGCGACGAGATTTTCCGTTTGTTCGAAGCCGTTCGCCGTCTCGGACTGACGTCCTTCTTCATCTGCGAAATGACCGGAGAAGACCACAAGCAATTCGGCGAGTACGGCGTTGAAGACTACCTCTCCGACACCGTGATGCATTTGGTCATGGACCGTGATGCAGACGAGGTCAAGCGGAAGCTTGGCATCGTGAAGATGCGGCACACTCACCACTTGTTGGGCTACCAGCCCTTCTGGTGGAAAGAAGACGAACAGCGCTTCTCGATCGTGAGCCGCCTTTGAGGTGCTTACGTGGACCTGGTGTTGGCTTCGGGTTCGGCCCGGCGAAAGCAGATGGTTGAGGCCTTGGGCCTTCGCACACGGGTTGCTCCTGTCGACGTGAAGGAAACGCGAATCACGGGAACCGTGGACGCTCAGGTGCTCCACATCGCCAAGGAAAAGGCGCAAGCCGTTGCTGATGCCCACCCTGGCTGCATGGTGTTGGTGGCCGACACGATGCTGGCCGATCCTGATGACCCCACGCTTGCCCTCGGCCAACCCGATGACGCACAGGCCGCTTTGGCCATGTTGCTCCGCCTGCGTGGCCGACGTCACCGGGTGTGGAGCGCATCAGGGTTGCGCGTGGCCGGCACATGGACCTTTGATTTGGCCTCGGCAGTGGTCGAGTTTTCGACCTTTTCAGACGACGTCCTTGCCGAATTGGTCCACAGTGAATCGTGGCATGGAAAAGCAGGAGCGTACGACTTGGCAGGGGCCATGGCGCCGCATGCGAACTTGGTTGAAGGCGAAGAAGCGACCGTGCTGGGCATCCCTGCGCGAGTCATTGAGGCCTTGTCCGCTCTATGACGAGGGCATTGGGAGCAGGGCCGTCCCACCGAGTTCGTGACGGGTCGTGTCCATGACCACGTCGGACCCAGGAATGAGGAACAGACGGTCGTCAAGATCCAACGCCCATGCGCCAACACCTGTGGTTTCACCCAATCGTCGAAGTTCTGCCCTCAACGCGTCTTGGTGGGCATGCATGTGCGCCAAACCACGGAGGTCGACGAAAAGCGAATCCCCTTCTTGCACGCGGACCAACATGCCGTTTGCAGGGAGGCGTGAGGACGCATCGGGAGCCAAGTAACGAACCGCGCGATGCGGCACGACCGGCGGGCGTGCCCCTAGGTCGCCCAAGTCGATGAACCGAGGCACGGCTGAGGTCTGAACCATCTCAGTCTCTTGCGACACCGGCTCGGCCAGCACGGGCATTGCAGGCACGATCACGTCAGTACGCTGCCCTTCCGCCGGGTCGGGGAGACCAAAGAACTGCCAGAACCCACCCATTGAGTTCCCTCAGAGGTCCAGTCCGTCAAGCAAGTTGGAAAGATCGGTCGGCGCAGCAGGTTGCGGCGCTGGGGCCGCCGGCGCTGGGGCCGGGGCAGCAGGAGCGTTGGTTTCGAGCCATTTCTCGCCGTAGAAGGCCCACTGTTCCATGGTCCAACCCGGTGGCAACCCGCTGGCGGGCAAGGGTGGCCCAGATTGAACAGGGGCGGGAGCAGGAGCGGCCGCCACAGGTTGCGCGTTCATGTCAGGCATTGGGGCCATCGGTGCGGGCGTCGCAGGTGGCAACGCTGCAGGTACGGCGGCGACAAAGCTCGCAGCGACCGGAGCTTGGTCCCACATGGAGGTGGACTTCGTCTCAACCAACGCTTCTTCGGCACCACGTCGGCCGATGACAAGCATGCTAACCAAACCAAGAATGACCACACCAAGCACGCCGATCACAATCGTGGTGATCATGCCAAATTCTTCCACCGCCCATGCGATGGGGTTGTTGGTCGGCGTTTCGGCGACCACGAGTTGCACGTTCATGGTGTGAGTTGCCCCGTCGTCGTCGGTCACGGTGAGGTTGACAGAATACGTCCCTGGAGCCAAGTTCTCGAGTTGGAGGATGGACGTGGTGCTGTCGATGGCGCCGTCCAAGGCATCCGTGTCCCAAAGGTAGGTCAAGGTGATGAGGTCCGATTCGGTATCGAGCGAATCCATTGCGGAGAGGTTCACGAAGTCGCCTTCCATGAGGTTCGAGAGGTTCGTAGGTGAGGTAATGACCGCCGTGGGCCGAAGGTTGACGATGGTCAACGTGGTGTTGATGCTGGCCGTTGCGCCGTCGTCGTCCACCACGAAGGCGGTCAACAAACGGGTCCCGGCGTCCGACCAAATTTGTTCGAGGGTGACGCCTTCGACGTCGCAATCGTTGGTGGAACCACCGTCGTTGTCGGTGTCGATCCGGGCATCAAGGTCCCAACACGTCGTCAGGTTGAGCAGGTCAGAGGCGGTGTCGTCCACGTTCACACTGATTTTCAGGAGCTCGTCTTCGTAGATGGCCACGGTTGGATCAAGTCCTTCGATGGTGGGTGCAACGTTACGCACGACCACGTCGGCTTCGAGGGTGCTGGAGGCCACGCCGTCGTCGTCAACGGCCTGAACCGTCACGCGGTGGGTCCCGGAGACCGGCCAAGAAGTTTCAATCGAGGAGACAGGCCCAACGGTCCCTTCCTCAAGCCCGTCCACGAGGTCGGACAGGTCCCAAAGCACGGCAAGGGAAGACAGGTCGTTCGGGGTGTCG
>DALQ01000081.1 GCA_002496845.1 Euryarchaeota archaeon UBA495
GAGCGGACGTGGCAGGATTCGAACCCGCGGTCCCCGGCTTAGGAGGCCGGTGCATTATCCAGCTATGCTACACGCCCGACTCAACCACCTGAGCGACCCTCAAGACGCTTACGCTGGGGCGAGGCCTGCGCCTCGCCCGACCTCGGCGAAGCGGTGGAGCATGGCCTCGAGGTGAATCCGAGCGGTGGAGGCTCGGCGCAAGTCGGCGTCCGTCTGTGCCACCACGTCGAGCAGATCGGCCAAGACCGTGGAAGGAAGATGGAAGCGCCCCTCGACGAGGTGCTGGTGGATGTGTTCGATGACTTGGTCTCCTTCGAGATGGTGGGTGGCCATCAATCGGTCGAGGTGGCCCATGGCACCGTACAGCACTCGGGTGTTCTTGGCGCCCTGCTTTTCCCACCGCCAATCATGCAAACGCCCTCGCAAGGCTTCCTCAATGACCATGCGCATCTCAACGACTTCGGTCTCCTGCAGCAACCGCCCCAATGCGTTGCGGTCGGTGTGCAAGCCCCTGCGAACCAGGAGTTCGGTGATGAACAAGGCGCGGCGAAGATCGCCGGCCACGACGTGAGCGATGTCTTCGAGCATGGCTGCATCGGTGGCGCCCGACTGTGCACAAGCGTGCTCCAAGCGCGCCACAATATGTTCGCGGCTCACGGGAGGCATGCGCACGTGTTGGACACGGCTTCGGATGGCGTCGATAAGACGCGATGGCGTTCGTGCGGTAAACAAGAACCGGGAGCTGCCGCTTCCTGACTCCATCATGCGGCGAAGGTAGGGTTGGCGTTTCGGACCGAGGTGATCGGCATCTTCGATGACAATGAGCCGTGACACCGCTTGGCGGCCCTCACGGCCGACCGATTCTTCACCGGCCGGGGGAGCATCGTCCTGACGTTGATTGAACAGACCGACGTCGAAGGCTTCCAGACTGGTGCGGCCCGCCAAGGTGTCCGATGATCCCCGCCCTTCGGGCCGGAGGAAGGCTTCGAAAGCCCCCATGGCGCCCGATGTCCGTGCGAGGTCACGTGCATTGAGCACGTGCGTGGTGGAGCGCCATCCTGGGCCGAGCACTTGCCGCGCAACCAAGCGCCATGCTGCGGTCTTGCCGACCCCGGACGGGCCCGACAACAGCAGGTGCGGGGGGTTCGCGGTCAGCGAGGCTTGGGACAACAACTCCCGCACGCCATCGCTCGTGGCCAGATCGTCGAAGCGCCGGGGCGCATACGCACGAAGCCACGACGTCATGAGCAGGGCTCCGCGTCAGCGGTCCAAGAAGGGTGCGCTTGCACTCAAACAGCGTCGATGCGCTTCGTGCCGCTGCGGCGCAGCTTCATGAAAATCCGGGCACCGCAGGCCTTGCAGGAGATGCCGTTCTGGTCTCCACGGAACTGTTCGATCTTGCCGCATTCGGCGCACTTGTAGTCCACGAGTTCAACCATGGTCATCCCCATGCTCCGGACGGCGTCCCTGTTTTGAACCTGTCCGTGAGGTCAAGTTCACTGGCCACCGACGAGGCCGGGCATCAAACGGATGGCGTCGGCCGCGTTCAGTTGGGTGTCAGTGAGGGTGCTCGCGTCCACGAGACGGTCGTCCACGAAGACCCAAGACTTCGACTCGGCCGCAGTGGTCACGATCTCAGGGCGGGTCATCTGGACCTTTGTGTCGCCCTTTTCACTGGCCACGGTCACGGTGTAGGTCGGCAGGTTGTTTTCTTGTTCGTTTTGCATGTGCATCACTCCTATTTCTACGGGGTCAAAGGGCTCCACCCCTTATGAAGGTCGGAAAAGGGAGTCCGATTCCCGAAACCGTAGCGCTCATCGCCCATAGAATACCTCTGCTTTGACCACCCTTAAGGGCCGGACGAAGAGGTGGAGGGGCATGGAAGACCGGCCCCTTGTCATCGACGTCGTGGACAACGGCGGCCAGTGGACGCACCGAGAATGGCGCATGCTGCGCTACCTCAAAGTGGACACGCAGATCATCGAAAACACCACCCCGGTCTCGGAATTGCGTGACTTGGACGGGCTGATCCTGTCAGGCGGTGCAGCCCGTATCGGCCTAAGTGGAGAGTTGGGCAACTGTGGGGCCTTCCTCGACTTGGACGTCCCCGTCCTCGGCATTTGCGCTGGGCATCAATTCATGGCACGCCATTACGGCGGCGATGCCCGGGAAGCTCCTGAGCCAGAATTTGGAGCTGCAGACATCACCCTGGTGGACGGAGGCGGGGCTATTTTCGCGGGCACGCCTGAAACACAGACCGTCTGGGAATCTCACAACGATGAAGTGCACGTGGTTCCCAAGGGATTTCACATCACTGCGTCGTCACCTTCCTGTGAAGTTCAGGGGATGGAAAACGAAGAGGGGACCAGGTTTGGCCTCCAATTTCACCCCGAAGTGAACGACTCTGAGTTTGGCCGCGAGATGTTTGAGAACTTCATCCGCGTCTGCCGCGAAGCGCGCGACTGAAGGCCATCAGGTCTTCAGGTTCGCTTGACGGGCCAACATCGCCACCCGCATGCTGTGTTCCACCATGGACGCGTTCGACCATGCTTGCGTCAAATCTGCCCCGACCGCATACGCGCCGTGACCTCGAACAACCACGCAACGCATGCCGCCCTGTTGCAAGGCTTCGACCGCTTGGCGGAGGAAGGTGTCCTCGTCCACCGCATCAGGTTCAACGATAATGATGCGGCCAATGTGTTTCTTCCCAATGGCGTCGATTGGTTGGAGCACAATCAGATCCTTCTCGCACGACATGGCCGTGGTGTACGGTCCATGGGCGTGGATGACGGCCGCGGGGCCGCCGGTCGCCATGCTCACAGAAGCCAATAGAACTTCCAGCAATCGCCAATCCTCACGGGCACCGCGTGGTGCGCCCATGCCAAGACGGCCGGCCACAAGGGAGCGTTCGTCGATGCGTGGCATCATCGTCAGCATACGGGTCGAAACAACGGCGCCTTGCACATCGGGATGCAGCATGGCCATGCCGCCCATCGTGGCACGACCGAGATCCTCGTGAACCAGCCAGCGGCCCATGCGGGCGAAATCCGCCACGACGTGCTGTGGCACCACGATGTCCTCGAGCACGGCAGGCGGAACCTGCGGCTCTTCGAGGGCTTCGATCGTGGCCTGGGCGGTCGACAATGCTCCGCGAAGACGGCGCACCTCGGCGTCAACGGCGAGGGGCGGCGGAGCTGGACGTTCGGGCTCTGGCTCGGGTTCGGGCTCAGGTTCAGGTTCTGGCTCGGGTTCGGGCTCAGGTTCAGGTTCTGGCTC
>DALQ01000100.1 GCA_002496845.1 Euryarchaeota archaeon UBA495
GCCCAGCACGGCCCGGTTCAACGCGGTGATTTCCCAATCCTCGAGGGCCGACGACCAGACGGCAACTTCGTCGATCATGCCCTCAAAATGGGTGCTTCCCGCGCGGTTGACGCCCAAACGATACCGTTCGATGTCGTTGACGGCACCGCTGGGTTGTTGGTGGGTGTCGACCAACACGCCGTCTGCGTAGAGCCGTACTTCTCCTCCGTCGAACACCGTGACCAGATGCGCCCAGCGCTGAGCATCGATCGAACCAAACGCGTGCGTCTGGTTGTTGTGAAAGCGCCACTCGCCGTTGAACACGGCATGCTGGAAGGAGGCGTTTGCCCCTGCGTTGTTGGACACGGCAAAGGTGCTCGCGTAATTCGGCAGGCTGGTCGAGTTCGCCCACACCCATTGGCTGACGGTGAAGTCGCCCGTCCAATCCTCGACGTCCACGTCGAGGTAATCGTCGGCTCCGTCGAACCACAGGCAACCGCCGTCAACGCACGACCGCCAATTGCTGCTGTTCATCCCGTAGGCGGTCAGGTCCGCATCGCCGACGGCGTCCGCCGCGGTTGAACCCGCCCCGTCTTCGAAGGACCAGCGATGTTCCAAAGAAGCGGCAGAAGGCATCCAATCGCCCGACACGAGGAAGGCGCTGGGTGGCACGGGAGTTTTGCTCAAGTTGGAGGTGGACCACGCCAGCTTCAGACCGTGTGGACCTCCGCCTTGGTAGAATTCGATGCGCAGGTCGTAGAGACCGGCCTCCAAATCGACCCAACCGGTTCGTTCAACCATCCCGTGCATGCCGTGGTTGGTGACGATGCTGTCTCCGTCAATCCACAGTTCCGTGCCGTCGTCGCTGGTCAGGTGGAAGGTCCAATTGTCCGTCCATGGAACCTCGATCAAACCGGAAAACCGAGCGCCCCAATCGTGCTTGAAACGGTCGTCAAGGCCAGGGTAGGGTTGGCCCGATGAACCGTAATCGAGGTCCGATTCGACGCGTGCATGGTCGGGTTCTCGGTCGATGAGCGAGGGCATTGCTCCCGATGGAATGTTGACGCCCGCGTCGTTGTCGAAGAATTCGCCGTGCAGCCCGGCCGTGCCGTTGCCCGCAAACTGGCTGCAGTTGGCCACGACTTCCAGCGCCATGCCACCTGAGCCACCCCGATTCACGTCGCTCCATGACCAACCAAAGGATTCCCCAGCTCCGGGCGAACTTGCGGTGACCTCCCAGAACTGTCGGCCGCTGGAGGTCGCTGGATCCGCCGTCTCAAATCCTTGGTTGGGCAGGAAATTCTCGCTCCAAGCTCCGTCGTTGCTGCCCCACGAGGCATACCCCATCACGTTGGAGAGGTTGGTGAGGAAGGTCGACGTCTCGTCAAAGAGCACGTCGATGCCATGCGTTTGGTTGAGTGTGGTGTTGGCCAGATAGAGGTCGTCGTTCCAGAATTTGTATCCTGTATCGTTGCGGTTGGTGGCCAAGTCCAACACGTGCATGCCACGTTCGCCAAGGCTCCCGTTGGCCTTCTCGATGAGACCGAGGGCGGTTTCGACGGTGTAGCCGGTCAGCCGGGTGACGAGAAAGAAGCCCTGCTCGTCTCGGTTGAAACGCTCCATCGGCCCGCCGGCCAACGGCCCGTAGTTGTGCGTGTCCCACCAATCTTGGCCGATGCTGCCGTTGTACGCCCCGCCCACAAGGGACATTTCCTGATCGAAACTGGCCTTGTGGTTGCCCCCAGACACCCGGAGTGGAATGCCTTTGGTGGTGACCAGGTAATTCAGCGAAGACGACGTGTTGCGTTCCAACAACATCGCTCGGAATGGATCCTCGAAATGCGTTTGGAAGGCCTCACGGTTGATGGTCTCGGACGTGGGCACGTCGCTGCCGTTGAAGATGAAGACGCGGTCTTCGCTGATGTTTCTCGCCGAGACAAAGGCCCAGCCAATCGTTCGGCTGGCCTCCGAGTTGTTGTTGATCAGCACGCCGACGTCGCTGTAATCCAACACGGTCAGCAAATCAAATTCGCCCGGGACGGCCACGTCCACCCACGGTGTCTGATTCCAAACGTCCGAGGACGTGCTTGCTTGGAAGCCCGAAAAGAGGGACGTGAGGCTTGAGGAAGCGGACGATTGCTCCTCATGCCCACCGGTCACGACCGAGGGAGGGCACAACGGCACCAGAAACAAGGTCAACACGGCGAGGACAACCCATCCTCGCCGCATGGTCGTTGACCCTCCGTTAGCGGTTTAGGCGTGTCGGGATGCCGTGCATGCTTACATCCGGACCTTTTTGCCGCTGATGACCCGCCAAATGCGTTGCAACGGGTCGTAGTAGCGGTCGACGACGCGTTCCTTGAGTTGGATGATGGCGTCGTCGGTGATCTGGATGCCTGCAGGGCAGACTTCGGTGCAGCAGCGGGTGATGTTGCAGTACTCAACGCCGAATTCCTTGCGGATTTCGGGGATGCGGTCTTCCTCGTCCAGTGGGTGCATTTCGTACTGAGCGAGGCGCACCAAGTTGCGGGGACCGGCGAAGGCGTCGAACTCCTGGTGATCCCTCAAGACGTGGCAGGTGTTCACGCACAGGAAGCACTCGATGCACTCGCGGAAGTGTTGAACGCGGTGGGCTTCGGTTTGGTTGAACTTCCAATTGGCCTCCTCTGGCCCCTTGATTGGAGCGATGCGCTGGGCCACTTCGTAGTTCCACGAGACGTCGGTGACGAGGTCCTTGATGTGGGGGAAGGCCTTCATCGGGCGGATTTCGATCGGGACGCCCTTTGGCGTCTCCTTGACCACGTCCGACATCCGAGTCATGCACATGAGCCGGGGGCGACCATTGATTTCAGCAGAGCATGAGCCACACTTTCCGGCCTTGCAGTTCCAGCGCACGGCCAACTCCGGTTCCTGCTCGTACTGAATGCGGTGCACGCAATCGAGGACCACCATGCCCTCATCGAGCTCGATTTCGTAGTCTTGCATGTCGGCGCCTTCGCCAATTCCGCGGGTCACGCGGAAGGCTTGCTTTCGACCTTTCAGGGACATTCACTTGCCACCTCCTTGCTCTTCGGCGCGTTCCTTGATCATCGCCTTGACCTCGTCAAGAGAGACCTGAAGGTCATGACGAATGGGCTCGATGCGCTCCTGTCGGATCTTGATGTCACCGTCTTCCATCCAGACGATGTTGAGGTGCTGACCCCAGTGACTCTCGTCAGGCACCGGGAAGTCATCGCGCGTGTGTCCACCACGGCTTTCCTCACGCGTGAGGGCAGCCAAGGCAGCCACGGTGGAGATGTCGGCCATGTTGATGAGGTCCAACGCCTGATGCCATCCAGAGTTGTAGCGGCGATCGGTGCCAGGGAAGCACGCATCGGCACGGGCCCGAAAGGCCTTGAGGTCCTCGAGGGCTTCTTCCAATTCCTCCTTGGTGCGGATGATGCCGACCTTGGCTTGCATCATGTCCCGCATCTCGTCGTAAATCAGGCCGGGGTTTTCACCCTCACCGCGCTGGAGCGGTTCAAGCATCGTGGCGATGGAGGCCTTGACTTGGTCTTCGTCGATGCGTGGAGGTGCAAGGTTGCGGGCCCGCTGAGCGGCGTGTTCACCGGCCCGCTTCCCGAACACGATCAAGTCGGAAAGGGAGTTGCCGCCGAGACGGTTCGCGCCGTGCAGGCCCGAGGCGATTTCACCGCAGGCGTAGAGACCGGGAACGGTAGATTCCTGCGTCAAGGGGTCGACACGGACGCCGCCCATCACGTAGTGCGCCGTGGGTCCGACTTCCATCATTTCCTCGCTGATGTCCACACCGGCGAGTTCCATGAACTGGTGGTACATCGAGGGGAGCTTCTTCTGAATCGCTTCCTTTCCACGATGGGAAATGTCGAGGAAGGCTCCGCCGTGCGGAGAACCACGGCCTGCTTTGACTTCCTCGTTGATGGCCTTCGCGACCACGTCACGGGTCAGCAACTCTGGAGGACGACGCACGGTGGCGATCTTGCCGCTGACGACCTCCTCCACCCAGGTGTCGGCTTCAGCCTCGGTTTCAGCGTGGTCGCCTCGGAACATCTCGGGCACATACTCGAACATGAAGCGCTCCATCTGGTTGTTGAACAGACGACCCCCTTCACCACGAACGCCCTCGGTCACCAAGATGCCACGCACGCTGGGCGGCCAGACCATGCCGGTCGGGTGGAATTGAACGAACTCCATGTCCCGAAGTTCGGCACCGGCCCACAGCGCAAGCGCGTGACCGTCGCCCGTGTATTCCCAGGAACCTGAGCACACGGTCCAGCATCGAGTGATGCCACCGGTGGCGAGCACGATGGATTTGGCCGAGAAGGCCTTGAAGTCGCCCTTGACGCGACCGTAGGCCACGCAACCTGTGACGCGGTCGCCTTCCTTGAGCAGGTGACGAACCGTGTATTCGGTGAACATGTCAATGCCCTCGTGGATGCCGCGTTCCTGCAGCGTTCGGATAATCTCCAAACCAGTGGAATCGCCAACGTGCGCGAGACGGGGGAAGGTGTGGCCTCCGAAGTTTCGCTGGTTGATCACGTGCGACGGCGTTCGGTCGAACACCGCACCCCACTGTTCGAGTTCGCGCACGCGGTCGGGCGCCTCCTTGGCGTGAAGTTCAGCCATCCGCCAGTCGGCGAGGTACTTGCTTCCCTTCATCGTGTCATGGAAGTGGACCTTCCAACCGTCGCGGTCGTCCGCGTTGGCCAGGGCTGCAGCGCAGCCGCCTTCGGCCATGACTGTGTGCGCCTTGCCAAGCAGCGACTTGGTGATGATCGCGGTCTTTGCACCTTGGCGCGCGGACTCGATGGCGGCGCGCAAACCGGCGCCGCCGGCGCCGATGACGATGACGTCGTACTCGTGCTCGTCGTAGCCGGAACCTGCCATCTCAGACCCCTCCCAGGAGCACGATGCTGGCTTCGGGAATCGTCCCGTTGGCGACGGACATCACGAAGAGGTCGCCAATGAACACGAAACCAAGGCTGGTCCAGAACCAGAAGCCGTGGCTGCGGTTGATCCACGGCTTGGTCACGAAACTGTGCAGGCGACCGCGGATGCCGGCCACGCCGCCGTCCCAACGGTCGAGCATGCCACCCACGAGGTGGCGGAAGGCGTGGCAGGAAGTGACGTACATCGTCAGCAGGAAGGATTCCGTGGCGAGCACGATGGTGCCAATGTCGAGGATGAAGGTCTCAGTGATCCGCATCGAATGAACCACGTCCCACCACTTGAACAGCAGGATGGCAAGGGCCGCGTACAGAAAGTAGCGGTGCAGGTTGTTGAAGATGAACAGGCGCCTTTCTCCCGCATAGCCAATTTTCTTGTTGATGTCGGGCTCGTCGACCCAGCAGGCCACGGGGCTTGCGAAGAAGGAGCGGTAGTAGACGCGGCGCATGTAGTAGCAGGTGCCACGGAAGCCAAAGGGCAACCACAAGATCAGAATGGCCGAGTTCAGCCATCCAGGGTAGCCGGTCAAGCCTGAGTAGTACAACACGTCGGGTGAAAAGATGGGCGACACCACGCGGTGGTCGCCGTAGTGGATGTCACCGTCCATGACCAACAAGCGCCACGCGGTGTAGACCATGAGCAGCGTAAGGGCGAAAGCCATCGCAAGAGGCGAAGCCCACCAAGCATCTTTGCGGCTGGTCCCACCGAGGCCGTTGATGACAGGGAGACGAATGCCCTCTCCGATGTTAACACCTCCCGCAGGCGGGATAGTGTTCGGTGGGCAGGTGGGTCTTTGAGGGCTGCGCCTCAACCGTCGCCGTCAAAACGGCCGAAGTGCAAGGTTTTGAGGAGGATTTCTCGCTCCAACCGGCTCAGGCCAACGTGGACCAATCCACGGTCGCTTCGGCGGCGTGGATCTCGTCGACGTCCATCTGCGCCAACTGAAGTTGGCCGCTCAGTTCATCGTTCACCGCGTGCCAATACGAGTACGCTTCGATGACCCACATGCCGGATTCTCGCGTGCCGTTGCCGGAATTCTTCACGCCACCGAAGGGCAAGTGTGCCTCCGCACCGGTGGTGGAGTTGTTGATGCCCGTCATGCCGGCCTTGATTCCAGTCTTGAAGCGGTAGGCTTCGAGCCGGTCGTTGGTGTAGCAGGCGCTCGACAGTCCATACGGAGACGCGTTGGCCAAATGCAACGCATGATCGAAATCACGCGCCTTGACCACGGTCACGACCGGGCCGAAGATTTCGTTCATGAAGCACTCCATGTCTTCGGTAACGTCCGCGTAAACGTGCGGCCACATGAAGACGCCAGCATCGGCGTTGTCGACGAAGCCGGAGGGGGCGCTGTCGGCGGTGATGCGCCCTTCGCCCCACAACTTCGTGGCGCCGTCGCGCTCGGCCATCTCGAGACCGGTCAGGAAATCCTTGGCGTAGACTTCGGAGAGCATCGGGCCGTACAGGACGCCTTCGTGGTGGAGGGAATCGCCGATGCGCGTTTCGCGAACCTTGGCCATGAAGCGCTCCATGAACGCGTCGTGGATGTCCTCGTGAAGGATTAGGTTGCCGAGGCTGGTGCAGCGTTGTCCGGCGGTGCCAAAGGCGGCCCAGTAGGCGCCTTCAACCGCGTTGTCAAGGTTCGCGCTTGGCATCACGACAAGGGGGTTCTTTCCGCCCAATTCGAGTGAACAGCTGACGAGGTTGCGGCCGCAGACTTCGCCGATCATCTTGCCAACGCCGGTCGAGCCGGTGAAGGAGACCTTGTTGACGCGCCCCTCATCGACGGCGTCGACGAGGTGCTGTCCGGCACCGGAGCCGGTGCCGTGAACGAGGTTGACCACGCCGTCAGGCAGGCCAGCCTGGTGCATGATGCGGGCCAGAGCGAAGGAAAGCAAAGGCGCGTCCTTGGGCGACTTCCACACCACGGTGTTGCCGCAGATGAGCGCCGGGATGATCTTCCAGAAGGGAACGGCCGCAGGGAAGTTGGACGCGTTGATGATGGCGCACACGCCCAGAGGACGGCGGTAGGTCGAGAGTTCCTTGTTGGGCAACTCGCTGTGCACGGTCTGCCCGTAGAGGCGACGGCCTTCGGCTTGGAAGAAGAGGCAGGTGTCGATGGCTTCCTGGACTTCGCCCCCGGATTCCTTCACGGTCTTGCCGATTTCACGGGTCTCGAGGCGGACGATGTCCTCCTTCAGGTCGATGAGAAGGCGGGCCATGTTGCCGATGATCTGACCGCGCGTCGGGGCTGGGGTTGAGGCCCAGCCGGGGAGGGCAGCGTGCGCGGCGTCAAGCGCAGCGTGAACGTCGTCCTTGGTCGACCGGGGAAAATGGCCCAACAC
>DALQ01000064.1 GCA_002496845.1 Euryarchaeota archaeon UBA495
AGACGCTTGCCTTCGTGACAATGGATGTGGATGCGGTGCGGAATTCGGTCGAGTTGCTCTCGGATGCCGTGGACGTTGCCAAGGGCCAGCACTTGGCCGCGGTGCAGCAAAACGATTTGTTCGGTGATGCGTTCGATTTCACCAAGAATGTGGCTGCTGACCAGCACCGTCCGTCCCATTCGCCCAAGTTCCCGCACGACGTTCATGATCGTCGTTCGCGCCAGCGGGTCGCATCCCGTCAGCGGTTCGTCGAGCACGATGAGGTCGGGGTCGTTGACCAGCGCATGCGCGATTTTCACCCGTTGCCGCATGCCCTTGGAGTATCGCCCGATTGGAGTGTGCATCACCTCCTTCAAATTCACGAAGTCAAGCACGCGCTCGGCTTCGAGCTTGGCCTCATCCCTGGTGAAGCCGTGGAGGCGAGCAAAGGTGGTGACGAAATCAAACGCCGACATCCAATCGTGCAATTTCTCAGACTCAGGAACGAAGCCGACACGTCCGTAGGGCGTTGGATCTTGCCACGGGTCGATGCCAAAGAGGCGAACTTGGCCCGTGGTGGGCTTGCATCGACCCATCAGGAGGTTGAACATGGTCGACTTACCCGCGCCATTGAGCCCCAAGATGCCCGTGACGCCACCTGAAATGGCGAGGTTGATTTGACTCAGGGCATGGATGCGCCCGTAGGTTTTCCCCACGCGGTCAAACACGACCGCAGGGAGTTTCTCCGGCACAGGCTCAACCACGGGCTCGGACGCAGGCCCCACTTGGCTGAGGTCCGGCATCATTCGCGTGTCACCTCCATGCTGGCCACGCGGTTGGCCAAGAGGAAGAGGGACAGCGCATTCATGGCGACCACCGAAACCAACGACCAGGTCCACGGAATATCGTAGTTGGATTCCGTGCCGATCAGCGCCTGACCCACGTTGGCCAAGGCGTCGTACGGCGAAAGGAGGTAGAGCACATCCTGTTCAAACAGGAGCGCCACAAGGAAGGCCACGGATTTGGACCCGAGGACCAAGGCGAGCAATCCAATGGCTGGGAAGAAACCGTTTGTGGAAACGCTGGACATCGCGAGCCCCAGCGACGTGTAGGTCACGACAAGCAGCATGCCGGCCACCGTCGCACCGAGCAACAAGGGGAAGGTGTCGACAATCCAGGCCCACCCATGGCCCATGGCCAAGACTTCGACGGTGTAGTAGATGAAGAGCGTAAAGACGCAAAGAATGAACAGGATCGTTGCAGCGGCCAAGTACTTCATCGCCACGTAATCAAACCGGGTGATGGGGCGGCTGAAGTACAGCGCTGAGGTCCCGTTCAGCCGGTCCTCTGAGATCATCGTCCCAACGATCAGGGCCGTGACGACCGGGTAGTACAACACGTTGCGAGGGAAGAAGCCGAGGACGTGGGCGTAGAGGCTGTCCCTGCTGATCATGAACACCTCGCCGATGCCATCCCCGAACAACGACCCGAGCAGCACGGGGAAAATGTCCCCGACGGAACCGATGAGCACCAGCACAAGGTAGGCCCGCACAAGCAGCGGCCACGGCCGATGACCGCTCCGCACCAACCCCAAGATGTGATGGCGGTAGACCGCCCAATTTCGTGCCCAACGTGGGTTGAGCGTCCCGGTCCACGGGAGGTAGGTCTGCGTGAAGACCTGCCCCGTCGACCCGGTTTTGGCGACGCTGGCTTGCCCGCCGTCCTCGGCCGAATAGGCGGCCTCGATGCGCGACGCACCGGTGACGGGCGAGGCTTCGTCGAAGCGAACGTCCTCCTCCGCTTGGACCGCCTTCTCCTCGATGGGGTCTGCGTCGGTCATCGTGGAGCACCTCCGGCGAGCAGGTCCTCGCTGGACTTGACGTCATGGCCGAGCCGTTCCATGATGGCGATGAACAGGTCTTCGAGGGACGCTTCGTAGGTGTGAAGACGACGAACTTGGGAACCCGTGGTCGCCGCCACTTCGAGCACCTCCCGCGGCACGTCATCTCGGTCATCGGCCACGCGCATGACGCGCCCCTGCCGACGGACACGGAGGCCCCGGTCGAGCAGGCCTCGTTCCATGGCTTCGGCTGCTCCCCAGACGTGCACTTCGTACTCTCGGTCGATCGCCTTCAAGTCCTCAATCCGGCCTTCGGCCACCAAGCGTCCTTTGTGCAGGAGAACGATGCGTTCGCACACCTGTTCGACGTCGTCCATCAGGTGCGACGCCATCAGGACGCTGCGTTGACCGTTGCGAACGGTGGTGTCCAAAGTTTGGAGCATGAAATCCCGCGCCGCAGCATCAAGCCCGTTCGAGGGCTCGTCTGCAATGATCATCTCGGGGTCGTGGACGATGGCACAGGCCAACTTCGTCGCCTGCCGCATTCCGGTGGAATAGCCGTCGATTTGGCGGTAGCGTTGTTCGCCAAGGCCGACGTATTCCAGGCATTGATGCGCACGTTGCATCGCCACCACGGGGTTCATACCAAGCAATTCCCCGGCGTAGCGGACTTGATGGATGCCGTCCATACGAGGATCGAGGGATTCGTATTCCGGCATGTAGCCGATGCGTTGTCGGATGCTTGGACCCTCGGTCCGGATGTCGTGTCCAAGCACGGTGCCCTCGCCAGAGGTCACCTGGATCAAGCCGAGCAGGGTTTTCAGAAGCGTGGATTTGCCCGCACCGTTCGCACCCAAAAGCCCCGTCGCACCAGCTTCAATTTGCAAGTCGAGCGCGTTGAGGGCCACGTGTTCGCCGTAGGCTTTGGTCAACGCCTTGGTGTGCACGATTGGTGCACGGCCTTCGACCATGCGTGTTGGTGGCGAGGAGGGCCTTTCAACCCGACCCCGTTTTGTCTTCACGACGAGGGAACCAAGCCGCCTCGAACACGCACTGCGATGCCCTTCTCCATGGACGTGGCTTCCTGCTGCGTGCATTGGGCCACACCATGCGCAATGAGCGCCCCGTCCGGTCCGAGGACCAAGCACGGTGTTCCGGGTCGAAGGGAGGGGGACGCTTCGAGGATGAAGCCGTGCATCACGTTCCGCCCTGCACCCACGAAGGGTACGGCGTCTTCCACCACGGTCAGTGTGGCGGGTGCATGTGCCGGAGGAAGGCCAAGGGCATGCAACACTCGGGCGCCTTCGTCGGTCAACGAGAGGCCGCCGTCGCCCAAACGAGGCGAGAGGATGTGGCGACCTTCACCGTCCTTGACGTTCCGGATCCGACCCGTGCTGCTCATCACAAAGGTCGCCGCTCCGACGAAGTTGGTGGCCGTGGACCGTTCGAGGTGCAAATCGAGCATGGATTTCTCCACAGCCTGCGTTCGACGCAAGGCGATTTCGGCCTCTGCAATTCGATCGTCTTCGGCCTCTGCTCGTGCTTCAAGCCCCGCCTCCTTCAACGCTGCATCAAAGGCCTCGGCGACGCTGTCGGAACGAAGATCGACGCTGCAGAAGGGACGGCCGTCAAGATGCAAACGTGCCAATTCCCGACGCACCCAAGCATGGTCCAGTGGACGGCGCCAGAGCCATTCAGGACCTTCGACGTGGGCAAAGGGCTGGAGGTCTTCCAAGGACCAAGGCACCAAGCCAATGGGGCTGAGGACGAGCACCTCGAGCGAAGGGTTGCTGGCTCGAGCCCGCGCGACATGAGCGCCGGCACGATCGCGCCATGGACCCGGTGCACCATGCAGGATGAGGACGGTGCCCTCGCTCGTGGCGGGACGCCATGAGCGGTGAAGGCGACGGCGCGACGCGACAACAGTCGGACGAACGAAGGTGTCCTCACCGGCCCATCGTAGGGCACCGCGCCCCGGGGTGTTTTGTGCTTCGATGACCCAATCCCACGCAGATTCCCAGCCCCCACGGTCGGGAGAGGTATCGCTGGCCGCGGCTCGGTCGTTCATCAGAAGGTGTTCTGCGGCCGGAATGGGCGCCGTCCCGCGTGCGGGAGAGGTGGTGATCCAAAGGAAGGCTTCTCGGAGGGCGGGATGCGCGTGGCTCCGTCGTTCAACCAGTTCCCAAATGCGCCCGTCATGCACCGCTTGACGGCACGTGGCCAACTCTGCAAGCGTGACTTCCAAATTGAACCTGGACAGCATCTCCATCTGGCGGTCTTTGTCCATCTTGCGCACCTCCTCTGGCGTGACATGTGCGATGCAAGGCATGAGCAGTGGCCAATCGTTCAGGTCCCGAAGATGCACGGTCCCCGTGGGCGTCAGCATGCGCCCATCGCGGGCAAAGAGCGCATAGGCCGCTGAATCAAACAGGTCGGCCCCAAGGGCGATCAGCATTGGAAAGAGCATCGGGTGACCGCAACCAAACATGTGGACGGGGCGTTGAGGTGGCAATTCCGGCATCGAAGCCAGCATGATGCGAGCCAAATCCGCGTAGCGTTGTTGCTCCATCACAGGAACGATGCCTCCAATCGGATGCACGCTGAATCCATGCTCGCCCATGGCTTGGGCGCTCAAGCGCCTCAAATCGGGATGCAAGCCGCCTTGCACCGGTCCGTTGAGCATGGTGTCACCGGCCGTGGTGATGCTGGCTTCGGCGCGTTCGGCGGTTTCAATGACCGCTGCATGCACCTCATCACGGGTCATGTCCGGCCGCGTGAAGACGTCGAGCATCGTGGCCACGTCCACACCAATGTCACGTTGGAAGGCCACGATTTCTTCCACGCCCACCTCCACGTCTCCGTACACGTAGGCTTGGAAGGTCCCTGAATCGGTCATGATGGCCCCTGGGTAATTCAACAGATCATGCACGCCATGTTCCAACGCATGGCTGCGCAAGCCCTCGTGCTTCCAGATGATGTAGCTGTTCGTGATGAGCATCTCAATGCCGTAACGGTCCCACATTTCGCGCGGTTCAATCGTCCGCAAATTGGGGTTGATGACCGGCAGGAGGGTCGGCGTGGTCACAATGCCGTGAGCGGTCGAAAGGGCGCCAACACGAGCGCGCCCGTCCCTGGCCTTGATCTCAAAACGACCGACGTGGGCCTCACGTGCAGGCTTAGGGGAATCCCTCGGCCCGTCTTGCCATGCCACCATGGCCTGCGCACTGCACGTTAGCCTTCAATCCGCCCCATCGCTTCGTAGCCCAAGACGGGCTGCAAGGCGTCGATGAGCCGTGCTTTCAACCGCACCCAGGTGCCCGCTGATGGTCGCTCGAGACACGCCGAGTTCACTGGCAACGTCGGCCAAGGTGCACTTGCGAGGACGTTCGTAGTATCCAAGACGCCACGCGGTCGCAAACGCGTGCATCTGATGTTCCGTGAGACCCGCAAAATCGTCAGCCTGTTGTTCCGTCAGTCGGACCACGGACACCGTGCCGTTGGGGTTCCACGATTGG
>DALQ01000110.1 GCA_002496845.1 Euryarchaeota archaeon UBA495
TGGTTCACCATGGACCCGCGCGACGCCACGGACGCCAACCAAGACCACGATCAGGACGGCAATTGGGACTGTTCAGGGGCAGGTTGCGTGTACACGGCGTACACAGCCTTCCAGGAGTTCTACGCCATCACCGATCCGTTGCTCTCCTCGCCTAACGCGGCGCGGCTTGCTGGACTGGTGCACAACGGCGAAGGCATCACCGAAGGGTGGCAGCTTCGCGCCCACTTGCTGGGCCTTGGGTCGTGGGACGAGAACGTTCGAAATTACCTGAAGATGGACCAACTTGGTTCCTCCGACCAGCGTTTCGTGTGGATCCTCGACGACAACGACCAGGACTTCTTGATCATCGACGACACCGATGACGAGGTTTTGGCCGCTGGAAACCGCACGGACGCATGGGATATTTTCTACACAGGATCGCCACAAACCAGCCCCGTTCGGAGCGTTGGTGAACACGAATTGGGCTGGTACATGGTGGATTTCGATGACGATCACGTGGCGGAAGGCACGGATCCGATGAATTGGGACACCGATGGCGATTGGGTCGTGGATTGGTTCGAGGTCAACGACGATGAACGGGACGGCGTGAGGGGCGATTCCTCTCCACTCCGTTACGACTCCCGTTTGACCTCCTGAAGCCCATAACAGGGCATCATTGAAATGCTCAGCCACGCGTCTTCGACGCATGGTGGATGTCCGCACGACGTCACGAAAATCATTCGCGCCTGCGGTGATGTTGACGCTGCTCATGATGCTGATGTCCGCATCGCCTCTGCTCACGTCCTTTGCGCCCAACGCTGAAGCGTCCGGCGTGGCCCGACATGCGTACGGTTTCAGCGACGGTTCCACCGAGTACGTCGCGTTGTACCAAGGCGCAAGCCCCGACACCGGCGCAAGCGTTCGCTTGCCGGTCGGTGCCGAAGTGGTGGACGTGAGCATGACGTTGTCCGGAGCAAGTTCCACCGGCTGGTCCTCCACGTCGACCAGCACCACCCAGCAATGGCTGGCCGGTGACGCCGCTGGCGTTGACGCACGTTCCTCCGTCCTTGCCTTGCAGCAGGCCTCGCCGACCACGGAATTCTTCCCGCACGGCATGGACACGATGGTCGATCCGTCCTCGACGGCCTGGCACGACAACGGCTCTTACGCCGTGCGTCAACCGCACACGTCGAACTCCACGGAAACCCGATTTTCTCAACAGGTTCAACGCACCAGCACCACGCTGACGGCGCAAGGCCAGGGGGCTGTGCTGAAGCACCACGATTGGCTCTTCGTGTCCACGTGGAATTCGAACAACCTCAACAACGTCGTGAAGGCCCATTATCCCAACAACCTCACTCGGGCATGGGCCGTGACCATCGACTCCACCGCGTCGGCCTGCGTGGTTCCCCAAACGCACAGCAGTACGTACTACGGACAATACGGCTTCCGCGATTGGGCCTTGGCCGACGACGAACGCCTGTTGGCCATCCTCTCAGGCTACAAGCAGGTGTCGGGTTCCACCGCTCCAACGCAGTACCACCGCTTGCTGGAGATGGATGTGTCCCGCGATGACGTTTGGGTGTGCACGGCGTCCTACGACTTGTCGCCTCAGTTCGGCGATTACACGGGGATTGCATACGACCGTGAAGACGACACCTTCTGGGTCGTGCACAACAGCCAGCGCCGCGTGGTCGAATACAACATCGAGGACGGCAGTTGGAGCAGGAACGAAGACAAGTACTCCTTCACCTCCTCAGCTCAAACCACCGGGCAATGTGGAACGACGGGCCAAATGGTCCGTGGTCTCGAAGTCAACGGCAACACCTTCTACATGCGATGTCAGAAAGACAGTTACTACAACGATCGTGACACGCTTGAGGCATGGTCCGTTAGCGGCACCTCGACCTCGCTCGTGGTCCAGTCCGGCATCCGTGAAATTTCCAGCCTCGGCTACGGCCTGCAGTGGGACGGAACCCGCTTTGTCACGATGGACAGCGGCTATTCCACATGGAGCAGCAAATCGCTGTACTACCGAGAATTCGGAACCGGGTGGACCTACGACACCATCGCTGCGCCGGGAACCACGACATGGTACGGCCCGGTCACGACGTCCATTGACGACGTGCTCTCCGTGAACACGCGCTCGGGCTGGTCTGCTGCGTCCATCGGCGATCGTGTGGATCACTGGGTCTCGGCCGACAACGGAACGCACTGGTCTGCGGTCACCGAGAACGAGACCATTCACTTCGCCCATCCCGGGAAAGAACTGGTGTGGAAAGCGCAGATGATCGGTTCCTCCGCGGTGTCATGGTGGGTTGAACTCGAACACGACACGGAATACACGGAGCTGGGTTCCTGGACCTCGCCCCCCATCCCCACCGGGACCAAGGTTGGCAAAGTTCGCCCGATGTGGATCGCCGATGAACCCGTAGGCACCAGCATCACGGTGTACGTCTCAAACAACAACGGCACGGACTGGTATGAAGCGAGCAACGGTCAGGAGATTGGATTCCCCACGGAAGCCGCAGGCTCGGCGCTCCGGTATTACATCGAGCTGAAAACCGATGACGTGACGGTGACCCCCGCCGTGAGCACCTTCACGCTCGAATACGAGGAAGGTTACCCCGACCGCCCACGCATTGACATTGGAAACGACGGTGCTTACGACTGGGAATCCTTGCTCTTCCTCAACGAATCGTCCGTTGACGCAAGCGACGCCAGCCTTGTTGGCTCAGAGGTCAAGGACGCCCCCACCCTCGTCTCAGCCTTCAACGATGCCGTGCCCGACAACGGCGATGGGACCGTGGACGTCACCATCGCGGTGAAGGCCGCCTCGCCTGGTCGCATCAAGATCTCCAACCTCGACGTCTCCTACGTCATGCAAACACGCGCCATCGGTGCGTCGGTGGAGGGCGGCATGTTGGCCCCTGATGGCGCTCACCGCGACCTTGTCGTGGACGTGGCTCGAGGAGACGACGTCACCCGCGTTACCCGCGTGGACGTCGCTTTGCAGCATTCCTACGGCGAAGACCCCACCGTTCGGTGGGAGCGTGGAGACCAATGCAGCGTTCTGAACGACGCCGGAGGCATCGTGCACTTCGACGCCGGAAACTGCACCTCCAGTGCCGTCTCAGACAGCATCACCCGCATCCGAATCCCTACCCTCGTGAACTGGTCTTGGGACGATGAATCCTCGATGGAAGCCAACATCACCGTGGTCGATCCCATCGGTGAGCAGGTGACGGACTGGACCACCTCAAACCTCGACGTTCGCGTCGAGAACGACGTCCAACTCGACGGACTCCGTGTTTACGACGAAACAGGTCGCGAACTCTACCCCTTGGATTGGGTCCGTGGCGGTTACAACCTGAGTTTCGCGGGGAAGATCTACTTCCAGGGCAGCCAATTGACCCCCTTGGGCGGCGAGTTTGATCTTCGTGTGCTTGGTCAGAACGTCACCTATGACGGCGACCCAATCGGCGAACCTGTGGTGCTCGCCACGACGACAAATCCAGCCTTTGGAGAGTACAACATCACCCTCCAATCCCCAATCGAGAGTGCACCGGGCGGGATGGTCTTCTACGTCGAAGCGGTGAACTTGTCCAACGGTTCCACGTTCACCAACCCGGGCTACAACACGATTCGCTTGACGCTTGACGGAAACTCGCCATTGGTGCTTTCCTCCGACCCCGTGGATGGGGTTGAACTGCATGCTGCAACGGCGCAGCCAATCAGCATCGTCATCCAAGACTCGGTGGATCCACCCAATCAGATTAGCCTCCATTACTGGCTTGGATGCAAGGCCAGTCAGGCCATTGGATGCACAGACTACAACTTCGACGGCCTGCCGCAGGTAGAAGAATACGAACTGAAGACTGTGTCTTCCCCAGAAATCAGGGCCGGTGGCCTGAACATCTTCGAGACCAGCATCGACGATTCCATGCTCGTTCACGGGCAGCGTGTGTCCTACTACATCAGCGGGAAAGACGCTCAGGACAACGTGGTGGCCATGGGCGGCGGTCCCGTCTGTCCCGAGGACCTTGGTGGCAAGAACTGCGGCACAAGGAGTGGCACCGAGGTGCCCCCTGATTGGAACGCTGACTTGGTGACGTACACCGTCCGCGAGGAGTTCCAACCCGAACTTGACGCTGCGAATTCCACCATCGTCGGCCATGACGACGAGTCTCCGCTGCACCCCGGCGTGCCTTACACGGCGCAAATCACCCTGTCGGACGGCAACGGCTGGCAGGACATCCAGCAGGTCCAATTCGCCCTTGGTGGCGACTTCGACGACGATGACACGTCCATCTTCATCTCCTTGGCTCCTGACGCCGAGGGACAGCCCGTTGCCCACATGACCACGGGCGGAGAATTCCTCGCGGTCAGCAACCTCTACTCCAGCGTTCAACTCGATGCTGAAGATCCAAATCGTGTCATCATCAGTGCCTTGTTCCAGTTGACGTGGTCCTTCCCTGAGTCCTTCGACACCGACGGTGAGTCCTTCATCCGGCCGAAGTTGCAGGTCACCGACCGGCCATGCGGCCTCGAGCCCGACGTTCCGTGTTACGAGGTGGACGCCAGTTTGGGCGACAACTGGTGGAGTTTGGACAACGACTTCCGCTTCGACACCGAAAGTGGCCACATCCGCGCCGTGGAATTGCGCGACGGGACGAACCACTACAACGAGGACTTCGATGAAACCATCATCGGCGCAGGCCAAGCCTTGCGCGTCACCGGACGTGTGCTGTTTTCTGAAGACGAGACGCCAGCACCAGCCGGTGCCTTTGACGTCACCTTTGGTGACTACGACAACATTTGGGTGACCAGTCCCCGAACCGACGGTGAGTTCTCGCTCGATTTGTTGGTCCCTGGCATTCGTTCAGGCTACCTCGACCTCAAGTTGGGATTGGATGACCTGCCGGGACTTGCTGAAGATCAGACTGAATTGATCCCGCGCGTTCGGTTCATCGTCGACAGCACCCCGCCAAGTTTGGCGGCGGTTTCGTTGTCAAGAATCGAAGCCGGTCAAGCCTTGCCGATTGGACAAGCCCACGACCTCCTGGTCCAGCTTGAGACGCTTGACGATCACGGCTTTGACACCGACGAGTCCGCCGTGCTCCACTACCGCGTGAGGGCCGGTGAAGCCGAAATCTCGCGCGGTGCGTTGGAATTGCCCGACACCACGCCCTTTGGAGAGCAATTCTTCTGGAGCGGCAATTTGGACTTGACCGATGGAGGCGCAACGACGCTGCTGCCCACGTACATGGTGGACGTCTGGGTTTCGGGAAGCGACGCTGCCGGGAACCCCTTCGACACTTCATCGAACACCGTGATGACGCCATTCGCGACGTGGCCGCTTTCGTTGATTGGCCCGTCCATTGCCCTGCCTTCCAGCGTTGCCCTCTGGGACGACCCCAGCCCGGCACCCAATCAGGCTGCCGTGTTGGACATTCAGGCGTCCAACGAAGGCGGAACCGGCGAGGTGTCCTTTGTCCTTCAACGTCGGCAGGACGCGGGCTTCTGGGCTGAAATTGCGCGTGAGGATTTGACCGCTGCTGCGAACGCTGACGTTCAGGTTCAACTCCAGGTCATGGCGGACGGCGAAGTCGGCGATCGCCTCGAACACCGTTTGCTTCTCTTGGTGGACGGCGTTGAGGCCGACCGGATGCCCGTCGCTCCTTTGTTGCTGACCGAAGAGGTCGCACGTGACGGCGATGCATTGCGAGAAGATTTGGGCGAACAGCGGTTCAGCCTCTTCCTCTACGTCATCACGATGATGTCTGTTTCTGCAGCCGTCTGGATGTTGGTGATGTACC
>DALQ01000033.1 GCA_002496845.1 Euryarchaeota archaeon UBA495
GACACCGGCATTGGCTTTGGAGGCAGCACAGCAGACGAAGAGCAGACCGAGCGCCGTGATTACAGCGCCTTCTTCGGAGAACTCCACACCCTGGCCCGTGTCGAAGACGAGGTGCGCGACAGCCTCGACCTGTTCTTTGCACGCCGCAACAACGTGACCATGGTTGGCGCGGTGGTGACCAGCGACGACCGGCACATCTTCGTCTCGACCGTTTACCGGCCGACGCTTCGCCTGGCCTTTTTCCGGTTCAAGACGACCACGGAGGAAGTGGAACAAGAGTTGCGCGAGTTCATTTCCACGCGCAACGAAGACCTGCTGCACAGCCAAGACCTCATCCTGAAGGTGCGAAACCAAGTCTCCACCTTGGCGGACCGGTCAGGCGCAGGTCGTGTGGAACAATCCACGAGCGACGACGAACGTGTCGCGGCGGTGGCCCGTCAGGACGGGTTGGGAGGACGCGTGCTGCAAACCAAATTCGTGGGCGATCTGCTCTCCACCGTGGAATACACGGCCAACGAAAAGAGGGAATTCATCAACAAGTGGGGCTTTTGGGGCCTCATTCTGTTCGTGTGGATTCCCTTCATGGCGTCCGGAGTCATTGTGGGTTCGATGCTCGGCATGCTCTCTCGCATGAAATTCATGCGCGTGCTGTGGGCCGTCGTCATTGGCGGTTCAGCGGCTTCAATCACGTGGGCCTACACCGCAGACGGCATCATCCGGTTCATGCACGCCTACAAACTGGAAGCGATGATCCCCATCGCCATCGGTGTGTTCGTCCTCATCGCCTACCTCCACATGCGTTCGACCAAATCCCGCCGGCAAGCGGAGTTGTTCGAAGACACCCTGCTGGACAACTTCCACGCCGACCTGCACGCCAAGTACGGCACCGAGTGAGGGCGTGTCATGGACGACGTGACGCGGCGTGACGGTCGTGAGGGGCACGTCGGCGAATTCGCTCGCATCGGCATCGTGACCGTCTCTGACCGTGCGAGCGCAGGTGCGTACGAAGACGAAGGTGGGCCGGCCATTCTCGGCTTCCTCGATGAGGCCGTGGCCTCACCGCTCGAGGTGCATTACCGCTGCGTTCCCGATGAGACCGAGGCCATTCAGGAAGCGCTCATCGAACTGTGTGACGCCGTTGGCTGTGCCGTGGTGGTCACGACAGGAGGCACCGGACCCGCGGCACGTGACGTCACGCCCGAGGCCACCGAAGCCGTCCTCGACCGGGTGCTTCCCGGCTTTGGGGAACAAATGCGAGCCATCTCACTGGCCTTCGTTCCCACCGCGATCCTCTCGCGTCAACTGGGTGGAACACGTGGCACAAGCCTCGTGTTCAACCTCCCTGGACGGCCGAAATCCATCCGAGAAACCATCGACGACATTTGGCGCGCCGTGCCGTACGCCGTGGACCTCATTGGCGGGCCATACCTCGACATGGTGGACGACGTGTGCGATGCATTTCGCCCCAAGTCGGCACGCCGCCGCTGAACACCTTCATGGACTCCATGCGAAAGGGCGCTTCCATGCCAGCACGACGCGGCGACTTGCTCATTACCGGTGCCATGACGGTATTCCCTGACGGCACGCGCTTGGCCGACGTTCGTGTCGCAGCAGGCGTCATCACCGAAATCGTCGCCGGGGGAGGCCTCGAGCACAAAGGCGGAGACGAAGTTCACCTCGACGGCACCGGATTGCACCTCATTCCCGGCGTCATCGATCCTCAAGTGCACTTCCGCGAACCCGGGCAGCCTGAGAAGGAAGATCTTGCCAGCGGCAGCCGAGCCGGGGTGAGCGGTGGCGTGACGGCCTTCCTCGACATGCCAAACAACCATCCCGCAGCCACCACGGTGGTCTCCATCAACGAGAAAATCGCCAGCGCTGGAGCAAAAGCGGTGTCCCATCATGGCTTCTTCATTGGCGCCACGCCAGACAACCTCGAGGACCTCCAAGAGGCCGTTGGCGCACCTGGAGAGCCCATCGCTCGGCCAGGCATCTGCGGCATCAAGATCTTCATGGGCAGCTCCACTGGTTCGCTTCTGGTCAGCGAGGAAGGGGCCTTGGACCGCATCTTTGCCGGGACCGCAGGCCTGATCGCCGTGCATGCCGAGGACGAGGACCGTCTGATTGCCCGCAAGGAGGAATTTGCCGATCGAACCGACATGGCCGCGCATGCCGAATGGCGTGATGACGTCACGGCGCTTTTGGCCACGCAGTTGGCCGTGGGGTTGGCGACGGAACACAACCACCGTTTGCACGTCCTCCACCTGACGTCTGGCATTGAAGCCGACTGGCTGGTGGGACGCACCTCGCATCCTGGCGAAGAAGGAGATGGACCGTGCATCACCGTGGAGACCTTGCCGCAACACCTGACCTTTGACGACACGGACGTGGAGCGCCAAGGAACCCGTCTCCAGATGAATCCGCCCATTCGCTATGCCAAGGATCGCGAAACCCTGTGGTCTCGCCTGACGGACGGGACCATCATGTGCATGGCCACCGATCACGCACCGCATACGCTTGAAGCCAAGGCGCAGGGCTTCCCCAAGGCACCTTCCGGCATGCCGGGGGTGGAAACATCCCTGCCCGTGATGCTCACGCACGCCGCCAAAGGCCGCTGCACCGTCGAAGACGTCGTGCGGTGGATGTGCGCCAACGTGGCCGACTGCTACCAGATGGTCGGCAAAGGCCGCATCGAAATCGGGGCAGACGCTGACCTCGTGCTTGTCGACATGGTCACCGCACGAACGGTCGACGACGCGAACGCCTGGAGCCGTGTCGGGTGGAACCCCTTCCACGGCCGAAGCCTCGTCGGTTGGCCGTCGTGGACGGTCGTGGACGGCATTCCGGTCTTCGAACGAAGCGAGCGAACGGGCGACAAGGGCGAGGTATTGGTCGAACCCGGAGAAACCGGCCGTGCCCTTGTCATGCTCCCTTGGGCATGAAGCGCTTCCCGGAACGGTTGAAACTGCTCAGCCCCTCACCCGAACGGGGAGGGCCATGCACGTCGTGATGTTGGCCGGTGAATATCCACCCCGTTGGGGCGGCATGGCCACCACCATCTTCCACCTGACCGCAGAATTGGCTGCATCCGGCCACAAGGTCACCGTGATCACCCGCCGAGGGACCGGTGATGCGCCACCCATCCCTGGAGTTCGCATCATCGGCGTGCGGTGGCTGAAGGCCCCCATGGCCTTCACGCGCTCCTTTGGCCGCCATGCCTTGCGCGCGCTGCTTCGGCTTCATGCCGAAGACCCCGTGGACGTCGTGCACGTGCACACGCCCCTCATTGCATGGAACCGGCGTCAATTCCAACAGTGCCATCGAGAGGTGGCTCCAACGGTGACCACGTTGCATGGCTCGTGGATCGGCGAGCGAGAGGGGCTGCTGATGGCCCGACGCAGACGTGAACCTGCGGCCATCGCCAATCCAAACGACCTCGCCATTTTGCTGACGGCGAAGGCTTACGCACGCTACGAACAAGCCGCGTTGGACGAGAGCACCTGTGTGGCCATCTCCTCGTTCAGCCGTCAGGAGTTCGTGGACCGGTACCGCCCTCCGGCTGCATGGGAGTGCGAAGTCATTCACTGGGGCATCGACACCGAGATGTTCCATCCCCGACCCGAACGCGCTCCGGAGGCCAAGGCCTTGCGCACCACCCTCGGGGTGCCCGAGGGTCATCACCTGCTTCTCGCCGTGGGACGGCTGGCCGCTCGCAAGGGGTATGCGACCCTTATCGACGGATTCGCTGCTCTGCGCGAGCGCAGAGAAGACGTGCATCTCGCCATCGTTGGACGTGGTCACCTCAAGGCCAGGTTGCTTCGTCACGCTGCGAAAAGGGGCGTCGCAGAAGCCGTCCACATCGAGTCATCTCTGCCTTTCGAAGCCTTGGCCGACGCCTACCGAGCCGCCGATTTGGTGGTCTTCCCGTCGCTCTACGAAGGCCTCGGGATGATCCCCATCGAAGCCATGGCCTCCGGCACACCGGTCATCACCGTCGACCACGGCCCAATGCCGGAAACGGTGGACGGCACCACCGGCGCCTTGTATCCGGTCGGCGATCACGATGCTTTTGCCCGCGTGGTGGACGAAGAACTGACGGACGCCACGGGACTGGAAACCAAGGGCGCTGCCGGTCGTCAGAAGGTCTTGGATCGCTTCACCATGGCACGTGAAGTCGAGGCGTACCTCGGCGCATACGCACGGGCCTGCGGCGACGAATCTGAATGATCAGAGCCCGTACAAGCGGCTGTATTTGCCCTCAATGTAACGGAGGAAGGCCGCTGCGGTCGGCGGCGATCCCGTGGCTTCTTCGATGAGCGCTGGAGGAAGCAGCAAACTGCCGCGCTCATGGATGCGGGACTTCAGCCACGTCAGCGGTGCGCTCCAATCGCCACCGCGAACGAGCGCGTCCATGTCGCCGAGGTCGCCGCTCATCGCTTCGAGGAGTTGGGCAGCGTAGAGGTTGCCAAGGGTGTAGGTTGGGAAGTAGCCGAAGGCCCCCATCGACCAGTGAATGTCCTGGAGGCAACCGAGCCGGTCTTCCTTGACCTCGAGCCCAAACCACTCCTGCATCATCGTGTTCCAGACCTGCGGAAGGTCGCCGATGCTGAGGTTGCCCTCGAACATCTGCTTCTCAATCTCGTAACGTATCATGATGTGCAGGTTGTAGGTGACTTCGTCGGCCTCGACGCGGATGAAACCGGGTTCCACTTTGTTGGCGATGAGGTTCATCGCTGCTGCATCGAGGGCTGGAGCGTCGGGGAACGCATCGCGGAACCAAGGCCCAACCACGCTCCAGAAGGCTTCTGTCCGGCCAATTTGATTCTCCCAAAAGCGGGATTGGGATTCATGCACGCCCAAGGAAATCGCTTCACCGCGGGGCGTCCGTTGGAAGGCCTCCGGCAAACCCTGCTCGTACAGTGCATGGCCGGTCTCGTGCATGACAGCGTAGAGGCAGGAGAACGGATCCTTTTCGTCAAAGCGCGTGGTAAATCGGGTGTCTCCGGGCCAAAGTCCGGCAGAAAAGGGGTGGGCAGAGGCGTCCATCCGTCCGGCTTCGAAATCGAAGCCCATCGTGCGGCTCACCCGTTCGCAGAAGGCGATTTGGTCGGCCACAGGAAACCGTGCATCCTCGGGCAACGCCGGCAGGTGCTGCGCCGTAGAGGATTCGGTGATGCGGGCCAGCAGCGGAACGAGGTGGTCCTTCAGCTCGGCAAACATGGGGTCGTAATCCGCCATGGTGGAGCCAATTTCGTATTCGTCGAGAAGGGCGTCGTAGGTCGGTCCTTCATGGCCAAGAAGGCGGACGCGTTCTTTGGTCATCGAAAGCAGCGTTTCGAGATGTGGTGCGAACGCAGGGAAATCCGAAGCAGCCCTCGCATCTTGCCATGCCCCTTGAGCAAGGCTCCGGGTTCGAGCAAATTCCGACACGAAGGCTTCGGGCAGCAGCACGGCTCGATCACGGCGGCGGGTCATCTCACGAACCGTTGCGGCAAGATCAGGGTCGTGTGCTGCTTCCTCATGGACGGATTGCAACAGCGCTCCAAACTCTTCGGACACCATGCGACGGTGGGATTCTGCGGCCAACCAAGCCAAGACGTCAGAGCGTGCAGCCGCACCCTTGCGAGGCATCAGCGTCTCACGGTCCCACCCAAGGTGCCCTTGAATCGAGCCGAGCCGAGCGAGGTCGTGCACGCGGTCGAGGAAGGTCTGAACGGCGGTCATGCCCCTCGGTCATGTCCACGCTGCTCAAGCCTTGCGCTTGGCTGGTGTTCGCCACATCTTCAAGACCGCCGAGGTCCACGCCTGCACATGGTCCTCCCCTTCCGGCGCCGGTCCTCGGAAGAGGAACCCGCTCCAAAAGACGAGGATGAGGACCTTGAAGCGGTCCTTGACACCGTTTCAGACGAACAGGAACCTGCCGAGGCCTCCGACGTTGAATCAAACGCCAACCCAAGCGGCCTTGACTTGGCAGCAAGCGCCCTGACCGTGGTGACCACGTGCATGGACATTCGGCGAAACGAAAACGTCCTGATCGTCTGCGATCCAACCACGGCAGAGGTAGGCGCTGCCTTGCACGAAGCCGCGATGACCCGATCCGACCGGGTCTTGCTCATGCTGATGCCAAAGGGCCGGCATCACGGACAGGAGCCTCCCGCCCCCGTGGCGACCCTGATGCGTCAGCAGCAGGTGGTCATCGCCCCGACCCGTTACTCGTTGACCCACACCCGTGCGGTCAGGACCGCCTTGTCCGATGGGGCACGCATCGTGACCATGCCCGGCATGACCGCGGAGATGTTCCAAGGCGGTGGGATGTCCGCTGATTTCACGACGGTGAAGCAAAGCATTGCTCGACTCCCCAGCCGTTTGCGCCGACGACGCATCGTCAACGTCCGCTCAGAACTCGGTACTGAGCTGACCTTCGAGGTCGCATGGCGCGAATGGAACTTTGACGACAACGGCATCTGTAACCGACCGAAGATGGTGATGAACCTCCCCGCTGGAAAGGT
The DNA here is from genome assembly GCA_002496845.1 of Euryarchaeota archaeon UBA495. Classification (GTDB taxonomy): domain Archaea; phylum Thermoplasmatota; class Poseidoniia; order Poseidoniales; family Poseidoniaceae; genus MGIIa-L3. The sequence goes on from DALQ01000033.1 coordinate 6,510, forward strand.
GTCCATCATGCCCCGTGAAGGGACCATGAACGGCCGTTTGGTCATGGACGGAAGTTGGGAAGGGACCATGATTGACGAACCGGTCACGCTCGAAATTGAGCAAGGCGTGATCGCCTCCATCACCGGCGGAGAAATGGCCAGCAGGATCAGAAAAGAGTTCCAAGACGCGGCTGAACCGCTGCGACCGAAGGACCAGGACGTGGCCGGAACGGTGGCCGAATTCGGCTTTGGAATGAACCCTGCAGCGGCCCTCACAGGAAGCGTGCTTGAAGACGAGAAATGCTTGGGCACGTGCTACTTCATGTTCGGGGACAACACGGCAGGCGGAGGCAACAACCGTGTCGGATTCACCCTCTCCGGGGTCATGCGCAACCCGTCAATTTGGCTGGACGACGAAACGTTGCTCGAGAACGGACAATTCGCTGAGGATTGACACCTCAGTACGGCATCGCGGGGTTGCGGGTGCCACACACAGGACAGAACCGCCATTGTCCATCGATGCCGACCCCACAACCTGGGCATCGCAGGCCCGAGGGGATGGTCGGTGGGATGTTGTGCATCGGTTGGGGTTGGACCCAGCCTTGCTGGGGTTGTTGAGCCCAGCCTTGCTGAGGCTGTTGGCCCCATCCTTGCTGCTGCTGTCCAAGCATGTTGCGTTGTTGACGCGGCCAGCCTCCACCGACCTGTTGAGGCTGCATGGGCCGAGGCTGTTGGGGCATGGCTGCGGGAGGTTGGGCAGGTTGCGCCGCTGGGTTTTGCTGGGCAACAGGAGCCCGAACAGGGGCCAACCGAACCGGACGCGGAAGGGCTGAAGCCACCTCGGCCGCCTGACTGCCCACGAATTCTTCCATCGTGACTTGCCCGTCCCCGTCGACGTCCGCGGCGGCGTGCAAGCGGGCTGCTTCCTCCATATCCGTCCCTGTGGCATCCGCCAATTCCTCAACGGAAAGGCCTCCAGATTCGTCTTCATCGGCGGCCAGGAACCGCTCTTCGTCGGAAACCGGCTCGTCTTCCTCGGGCAAGGCTTCGACGACGGGTTCAGGAGCAGGGGGTGGAGCGATCATCGAACCAAAGGCTCCAGCGAATGCATCGGCCGCAGCCTCCGCCTTCCGCCTGTCGTCTAGATCCGCAACGACCGGGGCAACGTCGGGAGCCGGGGCTTCGTTGGCGTTGGGCAAAGGAACGTGACCGGGGTCACTGACCTGAGGAGGGAGTGGGACCGGAGCTTCTGGTGCCGGTTCGTTTTGGCGGGGAACCGCTGGGGCCGGGGGTTCGGGCGCCTTCGGGGCCGGAGTTTGGATCGGAGCAGGAGCACGAAGTTCCAATTCTGTGGCGCTCGCGCCGCTCCCAGACAAGGAGGCGACCGGTAGGATTTGACCGCTGACGTCGAGGGAGGCTTCCAAGTCATGAGCCACCTGAACGAGGCTGGTCTCGTTGCTTGCGACGTCACCAAAGTGCCCTTCCAAGTCGCGAAGGTAGCCGCGCACCTCGTCCTCACCACCTGTTTCGTTGGCGACGGCAAAAAGCCGCATGAGGCGCATCGGATCGCACAGGCGGTTCAAGGCGTCAAGTTGCGCACCAGAAACGGTCACCCCGCCCGTGCCCGCGTTGCCTTCGGAGTCTTCCTGCCCCAAGAAAGAACGGAGTGGATCGGACATCGACATCAGGCCAAGGTGTCCGGCAACGAGGTAGTACAGCTCACCGCCCTCACAGGCCATGCGAACGCCGGCCTCCATGAAATCGAAGTCGCCCGGTTGAAGCACAAGGTCAGAGAGTTGCCTGAAGAACGCCACGAAAGCGTCCTCCCTGCTCATGGCCAACATGGCGTGCAAGCCGTCGGAAGACGAGGTGGCCCCGAAGTACTCGGCGGCCTCGTCCACTTCAATGCCAGACTCGCTCACGTGGCCCACCTGCAATACGGCTTCAAGGCCCCCTTCTTCAATCCCTGCCCGACCTTGCGGCTGCGGCAAGGTCGAGAATGGCACGGGATTGCTCGGCCGACCACCCGGTGGATTGCAACTGCATCAGAACGGTCCGTTCCACACCACCTGCGCCCATTTCGTCCACGACCCACGCCACAGCGGCGTTTCGGTCGGCCGTTTGGGAATCTTCGAACATCGAGAGGTCCACGTTGACCTTCGCACGCCTCCGCGTCGGACCGCCGGCGTTGGCTTCCTCGGGAGCCGCGTCCACCTCAACACGCCGGCGACCGGCCTTCTTGGGAGCCGCAGGTTCGCTGACAGGCTTTCGAGAGGCCACGATGGGTGTTGCTTCTGCTCGTCCAGGTGGACCACCTTGCGACGGTGCCTTGCGGCCCGGTGGACCGCCACCTGAGGGACCTTTTCGCCCCGGTGGACCGCTTTGTGGTGGACCTCCTGCTTTGGCCCGTGGCGGACCGCCTGAGGGTCCAGTGGGCTTCGCAGCCGGACGTGGGCTGGGCTCGGCTCGGGCCGAGGGGGGAAGAGCGGTCGGTTCGCGACGTCGCATCGGGGTCCTTGCCGGCGCCTCTTCGTCGTCGAACCAATCGTCGTCATCGTCGTCGTCATCGTCCGAGGAACGCAGCACCCGACGGAGCACGACCAGCAAAAGCAGCAAGCCGAACAGCCCGCCGACTCCGCCACCGACCACGACCATCAGCGGTTGTCCGAACAGTTCGATGGCCTCAGCATCGTTTCCATCGTCGGCCGCAGGGCAGCCGTCCGCAAACCCGTTTTCGCCCAACGGTGTCGTGGGGCATTGATCGAATTCGTCGTTGACGCCGTCGTTGTCCGTGTCGCGTTGAATTGGGGCACAGCCGTTGTCATCGACGCGGTTGCGATCGCCTGCAGCGGTGTCAGGACACAGGTCCGGGTTCGTGCCCGAGGCGTTGTCGCCAAATCCGTCCTGGTCGTCGTCCAACCATTGCGTAGCGTCCTCAGGGAAGGGTTCGTCCACAAAGCCGTCGCCGTCGTCTGGGCAGCCGAAACGATCCACGTTGTCTGCCAATGAACGCAAGGAGGTCCCCGCCTCCGAAGGACAGGCGTCCGCCTCAAACCCGTCAGCGTTGTCACCATAGCCATCACCATCGGTGTCGTTCCATTGGGTGCTTTCCAACGGGAACGCATCCCCTGTTTGATTCACGCGAAGACCATCCGGACCGTCTTCCCAAGCAGGGCATCCGGCCACTCCGTCGCCGTCCAAATCGTCTTCGCAGGCCGTCTCGTCCAAACACCCGGTCGAATCGACGGGGAAGCCTGCCTTCGAGGTGGGACACAGATCGTTGGCGTCGCTGACGCCATCGGCGTCTGTGTCGCGCTGAGATGCCGAACAACCTGTGGGATCCGCGACGTCACCCGTCGGCGTGTTGGGGCAAAGATCGTCTGCGTCCCTCACGCCGTCCTCGTCGCTGTCGACGTTCTGCTGTTGGGTGTCGCAACCGTAGGCATCGATGGTTCGGAAGTCGACCGTGTTCGGGCAGCGGTCCTCGGCGTCGTTGACGCTGTCGTTGTCGCTGTCAAGTTGGTTCAGAGCGCAGCCCACGGCGTCCACGGTGGCCCCTGCATCGGTGCCGGGGCAGCCGTCGTCGTCGTCGCCCACGCCATCGCCGTCCAAGTCGTTGAACATCGGGCATCCACGGCCCGTCCCGCCTGCAAAGGTCGGGGTGCCGTCAGCCACACCAGGCTCGAGGTAACATTCGTCACCGTCCACCCCACCGATGTTGTCGCCGAAGCCGTCACCGTCGGTGTCCGTGGTCTGTGTGCTTTCCAAGGGGAAGGCATCGTCTTGGTTGGCTCGCCCGTCACCGTCGGTGTCGGGGCAACCGTAGAGAGGAATCTGCACAACGTTGCCTTGTTCGTCCTGACCGAGTCCCGTGGTCGAGTTGCCGTAGGCGTTCAAACAACCGTCGAGGTTGAGCCCGGCGCTGCCGTTGAGCTCGTCGTAAAAGGAGGTCCATTCGTCGGGCACACCGTCACGATCGGCGTCCACGGCCGCAAAGATGAGAGCTGGGAAATGGTCGGGGTTGGTGGCACCTTCGCTGGAGTTGTCGCCGTATCCATCACCGTCGCTGTCGACCCATTGCGTGGGGTCATCCGGCCACATGTCCGCTCCCTCTTCCACGGACCAGTTGTATGGGAAATCCTCGGGCGGTCGTGGGTCCGATGAACCGTCGCCGTCACGGTCCTCGCACCCACGGCGGTCGCGGAAGGAGGTCCCGTAATCGTAGGGGCACTCGTCACCGGTCAAGTCGTCCGTTTTGTCGTCGCCCCATCCGTCGCCGTCCGTGTCCTTGTATTGACGTGCATTGTACGGGAACAGGTCCGGCTCCTGGTTGTCCAAAGCGGTGTTGCAGCAGTCCGGGCCACTGTTGTCGCCCCGGCCGTCGCCGTCGCTGTCAAGGGATTGCTTCCAATTCAGAATGAAACTGTCACCCTTGGTCCAAGATCCGGAGTTCGTCGACCAGCCGTCCTGATCGTTGTCTTCGCATCCCTGACGGTCAAACCATGACGTCCCACGGTTGGTCGCACAATCGTCGCTGATGTCGTCCCAACCGTCGTTGTCAGAATCCAAACACCCGTGTCGCCCGAGGAAACTCGTGCCCGAATTGCTCGGGCATGCGTCGGGGAAGGGACCGGTTGCAAGGTCACCAAACCCGTCCCCGTCGCCGTCTTCCCACTGTCCGCTGACGTGCGGCAAATCGTCGTGAGCGTTCGGAACGAAATCGCGGTCTTCGTCGAGCACAAGCCGCAGCAGGTGCACGTCTTTGCTGACGGCGTCTACCGTGGTCAGCGACCGATACCGGTGGTCATCGTCGCTTGGGTCTGTGCCCGTATAGCCTTCGGTCGGGTGAACTTGTGCATCTGCAGCCAAGCCACTGAACGTGATGCTGCGCACCCGGTTGGCGTTCTCGAAGGGCAAGCCGTCTTGTTCGATGAGGTCGGAATGCATCTGCAGCCCATCCTGGCTCGACGTCCACAGGTCGCCGTCGTAGTCGAAGGCCCCACCGTCACCGAGAAGGGTGGCTGCGAGAGGGGTTTCACTGACGCCGTCCGCGGTGACGTGGTGAAGGAATCCAAGGGTGCTGTTCCACCGGACGGCAAAGGATCCGTGGTGGCCGCTCACCAACGGGTCGGACAAGCTGCCCCATGCCGCTGGACGGAAGTCACGGGATGCGGCACCGTCGCCCACCGCCGTGACTTCGGTGCCGTTGTGGAAGAGGTGGCCGCTGTCCGCAGAGGTGTAGACGACCACATGGAGACCGTCTTCGTCGGCACCAGCGTAGGTGATGGTGCCGTCCGGGTGAAGGTTGGACGCCAAGGTGGCGTTCAGCGTTGCGTCCCCTGTGGATGAGACGGTGATTTTCGACAGGTTGGCCATCGAACCGTTGGACGTGAGGGCCCAGAGCACCAAGCCTTCGTCGAAGGTGGCCGCAACCGAAGCACCCACCACGTCCGTGCCGAGGTCCAGGGTGGACAGGGCCCACGTTCCGCCAACGGCGCCAGTGCCCCATCCTGCGTGAAGATCGCTCTCACCCGACGGCACGTACACCGCCGCAAGGCTCCCGTTGTCAGGGAGCGCAACGAGGGCCGCCGGCGCATCGAGGGTCACACCGGCGCTGATCAGGCCCGTGTCCCATCCCGAGGCCTTTTCCACGGTGTGCCAGAGCCGGCCGTCCCCTTCGGAGGGGAGAACGAAATGCTGCAGGCCTTCCTTGTGAACGGTCGCGACATGTTCGCCCCATCCACCCGTGGTCAGCACAGGTCCTTCGTAGGCCACGGCACCGTAGGCGTTGAGTTGCCCGATGGAATGGGTGGCGTTCAGGACTTGATGGAAGACCAACGAGGCGGGTCCGACGTCGTTTGGAAGGGCCGCCACCGTGTGCAAGTGACTTCCACCGGCAAGGAAACTCGTCACCCATTGACCGCCGGGCGTCCCGTCGAGCGTGTGTTCGATGAGGTGAACGTGGTGCCCACCTGACGAGGCAGGAGTGATCACGTGCATGGCCGTTTCACCGCGCAAGGCCGTGGAGAGCATGATGTCGCTCGGGAGCGTGTCCATCGGGAACGACAGGGATTGCCAGTCCACACGCTCGCGGACCTCAATGGACAGCGCGTGCGTCCCTCCATCGATGGACGGCCCACGGCGGCTGGCGGCGATTTCTTCGAGGCCGTCACCGTCGGTGTCGAGTTGCGCAAGGACGCGTTCAGCGGCGTGGTCGCCGGATGCACCGGTGACGAGCACCTGAGCGTCGGCGGCAAACCCGGCACCGTTGCCGAAGTAGAGGGCCAACTTCCCGGGGTTCGCGCCCGTGCCGGCCCCGCTGACCAAGAGGTCCGGTTGGCCGTCGCCGTCGATGTCGCCCGCAGCCGTCAGCACAAGCCCAAGGCGGGCGTTGGACGTGCCGTCAAGGGTCCATGCAGGCGCTTCCGCCATGCGGGGGGATGCGCCTGCCCAGAGCCACAAGCGTCCTGCGTTGTACGCTGACGTGCCGTTGAGTGGTTCGCTGACCAGAAGATCGTCGCAGCCGTCGCCGGTCACGTCAGGCATGACCAGAAGCGCGTGCCCAAGAAGGCGGCCCTGGGCGTTGGACACGAAGGTCCGGTCCGGGGTGCCGTTGTAGCCTGAAGTGCTGCCGTGGAACACCTCGATGGCCGAGTAGCCCGTCGGTGAATCGGTGGTCCCTGTGTTTGAGGCCACAAGGTCTGCCATGCCGTCGCAGTTGAGGTCGCCAGACGCCAAGGATTGACCAAAGGCAGGACCGGTGGACGTGGGCAGAATGGACCGCTTGAGGTCGAGGCTGGTGCCGTTGCCAAACAGGACGTGCACGGCCCCCGTGGTGGTGCTTGAGAGGGAACTCGCACCGATTTCGTGATCGCCGTCCCCGTCAAGGTCTGCGATGGTCACGAGGCGGTGGCCCAACCCTTCACCAGCGCTGCCGTTCATGACCCAATCTGGTGCGCGTTCGTCCGGTGCGCCTACGGATGAAAACCAGGCGGAAAGGGTCCCGTTGCCTCCGTCGTCGCCTGGCGCGCCGACAAGCAGGTCGTCAAGGCCGTCGCCGTCGATGTCCGCCAGCGCCACGCCGTGGCCGAACCCGCCGCTGCCGTTGATCAAGGTGGACGTGCCGTTTCCAAAGGCGACATGCACCTGGCTTGAGGAGGGGAGGCCGAAGACGGCGTCGCTGCGTCCATCGCCGTCAAAGTCACCATGCACCGATTGACCAACGTCCGTGTGGTTGTCACCAAGGACCATCGTGGACGCCACATCACCAGAAACACGCCCTTCGCGTTGCCCGACCAAACTTCGAATCAATTCCACGCTTGGCCCGCTGCTGGCGTCCACGGCCGTGGCCACCTGAGCAACCCCGTTGCGGTCATGATCGACGCCAATGGCGGTGGACAGATCTGGATTTTCGGCCACCACGCTTCGCTTGAATTCGTCCTCAACGAGCTCCCATCGGAGCAATTCATCGCCAATCACGGCGTAGATTTCGACGGCTCCGTTCACGGACCTCATTTCCACTTCACCGGCCACGGGACCTGCATCGACGAGGGTTCGGTTCCACAGAACGCCCTCGTTCCAAATCAACCAGAGATGACCGTCGTCGTCGACCACGCCTGCGTGTTCACGGTCCTCATGAAGCACCAGTGAGATGGACGAGGCGTTGACGTCGAGCATGAACGTGCGCAGATGCCACACCTGATTGAGGTACATGGAATTGGGAAAGGCCTCACGTGCAGCGGTGAGGTTCGCGCCGTCTCGAACGATGAGCCGAGCACGGTCGTCAGTGGTTGCCGCCACCGCACAGACGGGATGGTCGCTGGCGTTGGCAATGGTGGTGACCACGCTGGTGGACCAGTTCGCTCCAACGCCGTCCGTCCACATGTTGTCTTCACCAAGGCGGCCGTGGTGCACCTGCCCCAGGTCATCAATCCAGCAAAGGTGACGCATCCCTGTGGGCGAAACGGCCCCCACCGGACCGAAGGTGAGGTTGGTGTTCTCGGTGAGGTTGTCCCCAACATGCCAGGTGTCGATGACGGACTCCTCACGCGGCGAACCGGTGGCAAATGGACTCAGGGCATCGGTGATGCCGCCGAATTCGTGGCTGCTTCCGGGGCCATCGGATTCAGACGATGGCGAGGCGGTATGGTCAGGCGACAAAAGGGCGCCCAAGCCCATGCTTTGCACTGAAAGCACCATCATCAGGCACATGACGAGGGCCTGCAGGGTCCGAACGCGGTGCAGGGCCATGGTTGAGGATGACCGAGGACGTTCAAAACCCATTCCCCACGGCGCACCTGAACGTTGCACGAATCCTCTTGTGGAATCCCTCAGTGCCCCCACCATGGCAGGGCACGTGTTGGTGTTCGCTGCAGGACACCTGCCATCGGACGGCGTCCCGCCAGAACTCCTCGAAGCACCGGCCGTGGTCCTCGGTTGCGACGGCGGCTGGAAACACGCTGCAAGACTCGGGTTGGACGTGCAAGCCGTGCTTGGTGACCTCGACAGCGTGGGCCAGCCCCCTGAGGCCCTGAAGCGGATTCTTCTGCCCGATCAAAACGCGACCGACCTCTCCAAGGTCTTGTCCTGGTGTGCAACGCATCATACAGGCACAGCGGTGCATGTGGTGGGCCTTGACGGTGGGCGGCTCGATCACCGGATGGCCACGGCGGCCGCGCTCATCGAAGCGCGCAGCGACGCCGTCCTCCATCTGGAGGAGGGAGACCTCCGACGAATCGCCCCTGGCCGCCGAGTCATGGTGCCGAGCCAGCCTGGAACGGTGATTGGATTGCACCCCTACGGTGAGGTGACCGTTGAACACCTCAGCGGCGTGACGTGGCCGCTGAATCAGGCCACCATCACCACCGGCACCCAAGGCGTGCACAACGAGGCCACGTCCGCCGAAGTATGGATTGAAGTCAGCAAAGGCGATCTTGTCCTGAGCCGATCGCGTGCTCATTTGGCATGACCAGGCAACGACGCGTCCAACATCGCGCTGTAATCGCCTTCGCCGTCCCACGCCTGAGCAACCTGATCAATTCTTGAGCGATCACGCGTTTCCTCGAAGGTCCCCCAACGCTGCAAAAGGCCGAGCCTGTACGCCATGCGAGGGCTGTGGCCGGGCAACAACAGCCGCCAGACGTAGGGGATTCGAACCGGCGAAATGCGGTTGATTTGCGTGCGCAACTCCGTCGCACAGGTGGTGGAGAGCGAATGGTACCATTCGGGCTGGCGGGCCAATTCATCGGCCCGGCGGGCGAGAAGGATGAACAATTCACGCTCGCGACGTCGCGAGGTGGTGGTACGGTAACGGTGCACCTGATGCTTCCGTGCGTTGGTCCTGAGGAAGATCATGTCCCGTTCAAAACCGATTGAGAGGTAGAGTTCGTAGGCGCGCCACATTCCTTCCCAAGGCGAAAAACGGTCCGAAGCGTCCCGACGGGCCTCAAAGGAGAAGGTCACGGCCTTGCCGTCGAGGAACTGAAACGTCAGCATGGTGTGGGCGATGCCTTTCGTTTTGGAAAAGTGGTCCACGATGTACCACACGTCTTTGATCGCGTTCAAATCGAAGATGACGTCGTTCGCCCAGGCTTCCTCCCGGTCCGTGGTGTCCTTCCAGACGAAATCACGCACGTGAGAGAAGGTCACCGTTCTGGCTTCTTCGTCCACCACGGCCGTCGTTTGATGGCGACAGTAATCGCACCAGTCACGGTCCAATGAAGCGATGCGCCTGCGGTAGACCCGGTAAAACAGCCACAAACGGAGGGCCAACCACCCGAGAAGAATCCACAGAACCACCCGCAAAACGAGCGGCATGGAGTCTGGGAGCAACCCGTCCATTGGAACGGCGGGATGGCAGACGGCGGATAGACCCGTCGACGATGGTGGTCATGACCGTGTCTTCACAAGGTCGGGCGAGGGTGCGCGAACCTTTCCGAGGGTGTGACGCAAACAGGATTCAAGCTCGGGATGCTCAAAGCGAAACCCAAGGTCGAGCAGGCGTTTTGGCTCAACGTGTTGGCCTTCAAGCACCAATTCCTGACCCATCTCTCCGAAGAGGGTGCGAATCACGAAACCTGGGAGGGGCGCAAAGGACGGACGGCGAAGCACACGACCGAGCACGCGAGCAAAGGTGCGTTGATTGACGGGCGTGGGTGCCGTGATGTTGAACGGACCCTGAGCCTCGATGTGCATCATGAGGTGATGGACGGCGTGGACGTAGTCGTCCATGGAGATCCAAGACAGGCGTTGACGCCCGCCTTTGATCGGCCCACCGGCCCCCATCTTGGCCGGAAGCAGTTGCTTCCCAAGGAAACCACCTGCTGCCGTGGTCACAAGCCCGGTGCGAAGGTGAATCAAGCGAATGCCGGCTTCTTTGGCCGGTGTCGCAGCGTTTTCCCAATCGTTGGCCAGGTCGCAGAGGAACCCTTCACCACGAGAGGAAAACTCGTCCAACACTTCGTCGCCTCGGTTTCCATAGACGCCGATGGCCGAGCCAGAAAGGAGGACCTCAGGAGGTTGCTCGGCGGCGGCCAATGCTTCCGCAAGATGGCGGGTAGGGCCCGTTCTGCTGTCGCGAATGAGGGCCTTTCGTGCCTTGGACCAGCGCTTGTCGCCGATGCCGGCGCCAGCAAGATGGATGACGGCATCAAAGCCCTCGAAGGAACCTTCCAAGACCTCTCCCGTACGGTCATCCCAACGGACGGTTTCGCAGGATGAGAGGTGCTTGGGAAGCACCGTTTCCCTTCGCAGCAAACGCACCACATCGTGACCAGCGGAGAACAAGAACGCGCACAATTGCGTCCCGATCAAGCCGGTCGAACCGGTCACAAGAATTCGGCGACGAGGGAGGTCCGCCGTTTCCTCAATACGTCGAAGGTCACCGCGAACGCGATCGCTACGGAACCTGAACATCGAACGAAGGCGAGGCATCACCGTGATGGGCGCGGTCCATCCACTCAACAGATGGAACGGAAGCCGCCACTGAACGGTGTCCACCACTTTGGACACGTCCCCGTCGGCGTCGAAACGGTGTTCGTGGTCCCAGCGTCCGAACGGACCTTTGACCATCTTGTCGGAGAAGGCTTGACCGTCCTTGACGTCAAAATGTTCGGCCACCCATGTCGGTCGAAGCGGGCCCAGCCGCATCTTGAATCGGGTCTCCTCACCGTTTTCGAGTCCGCCAAGCTGCACCGGAATCAGGCGCTCCCATTCCGGCATGATGCGAACGAAGGCTTCTGGAGAATCATGCCAAGCCCACAGCCGGGACTGGGACGAGGGCATGGGCGCATGATGTTCGAACACTGGCATGATCAGACCCTCGCAAGCACTCCGGTCGCCGCAGGCACTGGATTGGAGAGGTGCCCAAGCCAAGACGGGATGGACCCAGAGGTTCCAGCCAGATGATCGAGAAGAAGCAAGGGGGCCATGCGGGGAAGATGTCCCTTACGGTAAGCATGAATCGACTCGATGACTTGCTCACGCCGAGGTGAGCTGAGGGCGAGGTCCATCCGGCCCAACGCGCGTTCCATGGCGTGGGCAAAGCGGCCACGGCGAGGGAGCACGTTCAGGTGTTCTTGTGCCTCAATCATGTACTTGAGGGCGACTTCTGCGGCGGGAAGACCCGCATCAAAACCTGCGGCAATCGTGCGACCAAGCGCTCGCTTGGCATCCGCGGTTCGGGCCAAAAGGAAGATCTTGTGTTCGTGGTGGAAGGTCATCAGTCGCTTGGCGGTCCAGCCCTCTTTGCCCGCCACTTGCCATCGGTGGTGGAAGTGAACACGGGCCAGAAAGTGCTCGGCCTGGTTGGGGTCGTTGAGGCGGCCCTCTTCGATCACTGGAATCTGGGGGTTCAGCGCCATGAAGACCATCGCAAAGACGCCCACGCCGTCTCGGGACGGGCGGCCTTCCTTGGCAGGATGCACCTTGACGCGCTCGACGCCGCACGAAGGGGAGTCCTTCTTGAGCACCAAACCGTTGACGCCAAGGCCGGCCAGATCGTCGGACGTTCGCTGGGCCCATGCCACCATTTTGTCGGTCAAATCGTTGCCAGAACGCGGCTCAATGAGGCGGATGCCGTCGGGCCCTTTTGACAAACGGATGGTAGGGCGAGGCGTCCCCAAACCGATGCCGACCTCGGGGCAGACGGGGAGCAGTTTGAGATGCTCAGACCACCTTCGGGACAGGGGACGGAATTCACACGCATCGCCGTTGTAACGGACCGGAGAACCCAACAAACAGGCGGAAGCCGCCAACAACGGTTTGTCCATGTGGTGCAAGAACTTCAAACAGTATTTGAACGAACGTTTGAGGGCGCTCAGACGTCACGCCTGGGCGGCATGCGGTAGGAGGCCCCGAGAGGGAGTTGCCCGCCCACTGGACCGTAGCGCGAGATGTATTCGCGGGCCTTGACCTTCTTCTCAGTGCGGTGGGACATCATGCATCGCACCTTTCCGAACACTGCACGTTCTGTCCAGCCGCGATCGAACTTCCCGCACACCCAACCAATTCCAGCGTAGGAATTGGGGTCGCGCCCGTCCAAAGCCCAACGGTCGTTGAGGGCGACCATCCAATCGAAGGCCAGCTGTGGAGTTGGTGCCCATTCGAGGATTTTCTTGCCCCAGAGCATGCGGAGGTAATTCTGGATGATGCCGTCCTGCATGAGTTGACGCTGCGCTGCGTTCCAAAGCGCGTCACCGGTCTCCGCTGCCTCCAGTTGTTCGAAGGTGTACCCGCCGGGCCTTGGATCGTTCGCGTGCTCCGCGAGGGTGGCCTGCGCCCACTCTGGGATGGAACTGTACCCGTCGTGATCGTGGACCATGTGAGCGTGGATGAAGGCCAAATCCCGCCACGTGATGACTTGGTCGAGGAAAGCCTCCGGGCCGGCGGGCAAGCCCCACCATCCAGAACGCCTGCCGTCGGGGGGCGGTGTCGTATGACCAGGGTCCCAGCCGTAGAGGTCAAGCACATCCTTGACCATCTGTTGCGAGGAAATGTGCCCGAAATGGAGCCACGGTGACAAGCCAGTGGCGGCTTGAAGGTCTGGGTGGTTGCGGTCTTCGTGGTACCGCTCAAGGCGGGCGTCGAGGAACTTCCGCCATCGCTTGTGAGCCGACATGCTGCCGCCTTTCATGTGCGGCACGGGCGCCACGTCGTGATCGATGTCGAGGGCTTTCAGCGCCTCCCTACCAACCCGATTCCCTTCCGCAGTCCTCCAAATGAACTCCAGCGGTGTCCGTGGGGTGTCCGTTTCTTTGAACGCCAAATCGATGAGATGTTCGTCGACGTCCGGCAAGCCAATGGCTGGAGCCAAGGGGAATTCCACGGGCAAGTCCGCAAGATGGTCTTCGATGGTTTTGTGGAGATGCCGTCGAAGAGAGTACGCGGTGGTGAACGCTCGACCTGCATGGCGCATGGCGATGAAGCCGTTGCTGTCGACCAGGTGAACTTCACACGGCGCGAGGGTCTGTGCACGCTGAGCCACCTGCCGAGGCATGTACGTCGGGTAATCATCGATGACAAGCGCATCGGCGTCGACGCTCATTCGGGCAAGCAAACCGCGTGCTTCTCCGTGCCGGGTTTCAACATAGGGCACGTAGGTGACGCCGCTGCCAAGCATGGTGGTTCGCTGGTCGATCATACCTTGCAGCATGAAGGTGTGGATACGGTCGTTGGCCCATCGATGCCCGATGGCAAGGGCTTCCACCACGAGCAAAGGAAGGTTGCGCTTGACCGCGAGGTCCACCGCGTGCTGGAGTGCGAGGTTGTAGCCGGTGCGACGTGCAGACGTCATCCAGTACAACACATGTGAGCCTTGGTGGCCATCTTTTGCTGGACGGATGGAGAGCCTTGCGCTCCGCTCCTCTAATCCAACGGCTGCGCTCATCGATTCACATGGTCGAGCGGTGGTATATCAAGAACCGTTCAGGGACCTGCGGTTTCCAACGACGCTTCATATACCGATGCACATCCATCACGTTCATGGCCACCAGCATCGAGCCCACCAAGACCAGCGTACCTGCGCAGGCGAACCTTCCCACGGCGTTCGGGACGTTCCAAATCCACGCGTTCGTGGATCCTAAAGACGGCGCGGAACACGCCCTCCTCACCGTCGGCGACCTCACCTCTGCGGAAGCACCTCTTATTCGGATTCACTCCGAGTGCCTCACGGGAGACGCCTTTGGAAGCCTCAAGTGCGACTGCGGCCCCCAGCTGCAGTTGGCCATGAGGACCGTCCAAGAAGCCGGTACCGGAGCCATCGTGTACCTCCGTCAAGAAGGGCGTGGCATTGGATTGTACGCCAAGGTTCAGGCCTACCACCTGCAAGACCTCGGCTACGACACCCTCGACGCCAATCTTGCCCTCGGCTTGCCTGCGGACGCCCGCACCTACGAGATGGCTGCAGCGATGCTCCAGGAACTCGGTGTGCGCCGCGTTCGCTTGATGACCAACAACCCGCTCAAGCGCAAGGGCTTGGCCGATCACGGCATCGAAGTCGAGGATCGCGTGCAACACTTGGCTGGACTTGGAAAGCACAACATCCGCTATTTGGAAACGAAGGCACAACGAATGGGGCACTTGTTGCCAATGCAGGAGGTGTGAGCACATGGGCGAACCTATCTTAACCGCAGCAAGCATGAATCGAAAAGAGGTGGCCGCATTGACCATAGACATGATCGGGCAAAAGGCACCGTCCTTCGACCTCACAGCCGACGATGGAACCGTGTTCGACTCCACCTCCCTTGACGGGACGTGGCGCCTGATTTTCTTCTACAGCCGTGACAATTCCCCCACCTGCAAGCGCGGCTGCTTGACCTTCAAGGAGCAATACGACCTCTTCGTCTCAGCAGGCTGCTCTGTCGTGGGCATCGGCCAGGACTCGGTGGACAGCCATCGCTCCTTCAGGGAGGGATTCAAAGGAGGCTTGCCCTTCCCAATCCTTTCCGATCCCGACCGCCACGTCGCGATGTCGTTCAACGTCCCCATGCACCTCGGCCGTTTCCCGGCCAAGTCGTCCTTCCTCATTGGACCGGACGACACGGTGCGCTACGTCTACGACTGGTTGTTCCGCCCCCGCAGGCACGTGGCTCGCATCCTTAGCGACCTCACACGCGTCACGGGCGGTGAGGCCTGATGTGGAACGAGCTCCTGCTTGAAGCAGGCCTCACCGAGCGTGAAGTGCGCTCCATCATGGTGCTTGGAAGCAACCCCAAGATGAAGGCCAGCGAACTCGCCAAAGAATTGGACACCACGCGTCTTGACGCCTACAACAGTTTGTCGCGTCTCCAAGAAATGGGCATCGTGACCGCTACGGCCGACCGCCCCATGCAATTCTCGAGCCTTCGCGTCGACGAGGCCGTCCATCACATCATTGAGACGAGGCGCGCCCAACTTGATCGCCTCCAAGAAGGATACGACACCCTCAGCGAGGGGACCAACGACGAAGCGTCCTTCGAAGCCATTCGCAGGGAGCGCGATGAACCGCGCTTCGCGGTGCTCAAAGAGCGCGTGCACATCTACCGCCGCCTGAAGCGCATGGCCGAGGAAAGCGAAGAGCGCCTCGTGTTGCTCTTGGGTCGCTTCGGCATCCTTCACCTGTGCCGTTCGGAAGCGCTTGAAGCCGTGAACACCGCGGCCGTTCGTGGCGTCGTGGTGCAGGTCATCACGCAACTCGAACCCCGCACGCTGCGCTTCTACGAGCAACTCCACCCCAGCATCGAAATCCGTCACGCCGACGAACTCGATTCCAACGGGTTC
Organism: Euryarchaeota archaeon UBA495; assembly: GCA_002496845.1. GTDB lineage: Archaea > Thermoplasmatota > Poseidoniia > Poseidoniales > Poseidoniaceae > MGIIa-L3. The sequence goes on from DALQ01000033.1 coordinate 22,245, forward strand.
CTTCAGGACCAATCCTACGTCATTCAATTCCTGAACATCGAAGCAAACCCCGTCGGCCGTGGAAAGGAAGACGCAGCGCTGGTCATCGAATCCGAACCCTTCGCCATCTCCCAGGAGAACCTCATCGACGCCATCTGGGAGGAGGCCATTCCCTTCGACTTCGCCGTCGCCCGATTCACAGAGAACAGGATCAACGATCCACTTCGGTTGACCATCGGAGAAGGGTCCTTCCTCGAATCACTGAGTTCCGCCCTCAACTTTGACGGCGAACTTCCTGAAGAAGACACGCCGTTCGACCCTGAAGCCTTCCGGGCGGCAGGCGACACGGTGAACCAAGCCAGGCAAAGCCTCAGCGACGGCCGTTTGTCGAACCTGAAGGTCCTCGGCATCGACATTGGTCGAATGCTCCGTCAAGTCGGCAACCGTGTCGGTCATGAACTGGCCTTTAGCCTCCGCTCGATCGACAACGACATCGAATTCTTGGACGAGATGATGGATTGGTGGGAACACGCCGGCCTGGGCACGCTCCTGTACGGCATTGAACCCGAGTTCCATGTCCAAGTGGGCCTGCACCATCCGCCCACCGAAGACGACGACGTGCTGCCCATGTGGGAAATGGACGACGGCATCATCGAAGGCGCTCTCATGACCCGCTTCCCTCCAGGCTCAAACGTCGACGTCCGTCGCCAAGACGGCACTGGAGCGCACGACGACCTCTGGCAGTACCACCTGTTGACCCGTTCTGAAGCCTGAACATGAACGGCGTTTGATAACAGGTAAGCCGATGTGATAGCATGCGTCTGTGGACTTTCCTCCGGTTTTTCCGCACGGTCAGGAGCCGTCGGCCCATCGATCTTGAGAAGATCAAGGGCATGGGCTTGCTGGCCGTCAAGGTCGGACAAATCCTTGCGCTGAGGCCAGACTTGCTCCCACCCGAACGTTGCTTGGAACTCCAGGGCCTCTACCAACGCACCCATACCAAGCACGCCGCTCCGTTGTCCCGCTTGATCGCGAACAACTGCCCGCCTGGATTCGCAGACCACTTCGCCTCGATCGATGAAGAGCCGATGGCCGCTGCAAGCATTGGACAAGTGCATGCTGCCACCCTGCCCGACGGACGTGAGGTCGTCATCAAATTCGTCAAAGACGACTTTGAGGGCCCCTTCCGAACCGACGTCGCTCGCATGAAGCGATGGCTTTCAGCGGTCTTGTTTTTCTCACCGCGCCTGCGAAAAGTTGGCAACCCGATGGCCCTGCTCAACCACATTGAGACCTACACCTTGGATGAGCTGGATCTTCGCAACGAACGCCGGGGACAAATCCGTCTCCAAGAGGCCATTGAGAGCGTCAAGGACGATTTCCCGCTCGAACGCCTCCGCTTCCCTGAGATTCACACCGAGATTTCCAGTGAACGTGTGCTTGTCGTCGAACGCGTCAGAGAGCCTTCCATCGAGGACAGGATCGACGACGGGACGCTTGGATGGGACGACCTGCTGCAGTTGTTCAGAATTCAGGGCGCTTTCATGTTCGGCCTTGGCACCTTCCACGGAGACCTGCACCCTGGCAACGCGATGCTGAGCGACGACGGCGTCTACACCTTCATCGACACGGGGGCCATCTGTGAGGCACCAGAGCACGTGCGCGCCGCCCTTTTCGGCTTCTTCGAGCACCTCGCCCGAGGAGAACTTGACACCGCCTTCATGGCCATGCTCGGGATGGCGGCGACGCCACCCACTGGAGCCAAACTCGAGCGGTACATGCGTGACATGCACACCCTCTACGACGGTTTTGTCGGCACCAGCGTGAGCGAAGTCTCCCTAACCCAGCAGATGATGAAAACGGTGCGCACGGCGGTGCTCGCCGGTTGCACCTTTGGAGAAGAAGCGTTCCCAATCATCCGCTCCCTGATGTACATGGACGGCATGGTGCTTCGCAGCCACCCGGACGTGGACCTGATCTCCTCGATGGGTCCCCATCTTGACGCGTTCAAGGCCATCATGCCCGAGGCCAGCGTGAACCTTCCAGCCTCAAAGCAGCGTTCACGTCTCGGCGGAACCCCGCTCGCGAGCTGATACTCGGAACTCTTTATCGAGGTCGATGATCCACTGGGGCGTTTGCCCCACACCTGGAAGCGAGTCGTCTTCGCGAGGACGGATACCAGTCAGGGCGGCAATGCACCATTCCGCGCCCCGCCAAAACCGGATTTTTTCGAGCACCGGGTTCAGCCAATTCGTGAACGCGCAGTAGTGGGTGACGCGAGGCAAGCCGTGATGGATGGCGTGATGCTTTGGGGTTTGGATAAGGCGAAGTCTATGCAGAGTTCGGATGAACCATGGAAGTTCCCTCGGCGTCGAATGAGCCCAACGGTGAACGGTGTTCACGTTCATGCCAAGCAACATCAGGAGGAGAAGTTGCCACCCGAAAAAGCCCAGCAACGTTCCAAGACCGAAGATTGACAACGAGATGAAAATCGTTGGACTGGCAGCCTCCCACAGAGTGATTCGTGTGATGTGGCGCGGGCGGTGATGGTGCAAGATGTTCTTGCGAATGGCGTTCCCGATGAGCGGCGTGGTTTCGGAGCCGTACCGATCCTCGGACCAGTGGATGATGCCAGAAATGAAGTCCACCAGCAGGTAAACACCGACGGCTTGGCCGAGCACCAACCACCATGGCCCTTGCGGGACCAGCATGGTTGGGTCAATCAGCATGGCACAACAGACCGAACCGAGGTGTATAAGCGCGGTGCCGAAACGACGACGTCAGGTGAAAATATGAGTCCTAATGCCCCGGGCCAATCCTTGACGTGCGTTGATTTTCGTGACGATGGGAAACGGTCCTTTATACCGTGAATGCCGATGTTCTGACGATGTCACAACAACACGTCATCATCGTCGGCGCTGGTCCCGGTGGCCTTGCAGCAAGTTTGCTTTTGGCCAAGGCCGGCGTCAAGGTCAGCATTTTCGAAAAGTCTGACCGCGTTGGTGGCCGAACCCGGACCATCGAAAAAGAAGGATTCACCTTCGACCTTGGACCCACCTTCTTCCATTACACCGAGGTCATCGAAGACATCTTCCAGGCCATCGGTCGTGACGCACACGCCGACTTGGACTTGGCACGCCTTGACGTCAATTACCGCCTGGTGTTTGGACAAGGCGGCGAGTTGGACTGCACCAGCGACCTCGATCTCATGAAAGATCGAATCGAAGCGCTCTCCGGCACCAAAGATGCCGAGGCCTTCGTCACCTACGTCGAAGAGAACAGGAAGAAACTCGAACGTTCCAAGGCCTGCCTGCAAGAACCCTGGAACGGCCCTGGCGACCTCCTCTCCAAGCGAGCGATGCGCGCAGCAACCGTCCTTCGCCCAACCCGCAGCGTGGCCGACGATCTTGGGCGCTTGTTTGACGACGATCGCCTTCTTTTGGCCATGTCCTTCCAGACGAAGTACCTCGGCATGTCTCCGTTCAACTGCCCTTCGTTGTTCACCATCCTCGCCTTCCTCGAATACGAGCACGGCATTTTCCACCCCATGGGTGGACTCGGCAGCGTTCCCGTCAGGATGGCCGAAATCGCCGAGGAACTCGGCGTCAACATCCACCTTGGCGAAGCCGTCGACCGCGTGATCACCGAAAACGGCCGAGCCGTCGGCATCGTCACCGAAACCGGTGAGCACCGGGCGGACGCTGTGGTGGTCAACGCAGACTTTGCAAAGGCCATGACCGAAATGGTTCCCAACGCCGACCGACGCCGCTGGACCGACGCCAAGCTGGAGAAGAAGAAGTACTCCTGCTCGACGTTCATGCTCTACCTCGGTGTTGACCGAACCTACGAGCACCTCCCCCACCACCAAATCTACGCATCCAGCACCTACGTGGAGAACCTCAAGGACATCGAGGAACGCAACCAAGTGACCTGGGACGACCCGTCGGTCTACGTTCAAAACGCGTGCGTGACCGACCCGCAAATGGCACCAGAAGGCTGCTCGACGGTCTACGTTCTGGTCCCCGTGACCCAGATTCACCCCAACGTGACGTGGTCCGAAATCAGCGCGGATTACCGCGAGCGCATCCTCGACCAGATCGAAACCAAACTCGGCTTTGAGAACATCCGCGATCACATCGTCACGGAGATGATGATGACGCCCGACGACTGGGGCGACTATTGCTACCGTGGCGCGGTCTTCAACCTCGCTCACGGCTTGGACCAAATGCTCTGGCGACGCCCTCGCAACCGGTTCGAAGACGTCGACAGCATGTACCTGGTCGGTGGCGGAACCCACCCCGGTTCCGGGCTTCCCGTCATCTTCGAAAGCGCTCGGATTTCCAGCAAACTCGTCCTTGACGATCTCGGCATCATTCCAGATTGGAACGGTGTTGGCATCTGGTTTGACTCGGTTCGACGGTCCAAGAATGGACGGCGAGCACTCAAGAGCATTGGCGCACCCCGCCCTCATAAGGGCGGCGAGCCCACGGCTTGAGGAGGGGGGCACATGACAGAACTTCGCTTGGCCTTGAACGCGTGTGAGCGTCGTGCTCGGGAAGCTTCGTCCTCGTTCGTCGCTTCCTTCGGCTCCTTGCCGGCCATGAAGAGGGCCGCCGTGAATGCGGTGTACGCGTACTGCAGGTGGGTCGATGACATCGTGGACGGCGATGCTGAAGAACGGCTCACCATCACCGACGAAGTGCTGGCCTTCAGCGAAGCACGGATGGACGAATTGGTTCAGCAGCACGGGCGACGCCCGTCGGATCCTCAAGACCTGGCACGATGGAGGCTTGAAGCCCTCTCCGCGATGCGCCTTCGCCTTCGGGCCTTTGCAGCCGGCGAGGCTCCAAAGGCAGGGGAACACCCCGTGATGCGGGCCATGGCGTGGGTGATGAACACCTACAGCGTCCGCCTTCTGGACCTTGAAACCATCATCGACGGCATGGAAGACGATTTGTTCCCGACCGAAGTCAGGAGTTGGGAGGACGTGCGAGCCTACTGCTTCAAGGTCGCCTCAGCCGTCGGTTTGGTCTTGATTGAAATTTACGGCTACGAAGACGCACGTGCTCGTCTGCACGCGATTGACATGGGCATCCAATTGCAACTCATCAACATCCTCAGGGACGTGCAAGAAGACCTTGAGCGTGGCCGCGTCTACCTCCCCCTCGACGTGCTGGAATCCCATGGATTGAGCAAAGAAGACCTCAGCGATGCTCGCATCGAACAGGACCACCGATGGCGTGCGTTCATTCGAGACTACTGCGAAGCCGTCGAAGGCCACCAGTCCTCCGCCAAGGACCTCCTGCCTTTGCTGGACCGCCGTGCGCGTGCCCAACCCGGCATGATGGTGGACGCCTACGAATCCCTCCTCGCCTCCATCGTGAGGACCGAGGGCGCCGTCTTCACCCACCGACCAAAGGTCGGCTTGTTCACAAGGGCCCGTTTGGCCGTCCGCGTGATGTGGTCCAACCTTCGCCGAGACGACCTCAGTCTTTCGTGAACACCCCAGCCCACAACAGGGGCGGGATTCAAGTCCCCTAGCCATGTCGCCGAGGCATGGCTGACCGGCTCCCCGTCAGCGTGACGGTGCTGCTTCCTACCCGGAACGAGGAAGAAGCCATCGGCGCGACCATCGACGCCATTCCTAGGGATTGGTGCAAGGACCTTGAAATCATGATCGTGGACGGCTCTTCGACGGACCGCACACGTGCCATCGCCCTCGAAAAAGGCGCACGCGTCCATCTTGAGCCAAGGAAGGGGTACGGACGCGCTTACCGCACGGGATTTGAGGTTGCCAAAGGCGACGTCATCGTCACCATGGACGCCGATTGCACTTACCCTGCAGAAAAAATCCCTGAATTGGTCGGAAAATTGCTTCGCGACAACCTCGAATTCATCACCTGTGATCGCCTCACGTTGGCTGAAGAAGGTTCGATGTCGGGCCTGCATGGTTTCGGGAACTGGATGCTGTCATTCAATGCCCGCATGCTCTTTGGTTACGGCATCAAAGACTCGCAATCGGGCATGTGGGTCTTCCGAAAACGCATCTTTGAGAACGAAGCGATGCGCCCGACCAACGACGGTATGCCGCTCTCGGAGGAAATCAAAATCCTCGCGCGGCGGCACCTTGGCAAGAGCAAAGCCATCGAAATCTCCGTGCCGTACCGCCCGCGCGTCGGAGACGCAGAAATCCACACGTGGGGCGACGGCTGGAAGAACCTGAAATTCCTCTACGCACGCCGCTTTGGCCTGCACAAGACCGTGACCCCCTGGGGTCCGAATGAAGACAACACGGATTCGGACGACGGCACGCTCGAAGCGTGACGCTCACACGGCATCCCAGTCGAATCCGCCACCGGTGGGCTGTTCTTCCTCTGCGTCGCTCAAGGGGTCGTCGCCAGTGGCGTCTTCTTCGGCATCTTCAGAGAGGTCCGGAGTGACCTTGCCCTCTTGCAGCACGCCCCATGAAGCGATGAGGTCCACGTCCGAAATACGGCGACGGCGCGCCAAGATGGCGTTAAGGATCAAGAGAGCCACAACAAGACCGCCCCCCGCAGCAGCGAACATCACGGCGCGACCGTCAGAACCGGATTCAACGGCCCCGAAGGTCGTGGAGATGACGTCGATTTGAGCGGCATCGCCCACTCCGTCTGTGGCCACCACGCGCACGTAAGGGCTGCCCACGTCGTCAAAAATCACCTCAATGCTTCCTTCCCAGAAACCGTCGCCGAGGTCGTCGGAGAGGTTGAACGTCCACTGCTGATCGCCGAGGGTAACCGTGGCCTGCACGTCATCGGTGGTTCCGTCAGCGTCTTCGAGCTGAGCGAGGATGCGAAGGGTGGTGAGTTCGCCGACCAGCACTTCGTTTGGTGTGACCTGAAGGCTGCCGGAAACAAAGCGAGGCAGGCTCGACTGTACGGTGATGTTCACGTGGTCTTCGGCCCAAGAACCGCGAGCGTCTTGGACGTACACGGACAAGTGATGCGTCCCCGGCGCCAGTTTCAGCGAGTGGTTGGCGTTTGAACTCACGACGTCGAAACTGTTGCCGGTCCACAGGCGCCACTCACGGTTGACCAAATCACCGTCACGGTCCACTGAACCATCGGCCAGCAGCACCTCTGCCCCGGGGGCAAAGGAGGCCAAATCGTCAGGAGACAGCACCATCGCCGTCGGCGGGGATGGGTCGAGCGTCACAGGCACGACGCCGGTACGCACTGCACCGGTGCTGTCCTCGAGAATGAACGTCACGTCGTGGTCCCCGGAGGGCAGCCAAATCTGGTGAAGCCTCGACGCGTCCACCCCGTCAAGAAGGCGTTCATCGTCGACGGTGATGGACATCGTGAACGCATCCCCGTCGGCATCGAAGGACGAGCGGGCGTCGATGGCCAGCGGTTGCGACGACGATTGGTTGTGGCCTGGAAGTGGCGTGGCCACATCGAGCACAGGAGCCGATGTGAGCACTTCGATGGTCATCGTCGCTTCAACGGGTTCGTGCAACCCGTCATCAACGGAGAGCGTGATGGTGTGGTTCCCCGCGCTGAGGCGTGCGTCGAAGAGCAACCAATCGACGCCCTCTGGAGTCAGGCGACCGTCAAGGTCGCTGGTCCATACCACGTTGAGGTACTGTGAGCCACCTGCTGGCTGACCAGGCACGCACCACCACGACTGGTTGGTTGGGAAGGTGCTGCATGAAGCGTCCCAATCCCCCGAACCTTCGGCGCTGAAACTGAGCAAGTCCGCGCTCTCGACCACGTCTCCGTCGGACGGAGAAGCAATCACGGCCCGTGGCGGGCTGTCGTCAACGTCCAGCAACATGGTGGTCGAACGGGGCGAGCCAACGTGCTCTGGTCGGTTGTCGTTGACGCTCAAGGTCAGCACATGCACGCCACGGCTCAGCCAACCGCTCCACGTGTTGAACGTCGGCCCTTCGCCTTCGGAAAGCACGCCGTCAACGTTTGACGACCACGTGTAGGTGAGTGGGTTTCCTTCAGGATCTACGACCATGGAGGCGTCCAGCGTGACCATCGACGACGAAGCGTTGCTGTCCCGGGTGACGGTAAAGGAAGGCTCAGGCACTTCGTTGTACAACATCACGGGCACGGGGTACGTGTCGTTGTTGCCGAGGTCGTCCCAAGCGATGACGGTCATTTGGAAGAGGGGGGGGGTGTCGTCCAGCACATGGTTGAACGTCCACGTCAGTTCAGTAGGGCAAGGAATCGTATCGTCCACAGGAGGGACCTGACCAGTGTATCCCTGAAATTCGATGCCACAATACACGACATCGCCTTCTGGGTCAGAGGTCCCTGTGGTGTTGATCGTCAAAGTCCCGGTTTGGGGCATCACAAGTTCGCTCCACTGATTGAGCTCGGGCTCAAAGTCCAGCAAGAGGACGGGGGCCAAATTCACCAACTCGATGGTCCGGCTTCGGCTGACGCAGTGGGTCGGGTCGCACACCTGGAGACTGATGACGTGCACACCATCGCTCAGGGTGCAACCGTTTGGGTCGTTGCCGTTGACCGTGAACGGTGCACCCTCCTGCGGATTCGGGGAGCCAACGGGCGGCGACCCGTCGCAGCTCTGGAAGATGTCTCCGTCAAGGGTGCTGAACCATTTGAACGTCAACGGGTCGTCGTCCATGTCCCACGTGGTGCTTGCGTCGAACAGCACCTCACCGTTGGACGGGAAGGTGAGTTCATCTTCAGGCGAGGTCCAGTTGACGAAGGGGGCTTGGTTGGACAACGGCAGATCGCAATACACCGTTGTGGCAGAGGTGAACGCAACCTCGACGCTGGTCGATACGCCAGCGTAGTTGCACGTGACGTTCACGGTCCCGTACGCTGAAGCGCCGTTGCTGTCGAACACACGTGCGATGGCGTCATCGAGCACCATCTGACCGTTCACGTCCGCAGACAGCGTGCGTGCGGGCGCCACGGCGGTGAAGGACAGGTCAACCGAGGCGTATGGAACGCCGTTCCCGATGAGGTTCCGCACCCAGACCTCCACCGGCCAAGCTTCTTCCACCATGCTTGTTGAATCGATGGAAAGGAGCGTCGAAGCATCGACGGGGCTGTTGGAGAGGTGAAGGGTGGAGCCATCGGTCAGGTCGATGTCGGCTCCTGTGGTGGCCAAGACCGTCAAGTCGCTGTCCGTGATGTTCACGTCCGAAGCGCTCAACACCAAGGCGTCGGCACACCCGGACACGTCCAAACGGTCGATGCGGAGCAACTTTTGATCGCTCAGGTCCAAGCAGCCAGCGTCGTCCAGCGTGGCATCGTGCAGGTACGAGACGCGCTGCCCGGGGAGGTCCGCGTTCCAGACGACGCCCGCGTGAACGCCATGAAGGTCGAGTCGCTCGATGGCCCCGTCTGCCGATTGTATGTCGAACGCAGGGAGAGCATTGCCGCCCCCGTCGGTCGCGTTCGCCCAGACGGTGATGTTCATCATGCGGAATCGCCCGCCGCGTTGACCGGTGTTGAGGTTGGAGTTGTCGATGGAGATGGGCACTTCGCCGGGAGCGACGTCTTCGACGAGCAGGTCTTCGATCCAGAGGTCCACGGAATCTTCCACAAACAACGCACTTCCTGCGTTTCCACGCACCTCACAATGCATGCAACG
>DALQ01000025.1 GCA_002496845.1 Euryarchaeota archaeon UBA495
TCCTGCGCCGCCCGGTCTTGATGCTTTGACGGCTGACCCGTTGGCGATGCCCGCACCTCCTGCGCCGCCTGAGGACCCCTTGGCAGACGCCCTGCTTGCGCCTCCTGCGCCCCCTGCGGACCCCTTGGCAGACGCCCTGCTTGCGCCTCCTGCGCCCCCTGCGGACCCCTTGGCTGCTGACGCCTTGCTTGCGCCTCCTGCGCCGCCCGCTGATCTGCCTGATTTGACCTCAGCCCTCCCCGTCGAGGGACTCCAAGGCGAAGGCGAAGCGAAACTCGACGCCACCGAAGAAGGCCTCTCCGGCGTTGTGGCTGGTGCTGTTCTCCGATCGACGGACGAAGTCGACAACATCGTTGGTGACAAGCTCGAAGGGAGCATCCACGAAGTGGAACACACCACGGTTGATGCCGAAGGTCACGTGACCGAACAATCGGTTTCTGGGACCGTCACCCTGTCCAACCCATCCAAGGGCGACCGTGTTTACGACGTCGACGCCGTCATGGCCGACGCCGGATCGACCGACCTCGAAGGTCACGTCATCAGCGTGGAAGAACTTGAGCCCGGCCAAGAACACAGCGTGGAATACACTGTTTCCGATCGCAACATGCTCCAGATGACCGAGCGTTTCGACACCAACCCTGCCCGCGACAAGGAGCGCTCGCTCTCTTTGGCGATGGGCGCGGACAACACCATCTCGCTTGAGATTGAAGTGCGCAACGTCGCCGCAACCGGTCTGCATGATGTGGTGGTCACCCGCCCACTGCCTGCCGGCATGAACGTCACCGAAGTGGAACACGCCACGGTGAACGACGGCACCCTGACCTGGGAGGTCGGGCACCTCGCAGCTGGGGATTCCAGTTCCGTGGTCGTTCGTGGTTCCCTCACCGTCGACAGCAAGGACGCCGTGTCCAGCGGTTCAGCCGTGGCCACCTACCGTGCTGACGCAGCCCTCTCCACGATGAACTTCGAAGACCTCGATGCCTTCTGCCGTGGATTCGCTTACATGCGCTCCGTCGAAGGCGAGCGTCCCGACACGTGGGAAGTCACCGCCGTCTTCGAAAACCGCTCGTCGTTCGCCGTGGATCTGGTCAAGCTCCAGGCTCGCTTGAAGGGAAGCGATGAGTTGCTCTTTGACTTCAGCGACGTCAACGAAGACGTTGCGCCTCATGGCGAATGGCGTTCCGAGTCCGTCAGCGTGGCCTCCGCAGAGAAGCCTGACCTGACGTGGGAACTGTCCTACACCGTGCTTCCGCGCACGAGCGCCACCACGGAAGGGACCCTCACCATGACCGCACGCGACCTCTCAGTTGTTGACGGAAAGGTCGAGAAGACCTACAGCAAGGCGAAACTCCAATCCTACCGTGAGCAATCCGTTCAGGCTGAAATCCGCATCACCAACACCGGTTCGTCGGAAATCAACCTGATGCGCCTGACCGACGACATCCCCGGCGTCTTCCACGCCGTGGACACCTCGACGCTGAAGATCAAGCACGCGGGACAATCCCTGCCGCCTGAGCAATTCAAGGCCGAGGTCAGCGAAGGCATCACCCTCGAAGGCGAGCATCACAGCCCTGACGGCGCAGGTCACACCTTGTCCCTGACCATTGGCCGCAAGGGCCCAATCGGCATGGCGCCCGGAGAGGAGGTCCTCGTGACCTACGATTTGGTCGCACCCGATCCTTCGCCCCAAAACGAGCGCGTGGACGCACCCGCCCGCGGTGAGTTTAGCTGCGAGCGCTATGGCCCGGTTTGCGAGCGAGACGTGGAATCCGCACCCTCGGTTCGCGTCGTGCACCACCGACGCGACTTCTCCGCAGGCAAGCAGGCCCTCAAAGCCGGCGGCCGCGGGCGCTACGAGATCCTCATTCTCTTCGAGAACAACGGTGACACGCCCCTGGCTGACGTTCAACTCAAGGACGTCATTCCTCCCGGTTACGAGATGGATGGATGCGAAGTCCGCGCCAACAAAGAACCCGTCGAAGACGTGGAATACACGCAGGAAAGCGACGCCTCGGGCACCACCGTTGTCTGGCATGTGCCAAGCGTCGGAAAGGCCGAGCGCATTGATGTGTCCTACATGATCAAGGGCGAAGGCGACATCGACACCGACCTGCTGAACACCTTCCACGGAGCGGTCTTCGGTGACGAAATCGAAGTCGACGACGCTGTGGCCGAAGAACCCGAAGTTGCGGAAGCGGCTGAGGACGAGAGCAGCGAGGAAGAGTCCGCACCCGCGATGAAGTTCCGGGACGACGTGCTCGACCGCGTGATGGAAGCCCACGGCATCGATGCGGAGCACCGTGACGCGTTCATCGCCCACGCCTCCTCCTTCGACCACGACGGCAACAACTACCTCAAGAAGCAAGAATTGGAGGACGCCGCTACCGCTTGGAACGAAGCGCACGCGGAAGACGCCGAGGAAGCCGAAGATGAAGCGCCTGCCGAAGAGGCTGAAGCGGACGAAGGCGAAGCAGACGCTGAGCCCGAAGCCGAGGCGGCGGAAACCAAGTCGTGCCCAATCTGCATGAAGGACGTGGCCGCGGACGCAACGGAATGCGACTGCGGTTTCATCTTCGACGTTTGATTCAGAACGGCAACTTCCAGCGGGGAGCGAGCTCCGGCTCCTCCTCGTCGTCGATGATCAGGATTACTGGGCGTCGCATGTTCTTCAGCAGATCTTCCAACGGCGTCCTCGTGGCGGGGGCCATGGTGCCGACGCGCAAATCCACCGCCAACCACGCCTCGGGATATTGGCGCATCCAGGCGCCAAGTTCAGCCTCAATGGATTCAGGGGGTGCGCCCGGTCGAACGCTGGGCAAATGCCCCCACCCTTCCGGACAACGCTGCTCCATTTCCGTCCACAAGAAGACCCGCGGGGTGACCGGGAGACGCGCCAATTGGTCCTCGGCTTCCTCAACCGTCGCACTGACGGGTTGACCGGGCATGGGCATCGGCAAGGGATGTGTCCAACCGGCCTTGACCTCAAGCGGACTTCGGCGGCGCATGGTTGGCGGTGGACGGGGAGGGACTTGAAGGCATCAGCCACGTGGGTCAACGGGCGAACGTTCATGCCGTGCATGCACGCCGTCGGAACGTGAGCACCCCATCGGCCCCCGGCGGTGCTGCGCCGCCCGCGCCCCCACAAGGGGCGATGTTCACCATGCTGGCCATGATGCTCATGATGGTCCTGCTCGTCGTCAACCCGAGCATCAGGAACACGCTTGGCGACATTGCTGACCCAATCCTGTCGCCCGTGCTCCCCGAAGAGCGCTTCGTCATCATCACCCTGCTCATCTTGGGCAGTGCTTCCATGCTGGTGAACACCGTTCTTCGGAACTTGTTCATGGATCCCATCGCGCAGGCCCACCTCCAGCACCGACAGGGCCAAGTCCGTCAAATCATGAACGAAGCGAGGATGTCGCGCGACTCTACGCTCCAAGACAAGGCGATGACCCTCCAGCAGCAAATGATGCCTGAACAGTTGAGCGTGCAGATGGGCGCCATGAAGCCAATGATGTTCACGATGGTGTTCATCATCGCCATCTTCGCTTGGTTGACCACCACCGTGGAAGACTTCCGTGTCGATTACATCTCCCTCCCGTGGGCTCCTGAATGGGGGTTGAACGACCGCTTCCTCCTGTTCCCTGCGTGGATTTGTGCCTACATCTGCATGAGCGCCCCACTTGGGCGCGTTGTGGACCGTCACATCAAGCTCCTTCGCTACCGCCGCCACCCCTTGGTGGAGGCGGCTGAAACGATTCCAGAGCCCCTGCTGCACCTGATTCAAGGCAAGAAGGGCGGTTCTGACGCTTCCACAAAGCGCCGTCAGGAGCAACGCCGTCGCCGCGACGGTCCTCGTAAGCGAAACGACGGTTCGGCCTCCAAGGCCGAGTCCGAAGAAGCGTCTGAAACACCCGTGGCCGCCGCGACCAAGGGCGTGATGTGCCCCACGTGTTGGAGCGATCAAGTTCGCCGGGAAGGGCCTCGGACCAAGGTCTGTCAAACCTGCTTCCATGAGTGGGTGTGAGCATGGTCCGCGTGACGGTCTCAGGACATCCCGGAAGCGGCACCTCCACCTTGGTGGCTGCCTTGGCCGAACGGTACGGCTGGAGCACCCTCAACGGGGGGCAAATCTTCCGTGAAGAAGCGGCGCGACGTGGGCTTGACCTCGGGGCCTTTGGCCGTCTTTGTGCGGAGGACGCTTCGGTCGACCGTGATCTGGACGCCTTGCTTCAAGAAAGGATGTAGGCCGAAGGTGGCCCCGATGTTGTTGAAAGCCGCATGGCAGGCTGGTGGGCGTACCGGCTTGGACTCGGAGGAATTCGCTTGTGGCTTGAGGGGGACGCAACAGAACGCGCTCGTCGCGTCGTCATGCGCGAAGGAGGCGAACTCGAAGACGCGCTGGACGCCAACCGTCAACGCCGTGCTGTGGACGGCGCACGCTTCCAGGAACTCTATGGCTTGCAGCCAGAGGATGCGGAACCCTATTCACATAGGCTCGACGCGAGTCGACTTAACGCAGCAGCGGTCGTTGAGGCCGTCGTTGCCATGATTGAGGAGGATTCGGAATGACCCACATCGTGCTCGACGCCGAGGCCACCACCGATCCTGCCTACGGGCAACGCCCCGAAGAACGGACCATCGAACAACGCATTGCGTCGGGTGTTCTTCTTCTGGACAAGCCCGCGGGACCCACCTCTCACCAGGTTACGGCTTGGGTGCGCGACAAGTTCGGTCTCGAACGCATGGGCCACGGTGGCACCCTCGATCCCTTTGCGACCGGTGTGCTTCCGTTGACCTTTGGCAAGTCCATGCGCTTGACGGGGAAGGTCCTGACCCACGACAAGACCTACATCTCCGTGCTCGACGTTCCTGAATCGGTCACCGATGAAGCCCTCGAAGAAGGCCTGTCACGTCTGCGTGGCCGCATCTATAACGTCCCACCCGAGATCTCTGCCGTCAAAGTTCAGGTCCGCACCCGGCGCATTGAACGCTTGGTCCTGCTGAGCCGCAGCCCGACGCACATTGTGTTGGAAGTGGCCTGCGAGGCGGGCACCTACATCCGGACCATGGCCCGCGATCTTGGGCTCTTCCTCGACCGCCCCGTCAAGCTCGTTGAATTGCGCCGTTCAGCCTCAGGTCGCTTCGACCTCAGCGCCTCCGCGACCCTTCAGCAGGTGGCAGATGCCCATTGGCTCTGGTCCTCGCAAGAGCAACCTGAAGCCCTTCTTCGGATGCTCCACCCCATCGAAATCCTCGTCGAGGACCTGCCGACGGTCGTGGTGCGGGATGCGGCCGTTGGTGCCGTGGCTCACGGTGCTCCCCTCATGCGTCCTGGCGTGGTGTCGGTGGACGGCGGTTGGACGACGGGTTCCCTGGTTGCGGCGATGACCCTCAAGGGCGAGCTGATTGCCCTGATGCGGTTGAGCGTGGACAGCGCCTCCATCCAAGGAATGTCCGACGGCGAAGTGGCAAAAGCCGAGACGGTGGTCATGACGACCGAGGTGTACCCCCGTTCGTGGACCTCTCCCGAGGCTTGATCACGCTTCGATGTACTCTTCGTAGATGTATTCATCCGTTTCAATGCGGATCTTCAGCTCCGGCATGGTTCCCACAACCTCTCCTGCCGTTTCCGGACGGCCCCCACGGCCTCAGGAGGAGCCGAGGCCCCCGCTCTTCGCATATGAAGGTTCAGCGCCTTTCGGGCATTATGCGACTTGAGGGGTCGATTCACTCGACCTTGCGGATGCGCTTTGGCGCAAAGGCAGCGAAGAGCCCGAGGATGGCCACCAAGACGAACACGGTCCCTCCGACGACCAAGCCGCCGGACAGTTCTGGTCCAGACGATGAGCCTTCGTTCTGGTCGCTTTGGGCAGGCACGGTTGTGACGGGCAAGCTCTCGACGTTGTTGGATTCGTCGCGCTCGTCGGTGGTCGCGCTGCGGTCCACCTCTGCTTCGATGCGCACGAGGGCGTCGCCGTTCTCAGGCACGCGCCATGAGAACTCCACCACGCCAAGGCCGCCTGGTTCGATCAGCGGGATTTCTCCGGTGCCGATCAAGGTCCCATCGGCGGTCAGGCGCACGTCGACCAGCGTGGCTGTGACGGCTCCGGAATTTCGCACGTACACGGCGATGTCCACGATGCTGCCTTCCTCGTATTCACCGGCCGGGGCCGAGATGTCATCGATGCTGAGGTCGGCCAAGGCTCGCACGTCGAGGTCCAAGGTGCGGTCGGTGCACGACGTTGCATCGCACACGGTCACGCCCACAGCAACGAAGCCGGGGGTGGGCGGAGTGAGGCGAATCACGCCCGCTTCGAGGTCCACGGTGGCCCACGATCGGTTCGTTGTGGCTTGCAGGTCGGTGGAATCTGGATCGTTGACCTCGATGGATACGGTGGTTTCGACCTCGTGTTCCACAGGCACCGTTCCAAGGAATTCGCCCACGATGGGCGCGTCGTCGACGTTGGCGACGTGAACGGTCCACGTTTCCGTCCACGTGTTGCCTGCAGCGTCCATGACGGTGGTGGTGATGTCGGCGTTGCCCGAGGCTTCGGCCACAAGCGAGACGCGGATTTGTCCCTCGGCCACGTCCACGTCCACGACCTCGGGTGCGGTGTTGACGAAGGAGACCGTCAGCGCATCGTTGGCGGTGCGGTCGTCGCTGCATCGCGTGATCAAGGGCAGCACGATGCCACCGGCGTCCTCGGTCAGGAATTGATCGCCCACGTTCTGGCACACAGGGTCTTCGTCGTATTCGACGCTGAAGCCGCCGCTCAGGCTGATTTCGCTGAACTCCACGGCGGTGCTGGAGGCTGAGCCGTCCGCGTCCCACGTGAAGACCGAACCAAGCCGAATCTCGACCTCATCGTCCGCTTCAGCCAAAGCGTGGCCAACGGGCAGGTCGAAGCGGAAGGTGCCCAAGGTCGTGACCGGCTCGTTGGCGATCACCACGCCGTTGACGTAGGCCGCCCAGCGCGAACTGCTCTCCAAGAGTCCGTTCACGTCGCCGTGGATGCGGCCGACGAGGGTCAGGGTTGGGTCGTTGACGTCGACCGTGAGACGTGTCATGCACCCTTCGTTCATCGAGACGCGCAGTTGGATGGCGTCCACGTTTGGAAGCAAGGTGTTCGTGTCATGGGTTGACCAAGCGCCTGCTGTGCCGTCGTTGGCGACGGTACGGACGTCGAAGCTGACGTTCGTGGTCGGACCGTCAAAGGCGAAGGCGAT
The DNA here is from genome assembly GCA_002496845.1 of Euryarchaeota archaeon UBA495. Classification (GTDB taxonomy): domain Archaea; phylum Thermoplasmatota; class Poseidoniia; order Poseidoniales; family Poseidoniaceae; genus MGIIa-L3. The sequence goes on from DALQ01000025.1 coordinate 7,231, forward strand.
TCGGCCAAGGCGTTGATCGGCCGGGCGTTCGACGGTCGCGCTGGTCCAGTGGCCCACCGTGCCCTCGCTCGAAGGTTGGAGACCGCACGCGGCCAGAGAAAGCCCGTCCGTGGTGCCGGCGTCCATGTCAACGTGGAGCACGGGAATCTCCACGTTGCTGGTCGTGGAGGTCGCCGTCGCTTGTTCACCACCGTACCAAGGCGTCAGGACCACGATTTCCAGCCCAACGGCGTCCACGCGAAGCACGCTGTCGTCCGTGGTGCCTTCCGACACGTAGTCCAGACGAACGGTGAGGTCGGCCAATTCACTCCAGGTCCAGTTGCTGGGGTCGTCAAGGCCGATGCGGTAGGGTTGACCGTCCATGTAATCGATGCCGCCGCCGGTGTTGGACCAGGTCTTGACCAGATCGAACACGCCGCCGGTTTCGTGGGAAATACGGACCTTGTCTTGGTAGAGGGCGTCGGGCACTTCGATGGCCAACAGCAAAGTGACATCACGCACGGCGTAATTGGTCAGGCCGCTGACGTCGAATCCATTGACGTCGATGTCTGGACCGGTGCTCCATGTGTAGGCTCCGTCGGGCGCACCGAGGCTGGCGTTGCTGTCGGTTGGGGTTGAGGTCGCCCAGACCGTTTGCGCCACGAGGTTTTCTGGGCGCTCGTGCATGAAGGTCAGATGATCGTCGGCCACCATCGCCTGGGTGTGCTGAGCGGGTGCTGTGCTGAAACTGACGCTGTCGTCAAGGGTCCAGTCGGTCGGTTCATCGAACACGCCTTGCGGGAACAGGTCCACATCAGCCGTGCTGTGCACGCTTCGTGCACCGGCAGGAAGGGCCGGGAGGAGCATCAACACGACGAGCAAGGTCGCCACACGTGCCTTGGTCATGCTGTGGCTTGGGCTCCAGCGGCACTTGAACGCACGGGTCTCCTGCGGCATGAAGAAACACGTTGCGGTGCGTTGAAATAGGCGCGTCAGGACGGCGCGATACCTCTTGGCTGTGGTGGTGTAGGGGTTAGCACGGCAGATTGTGGTTCTGCCAGCCCGGGTTCAATTCCCGGCCACGGCCCTCTGATTTTTGATGCTGCGAGCGTGCCGTGGCCTCAGGCCTTCTGCTGTGTTCTGCTCTTCGCACGGCAGAGCCGAGCTCACCTCCCGTCCTCTCCACCTGTGTTTGACAAAGATGATGAGGAGCCCTCCTGAATCACCGGTCGATGAACGCCACGCGGTGGGCCTTCGCTGCCCTTGTGCCGCTGCTCTTGGTGGCGGTGTCATGGAGCGTCTTTTCCTCTGATGAGACGCCGGTCCAGGCGGAGACCTCGGAGGGTGAATGCAACGGGATGGAGATTCTGTGCGACCGTCCCTACGACGAGGTCACCTTCCCTGAAACGCACAATGCCTTCGCGACGCACGCAGACGGCATCTTCTACCCCGCCAGCAACCACCGCAGTGGGCTTGACGCGCAGTGGGACGCCGGCATGCGTGCCTTCATGCTCGACACGCACTACATCGATCGGGGCGATCCGCTCGTGGACGAGGTGCGCTTCTGCCACGGCAGCCACGACGGTGCGATTAGTCCGTGTTCCTATGGGCGTGTGGATCCGAGCGTGTGGCTGAGCGAACTCGAATCCCGCATGGCTGAAGCGCCACGTGATGTGGTGACCCTCCTCATCGAGAATTACGTCGAGCCGGACCACCTGTGGGCGCAGTTCAGCGGTGCAAACTTGACCGACCGCGTCTACGTCCACGAATTGAACACGCCGTGGCCGACCTTGGGGGAACTCGTCGACGACGGCACGACCCTCGTGCTCTTCTGGGAGCAGGCCAACGACGCTGCTCACCCGCATTTCCACGGGTTCACCACCTACGGATGGACGACGAACTACGCCGAAAGCGAGCCAGAGGACATGAATTGCGACGTCCATCGCGGTGACGGAGAACAGCCGGTGTACCACATGAACAACTGGCTTGGTGGCCCAGCAGGACTCTCCGATCCTCTGCGCGCTGAAGAGGTGAACGAGGTCGATTTCATCGTCGAACGCGCCACGGAATGCTGGGTCCAACACGGCAAGCGTCCGACCTTTGTCGCGGTGGATTGGTGGGAAGACGGCGACGTGGTCGAGGCCGTGCGTCAGATCAACCTCATGGACGTGCCAGAAGGCGCGTGATGCTCAGAGGGTCTGTGGACCGCCGGCGGGCATCGGTGCCAGCATGGTGATGTTCTCGCCGCGCAGGCTGGGACCTTCGTGGAAGGTCGCGAAGATGCCGACGTCGGCGCCGCTGTCGCCACCGATGTTGTGGGCCAAGGCAAACCAGGTGCGTCCTTCGGCATCGACGCGGATGTCGAGGAAGTCACCAAGGCCACCGCAGCGGTTGTAGCCGCAGTCCTCGAGGGTGTCGATTGGGTCGTCCATCGCGTTCAGTTGCACGGTTGTCAACAAGGGCGTCTCGTTGAAGGCGTCCGTCGCGTAGGTGAGGTAAGCGTTCCAGATTTCCTCTTCGCGGGCGTCTTCACCGACGTATCCGAAGGCCACGGTGCCTTCGTCGCCGGCCACGACCACGGGGAATCCGGTGCCGGTCAAGCCGATGGGTGGGGCGATCATGGTCGCGTTGGACCACGTGGTGCCTTGGTCACGCGAGTAGGACCAGTAGGGCATGTCGTCCAAGCCCATCCACATGGCGTGAACGTTGCCGGCGGAATCGACCTCCACCTGCGCTTCTTCGGCGTTCCAGGTGTCTGCGGTGCCGGTCACGGAGGTCGGGAGCGGGTGTTCGGTCCACGAAATGCCCGCGTTGGTGGTGCGGAACACCGAGTAGCCTTCGCCTGTGCATCCCTTGTTGCCGCGGTAGAAATTGCCGTCCACGCTGCCGACCAGGTGCGCGGAAAGCCCACCGGACGAGCAGGTCACAGGAGCACCCGAAGTTTCAGGTCCCCACGTGGCGCCTCCGTCCTGGCTTGAGGAGCAGAGGGGGTGCGGTGCGTTGCCGTTGATGCAGAACATCCAGGTGGTCGGATGGAAGAGGGCTTCCATGTTCGAACTCGCGATGGTTTGGTGGTCCTGCACCGAGTAAATCTGCGTGGCCACGCTGGGTCCGTTCCACGATGCACCTTCGTCGTCGGACCATTCGACGGTCATCCCGAGCAGGGCGTGCATGTCGAATTTCATGATGCGGCTGGTCCACGGGTCGACGTAGATGTAAGGGTCGTTGGAGTTCGCAATGGGCAGCAGTGGGTCGTAGACGTTCTCGCAAGAGTAGTCCAACACGGTGGTCATGCCAATCAAATCGCAGGCCACCACGGCGGTGGAACCGCCGGGTCCGTTGCCGTAGGAACTCATGAAGAGGGTCTGAGACTCGGTGATGCCCATCGTCGGCTCGAAGGTGGACATGCCGATGCCGTAGTAGGTGCCCATGGCATGGAAGGGCGCGTTGCGACCTTCGAGCACGAGGCTGTCGTTGCCCCACGCGTCCACGGCGCCGGGCATGTGGTACCAGGTCAATTCAGGCCGCTCGAAGTCCCATACCGTTGGCGCAGGGGCTTCCGGTTCGGCTTCTTCGCCACCAAGGCAACCTGCCAACGGCAGGGTCAGCATCATGGTGGTCAGCAGAAAGGCCAGTGTTCGCATGGAGAGGTCACCTGCGCCTCGCTTCGCGAGGTTCACGCTTCGTCTGAAACGGAGGTTGGACTTGAACGCTGCCGTCGGTACCTGCGCGAGTTTTCGAGGGCTTGGCGGTCCAACACCGACTTTCCGTACGGCGTCAGGTACTGTTCCAAGGGGTCGCGTCGGCGGCGGATGGTTCCCGTTCTTTTCCCGCCGACCTTGCCACCGCCGCTGATCTTCCGACCCGACTTGAGCCGTTGCTGCACTTCGAGGGCCCGTTCGCGCTTTTGCGCATCGCTCAAGTTCTTCATCGACGGGTCCTTCATCAGGCCCTCAAGTTCCTTCTTGGACGCACGCTTCTTCGCGGCCCGGTGTTGGTACACGAAGCTCATTCCAGCGATGGGAATGGCGAACCAAATCGTGGTGGATGCTCCGGGGTGGAGCGTCAGCACCGGCATCTCCAGCAGGATGAACACGCCCACAAGCAAACCGACCGAGCCGACGGCCGCTGCAGCAATCGTGGGCAGGAGCCGACGGACTGAGCGGGTGAAATACCACGTGATCAGGGCGGCGATGATGGGAATGAACTCACCCTGCTCAATGTCGATGCCTCGGACGTAGAGGGCCTGTACGGCGGCGGTGATGCCGATGAACGCCATCAGACCGGCCATCATCCGGAGGCTTGCTTGGGCGACGGAGACCATGATGACGCCAATCAATGCAGCACAGGCGATCTGACTTTGCGCGGTGTCGAGGGGGGATTCGATGCCAGCCGAGAGGAGAAGGTCCAGCATATTTGGCGCAAGGACGTATCCTGCTGCAGCGCCGATCGCGAACGCCGTCACAGGCAAGCGTCGATGGCCTTGCAACAGAAGAAGCAGCGAGAACAGCACGATGGGGGCTCCCGCCATGGGGCCTTGCGCTTCCACGACCAGCAGCAGGTCGCTGCCGGAGGCGCCGATGTCCTCAATCCTCGACACGGATGCACCATGGCCATCCCGGTCTTGATGGTGCCGATGAACGACGCGTGAGAAGAAATGGAAGCTACCAGTCTGCCAAAGGTGATGTCATATCAGGGAGGAGGATGGCCTTCATGCACGGTTTCATTTGTTCGCATCAGTCCCTTCTTCCAGGGTAGAATTGTATTTGTCTTCTAATTCGGTGGCGCGCTGTTGTGAGATTCCCAACGTTTTGGCTTGAATTTCCAACATTTTTCGCTCATCGTCTGTGATGATCAGGTCGTCCATCGCCACCTTGTACACCTCAAGATATGCATCTTCCTTCGTGATGTTCAACACCTCGGATTCGGTGACTTGCGCTTGGATTCTAAATTCGTCGAATTGAATGACACCGTCTTTGTTGAGATCAATTTCTTCAAACAATTCTTCTCGTGCTGCTTCTGGTAGCTTGGTCACCTCTGGAGCTTCGGAAAATTCGCTCAATGAAATTACATTGTCACGGTTTTTGTCCATCTCTGTAAACGCTTCTTGGATTTCTCTTTCATCGATGGGCGCTTCACCTGTTGTGCCAAAGACACTCATCATATTGATTCCACTTTTCCCATATTTTTCCGCAAGGTAAGTCTTGTTTTCACCCGTTGTCAGGATTTCTTCATACCATTGTTCGAGATACAATTTCCGCTCTTCTGTGAGCCCGTATGCTCTTGCTTGTAGATCCAACATTGACCGTTCTTTGTCAGTGATTTTGTGGTCCTTTTTTGCCAGGTAATACATCTCAAGATAGCCTAACTCCTCTTTTGTATGCGATTCAGGAATGAGTTTTGTTGAAACATTCCCTAGTGTTGAGATAATCGGCTTTCGCATCAAGAGGAGCGTCATGCCGATGAATACGCCACCAATCCAGCCTTGATCGAATACGGATTCCATAAGTTCGGTGCTGACCAAGAAGAGAACGGCACCGGAACCTGCAAAGATGGTCGTTGTGAATGTTTTTCGGAGTTGTTCATCGATTCCGAACATGTCATTTTTGATGACTGCATAGGTGAACACGATGCCTTCAAACAAAGCAGCCAAGACTACAGCTGTGGGCATCAACGGTGGCAGGTACAACAGCACCTCCGAAAACTCCGCGCCCGCATTGAACATGTTTGTCTCCAGAGTGGGAGATCCTCCCATCATTGAAATCATCCAAAACAAAATGAGCGTTGTTGTGACCTGCATGGCCGTTTTTCCAATGAAACCCACACGAACTGCGCGGACTTCGCCGGTAAGGTTGGAATTTCCCTCCTCGTTGATCCTGTTTCGAGAACTTGTGAGCGCAACAGTCGCCACGATGGCCCCGATAAGTGGGACAAAGAGGAGTACTCGAGTGAGCGGACCCAACGCTACGTTCGACATGGTCATTGGGTACAGGGACTCGTATTCTTTCGAACATGCGACTTCAAAACCCAGTGGTTTTCCGGACGCAGTCCTTCCCTCACCCATACCCACGCTTTCACAATAGACCCAACTGATGTCTCCAATGGCGATGCTCGTTCCTCCAGCGAGGTAACTGACGAGAAGCACGAAACTCAAGCAGAACATTGGGACCAAATACAAACCATGGACTTTGAACGAGTTCGCGATGAACTTCGCCCATTTTTTCTCGCTGTAGAATGTGGCTGCTCCCATATACAAGAAAAACAGTTGCAACGACATGGTGTAGTAGACCACGCGAGCAGGTTTCAAAACACTCAACATTTCTTCTGGCCAAGCATAGACCCAGAACAGCATCGAGGTGAAACAGCGTAGTGCTTCGCTGACCAGCATCAAGGCCATGAAGCGGTTCTTGGCTTTCCCAGGATTGGCCTTGAGAATCAGATACGCGAGAAAGAGAAGGAAGACCCCTGACAGGATGCTGAAAATCGCCAGCATGTGCCAATATCCGAGAAAGGAGCCTAAGGAACGGAAGTAGTAGGCAATAGGCGAGCCTACATCTCCCATGGTTGACTTTCGGTCGAGGTGCATATTATTCTAGCGACCCTTTTACGAGAGAGAACACGGCGGAATCTGGCTTCTTGAAGGCCGAAAGAGCCTCAGGGAAGAGCGAAATATTCTCCCTTTGTTCGATCCCTCTTGCCATCGGTGAGGGCAGGAAATGGGCCTCCACGACGCGGGAGGAAGAAAGGAAGATACCTGTGTGCGAGCAGTGGAACGCTATGGTGGAGGACGATGGCCTTCGTTTGCCCACCGTCGAAGGCGCCCTATTGGACGCCATGACACCGGAAGTCGAGGCCGTGGAGCGTCGCAGGCGGCAAGCCGAGTCCGACCTTGCACCAAAGCCGCTGAT
>DALQ01000097.1:0-11303 GCA_002496845.1 Euryarchaeota archaeon UBA495
CAGCGGGCTCTGATCGAGGCATGCGATCCCCATCCTGTGACGTCTTTTACTGCCGTTCTCCTTGTAGGACGGAGGAAGGGTGAAGCCTCACCCCTCTGCCTACAGTCCGTGAGCGGCCAAGCGGACGACTTCGGGGCCATCCGCTTCGGCGGAACCTTGCGTCCTTCACAGGTTGCTTCGTCCACCATCATCAAGCGGAAGTTGGACGAGGGCGAGCGTCGCTTGCTTGTGGTCGCACCGCCAGGTTCTGGAAAGACCGTGCTCGGCCTCTACGTGTGGACCGACTTGGTGCGCAAGCCCGCGCTGGTCCTTAGCCCGAACTCGGCCATTCAGGCCCAATGGGTCGCACGGGCCGAGGAATTGTTCGAACTCGACGGTAGGGAGTCGGAGCTCAGCACCGTCGGGAAAGAACCGGGCATCCTGACGTCGTTGACCTACCAGTCGGTCACGATGCCGCAGCCCCGCGACGAGGGACTCGATCCTGAAGCGATGGAACTCTGGGTGAACGACCTCATCGACAAGTCCGAGGCAGAGGACGAGGAACAGGCCAGGGCGTGGATTCTCGACCTTCGCGACAGCAACGAGGACGTGTTCAACGAGCGTCGCTCGTTCTATCGAAAGAAGGTCCGCGACGATTTGGTCGCCCACGGCAACGCTCTCTTCGTGCTGCATTCCTCTGCGAAGGCGACCCTTTCCGCGCTCAAAGACGCTGGCGTGGGGCTGATCATCCTCGATGAGTGCCACCACTTGCTGCACCACTGGGGCAAGGTCCTCGATGAGGTGCGCACCTTCCTCGGCGACCCGATTGTGCTCGGTCTGACCGCGACGCCGCCCGACCCCACCGACGTGGACGAGGAGGATTACGCCCGCTACACGGACTTCTTTGGCGAGGTGGATTACGAGGTGCCGGTCCCCGCTTTGGTCCGTGACGCCAACCTCGCGCCCTACCAGGATCTCGCCTACTTTGTCCGCCCCTCAGAGCCAGAAATCGAGTACATCGCCGGCGTCGCGGACGGGTTCTCGGAGTTGTTGGGAGACCTCGCCAAAGGCCCCGGTCCCGATGCTGAGAAGAACCGCTTGCCCGGTCTCGACGATTGGCTGTTCGACGTGCTCGGCTCCAGACGCTTGCCGACGGGCGTGGCCTCGTCATGGGACGCGTTTGAGCGACGCGATGGCGCCTTGGCCGACCACGCTCGGCTCTACCTCCTCCGGCAAGGGCGCAGCATGCCTCCAGAGGTCCCCGAACCTGGTCCGGCCTTGTTGGCCAACCCGGTGTCGGAGGAGATGCTGATGGTGCCGCTGATCGACCGCTACATCCGTCACGGGCTGATGCGCTCTGAGAGCAAGGCCGACCACGCCTTGGCTGAGAAGGCCAAGAAGCAACTCATGCTCTACGGGATTCAGGTCACGCAAACGGGCACACGCCCGTGTGCCGCACCCGTCACGCGGGTGCTGGCCTACAGCGAAGGCAAGCGCATCGCCCTCAAGCACATCCTCGAGACGGAGATGCAAACGCTTGGCGACGGCATCCGAGCGGTCATCGTCACGGATTTTGAGCGGACGTCGTCGACGGCGCTGGTCGAGAACGTGCTCGACGACGAGGCCGGAGGCGCCATCGCAGTCTTCCGCGAATTGCTCACGTCAGAGGCGGTCGATCGGTTGGATCCAATCCTGATGACCGGCTCAACGGTGCTTGTTGACGACGACCTTGTCCCCCGTCTTCTGCCGAGGATGAAGGCCTGGGTGGACCAAGAACGGCTTGTCGTGCGGTTTGAGGATCAGGTTCTGAACGGTTACCATCGCATCCGGGGCATCGGCAAGGATTGGGTCCCGCGCAACTACACGAGGATGCTGACCGAACTCTTCCAAGAGGGCGTCACCAAGTGCATCGTTGGTACCCGCGGGCTCCTTGGTGAGGGTTGGGACGCAAGCCGCATCAATGTCCTCGTGGACTTGACCACCGTCACCACGCACATGAGCATCAACCAGCTTCGCGGTCGCTCCTTCCGTTTGGACAAACACTGGCCGGAAAAGGTCGCCAACAACTGGGACGTGGTGTGCGTCTTGCCCGAATCCAACCTCGGGAATTCCGATTTCAAGCGCTTCAAACGCAAGCACAAGAACCTCTACGGCGTTTGTGACGACGGCGCCATCGAGATGGGCGTGGGCCACGTCCACCCAGGCCTGACCGAGCGAGAAGCCGATGAGGTCGTTGCTGAATCGATGGGGGCCGTCAACGAAGAGATGCTCGTCCGGTCCCGCAACCGCGAACGGACCCGTGGGCTCTGGGGCATTGGCGAGCCGTGGACGGGTGAAGCCAAGCAGGCCATCGAAGTGGCCAAACTGGGCGGAGGAGGATTCCCAACGACCGTGAAAGAGCCAGATCCTGCGTGGAACGAGGCTTCCTTGGTGATGCTCATCGGGAAGGTCGTGGTCAAATCGCTCCAAACAGCGAACCTTCTTGGCCACAACGTAACGGTTGGCGGCGGTGACCGTGGAGGCGCCTGGTCACGTCTTTTCCTCGAGGGAGCCACCGTCGAAGAGGAGGCCTTGTTTGTGGATTCCATGCGCGAGGTGCTCGGGCCGTTGGACAACCCGCGCTACATGGTGATGCGCGTGGCCAGGTACTTCCAGACCAGCCTTGAGCCAACCTTGCTCTCTCGCCTTCTGCCGATGTTTTTCGATCCAAAAGAGGTCGTGCTCCACCGTGATCAAACCGCCATGTGGCACGCGGTGCCAAAGGCACTCGCAAAGAAGCGGGACTTGGCGGACATTTTCGTGTACATGTGGTCCATCCACATTGGCCCGACCCGTCTGGTGTACGGGCACAGTGAGGGTGGGCGCGCGACGGTGCAGCAGGTGCTGGACGCCAACCTCGGCCCGACGGCTGAGTTCCATGACAAGCGGGTCTTCACGTAGACGCGCAGGCCGGACAATCGACACCGGTTCCCCTGTGGGTCATGCAGAAGCGTTTCCTGCAGGTGAAACAGCGGTAATCGAAATCGGTCACGGCCCGGTTGCAACCAACGGCGCCGCAGACGTTGTCTTCCGAGGCTCCCATCATGAATTCCGAAGGGGGAGCAGCCTGGGCCGGTACGGTTGCTTCAGAGGACCAAAAGGCCCCAGAGGACGCTTCCACGCTGCCCGGCACGGGTTCCGCGGGTTTCGGAGCAGGGGGTGCTTGGCCGTCTTGCCACCACGAATCGTCGCGTTGAGGTGCTGCTGCAGCCATGCCCATCGCCGCCGCGCCTACGGCAGCTGGAGCGCTCAACCGAAGCAAAGGAGCCACGTTGGGATGGTTCAGGAGATGGCGTGTGAAACCTGCGTCGCCAAAGAACGGCACAAGTTTTCTCACGGCTTGATCCGTTGGCAGCCCGACCACTTGATGGGCATTGAAGATGGACACCAAACGGTTGTAACCGCGCTGTCTGCTGGGGCTGACTTGACCGGGAACGTTGGTTTGTTGGGGAGTCCAGTTGCCCCCGCCGCTTGCACCAAAGGACTGCTGGCCAGTCGACGGCGCTTCATGCTGCGCTTCGCCTTCCTTTTTTGCCGCGTAAATGGAATAGCCGATCAAGGCCAAACCGAAGAATGGACCTGCTTCACCGTTGAACACCGTGAGGACAACGCCAAACACCAACATCACGATGAGGCCGGGCGTGAATTTCATCGCATCCGTCTCCTATCGGGTGGCCACGGCGCTGTCCCGCGCGCCGGGGCCGGTGGGGTCTGGACCCCCGACATATGTCGGTGCCGTCATCGCCCGGAGGCTCCGTTTGGGACGGGTGCAAGTCATGTACGTCAGCCTATAGACTCAACGCCGCTTCGCAAACCGCAACGCAGGTTCTGCAGATCCGGAGATATCCCCAGAGGAGGGGGGTGCGTCAAGCCCCAATCGGTGGCAGAGTTCCAAGTGTGGGCGAGACCATGGGTGGCCGACGTCGTTTTCGAGCCTTGACCAACCAAGTGGCGTGATGTTCTCGGGCGAAGCATCCTCGGACTTGAGCAAGGAAATCCATGCATGCTCATCCGCACGATGCCGTGCTGCGATGGCCTTCAGCCCCATCCCTTCCAACACGGCAATAGCGCGTGAGCGAGGGAAGGCGCGTGGGACCACGAGCAGATAGCGTCCATCCACCTCGAAGGTGGCCAACGGTGCAACGTCGTCCGGAAGGGCAGCGAGTGTGCGTTCAAGCTCGTTCTGCTCGTTGACCTTGGAGGGCAACAAAGCCACCACGGCGGTCCGGTCCTTGGTGCCCACGACGTGGGTGCTGACTTCCAAACCAAGGGTCAATCCGCGCTTCTTTTTGCTCGCCTTCGGCGTTGACTTCTGCTTTGGTTCGCGTGGCGGTCGCCTCGGCAGAGGAAGGGCGGTGTCTGCTTTGGGCAGGCCCATGACCCATGTCCGGAGCGGGCGGTGAATCTGCCCCTCGGGCAAGACGGCGCAGGCCCACTTGGTCCGGCCGTGAAGGCTTCCCGGCACGCGAATGATGCGGCGCGTGTCGGCCGTGACGGTGGTGTCGACCGCATGTCCAGCCGCCACCACCCGCTGGAGCAAGGTTTGGCGGTGCGCCCGCACGGCTTGTTCACGCGTGCGGGGGTCGGGTTCAGCGAACGGGGTTCGGTCTGGGTCGCTGTACACGACGTGGAAGCCCTTTGCTCCAGAAAACGAGACGTGCATCAGCGCAAGGTCGGTGTGTGCCTCCAACCAAAGGATGAGTTTTGACGTCCTCTGTCGGACCTCTTCCAGACGCTTCCTCGAAAAGGGCCCCAGGTCAAGGTCGAAGACCACAAGGTGATCCAGCAGAACGGGGGCTGGCTTGGTTTCGTCTCGAAGCCCGGGGAGGTTGACCGGGTCCAGCCAAGCCGAGGTGGACACGTAGAGGTCTGCAGGCGGGCGTTCCACCAGATGGCGTTGAAGCGAGGGTCCTCCTGAGAACCGTCGCGTGGCCATGACCCAGCGCCCCCCGAGCTGCCGCCAACGCACGTGGTGACGAGAAGGATGCGCCAACCAGGTGAGGTCCAACACCTCTGGCTGGGCGTACCAAGCCTTGAGGACGGCTTCCTCGTGTTCCGTCTCGCTCACAAGGGAGGCTTGTTGAGGCAGGTCTTGAGGCATCCGCCGTGCTTCTCAAGCGTGGCGACGTGGTCCGATGCGCTCATATACTGACGGCAGGTCGCCGAGACGTTCACCATGAAGCGAGGTTCCCGTGCGTGGAAAAAGACCGGTAACCAGCGGTGGAAGTGGCGCAAGAAGAAGTTGCGACGCCGAAAGCGTGCGCGCCGACAGGCCAAGAACTGATTTTTCGCCTACACCCGGGGGTATAGTATAGCTCGGTATTATTACCGGCTCCAGACCGGTGGAGGGGGGTTCAAATCCCTCTGCCCCCACCTTTCCCAATTCGAACGAACATCTTCGATGGACGCTGAATGACGCTCAGCATGAGCGCCTCATCCGTTGAGCGATGCTGCTGTGTTCTGGGATCGCCGCTGCGTTGGTCAGCGGGCCGATGGGGGTGTGGCGTCTTGTCGCTCGCCCGGCCTTGCTTACGCTCAGGCCAACCGTGAATTCTGCTGTGTGGCAGCCTCAAGCGAGGGGGTTGCCGTCAGCGTCGTCGATCTTGCCCATGATGATCATGATCATCTGGACGAAGGCCCAGGGCAGGCTCACAACGGCGCCAATGACGGTGATGGTGAGGATGAGTTGTGCAACGCCCATCCCGGTCTTGCCGAGGTAGAAGTTGTGCACGCCAAGCGGGCCGAGGAAAAAGGCCAGCAAGAAGGCAATCATCTTCTGCTTGGGGGCGGCGGCGGGCATCGAGGCTTGTGTTGGAGCTGCTTCCATGCGTACGCTTTCGCTCCTCAGATTATATCCCTTCCTCCAGAACGAAGGATTTAGCGGAGCAAATCAGACAAGCGGTCGGCCTTCGGCGTCTGGCAGGCTTCCCGTCGCCATCATGATGAGTTCGATGAGGGCCCAGATACCACTGATGATTCCACCAAGGCCGAAGGTCAGGACCGTGATGAGGAGCTGTGCCACGGCGCGGCCGGTGTACCCGAGGTAGAAATTGTGAGCGCCAAAGGCACCGAGGAAGAGGGCCAGAATCACGCCGATCAACAACTGCTTGGGCGGGCTTTGAGCCATCATCATCTGGCCTTGGCCCATCATCATGGGTTGGCCATGAGCCATGCCTGCCTGTTGTGTGACGGGGATGGCAACGGGCTGACCGGTGACCATGACTTGTTGTCCAGGTTGAACGGCTTGGGCGTGCTGTTGTGCTGCGGCTTGTTGAGCGGGGTCCCATGGGGCGGCTCCGTTGGGTTGCATGGCGTGTCGAGTTCATGCCGTCACATCAAGGTGCCCCTTGACGGCCTTCGGCGGATACGTCATCTTCATGCAGGTCACCCATGTCTTCGGCGCATGGCTGCTCCCCGCCTCTTGGCCGTGGCCCTCGTCGCGTTGCTTTTGGTGCCGCTGGCGGGGTGCTTTGCTCCCGTGGAAGGCGTGCGGCTCGAGGGCAGTCCTGGTCAATTCATTCTGGAGGGCCAGACGCAGGTCATCCCCACGATGACGCCGGGTCCACTGATGGACCAGGCAAGCCCATGGTGGGAGCGAACCACGCTTGATCTTGACCAGAACGGAATCCATGATGCCCTTGACGGGGCGCTTGGTCCGGTGTGGGTTGGTCTGTCCTACGGCGTGCCGTTGAACGATGGACACGTGGCGGCGGTCGAGGCGCTCGGGCTTCAGGTCAGCCTTCGCGTGCCGGCCGTGGATGCTCTCCTGTTGGGCGAGGTCGACGCCTCAGTCCTCCCGGCACTCCGGTCCCTCGACGATGTCGTGATGGTTGAATCGTACGGAGAATTGGTGTTTTGGGGCGATGTGCAAACTCCTGCGGTCAAAGCCAGCTCGTCCTCGGTGTACCCTGATGGTGCTTGGGACCTCGGCGTCAGCGGCGAAGGCATCGTCATCGCCATGGTCGACACCGGCGTCGACAACGAACACCCTGGATTGAACGAGAAGTTCGTGGCCGGCTACGATGCCGTCTGCTTCCTGCACAGCATGGTTCACCAGTGCGTCGCGGCTGGGGGCAGGGCGGAAGACGGTTCGTTTGACCCCGACGATGGGCACCAGCACGGTACGGCCTGCATGGGCATGGCCGCGGCCACCGGCAAGATGGCCGACGGCTCCGATTCGAACTTCACCGGGTCCGCCCCGGACGCAGCCCTTGTGGACGTGCGCATCGGAACCGACGTCGGCGCTGGACCTTTCGAGAATTACTTGATTCCCCAAGAGTTCTACGAGTCCGCCATGAACGGTTTGCAATGGATCATCGATCACAAGGACGATGCGTGGGCAGGCGCCGACGAATCAGAACACGGCATCGACATCATCTCGCTGTCGTGGGGCATCACCAGCCACGAGGACGGTGGGTCCGATGGCGAGGACATGCACAGCCGAATTCTCAACGAAGCCATGGAAGCGGGCATCGTCGTCAGCGTCGCCGCTGGAAACGATGGACCTGACAACGATGGGCTGTCTGGCATGGGTTCCTCGTCGTTGTCGATCACGGTTGGAGCAACCGACGACAAGGACACCATCGACCGAGAGGACGACACCATCGCGGGTTACTCGTCGCGTGGCCCTCGGCGTGACAACGGCGACAACAACCCGCTGAACGAACTCAAACCGGAGGTCACGGCCCCCGGTACCAACATCGTGCAAGCCGAAGGATGCGTGACCAGCGCAGGCTGCCACAACGATGTGCCCGGTCAGGATGCAGCCGACAACGGCTACACCAACCGTGGCTCTGGGACCTCCTACGCGACCCCGTCCGTTTCGGGCATCATCGCGCTGATGATGGAAGCGAATCCGGACCTCTCACCGATGGAAATCAAGGAGATCCTGAAGTTCACCGCTGAACGTCGCGGGGAACCGTCCGCCCCGGACGTTGATCCGTACTGGAACCGTGACTTTGGTTGGGGCATGGTCGACGCACGTGCGGCCGTGGAGATGTCCATGCTCTTGGCCGAACAAGGCACGACGGGAGGCATTGACGTCAGCGCTCAAGTCCACGTGGACAACCTCACCGAGTCCTCCGACATGATCACGCTCACGGGACAGGCTTGGGCCCAAGGTGCACCTTTGCTCGCCGTGGAATACCGTGTTGACGGCGGCGAATGGCGCTCAGTCACCTTCGACATCGAACTGGCCATGCTTGCTTCTTTGGAGCGGATGACGTGGACCGTGGCCTTGGATCCTGCAGCCTTTGGCGAGGGTCTACACAACCTCGAAATCCGGGCCATCACCGGCGATGGCGTGTCCCTCAGCAGTTTCACCACGTTCACCGGCTCGGACGCCAGCGAAAGCATGGGCGGAAGCGCCTCAATCACGGCCATCGTTGTGGTCCTTGTTGCCTTGGCGTTGACCGTGGCCGTGCTCGTGCAAAGCCGAACTGAGGCTCCCGTTCGCCTGACCGAAGGGGATGACCCGAAATCCAACACGCCCCCTCCTTCCCTCGAAGGGGACGGCTCGGCCTGAGCGCCACGCCCCCACGTGTTGAAAAGCGGTAACGGAGTGGAAGAAGCATGCGCACCTATGCCGCACGTGCACGGGCCATCCAGCCCACTGGCGTGCGCAAGATGTTCGATCTGGCCGGAGAGGACACCATCTCTTTCGGGTTGGGAGAGCCTGATTTTCAGCCTCCTCCCGTGGCCATCGAAGCCTTCCACCAGGCCATGCTTGACGGTCGCAACAAGTACACCACGACCGCCGGTCTACCGGCCTTGCGTGATGCCATCGCCAAGGGTTGGGACGCCTATGCGCCGGGCATGAACGCCGACAACGTGTGCATCACGATGTCCGGCACCAACGCGCTGATGAACCTCTTTCTGACCCTGATCGATCCCGGAAAGAAGGTCCTCCTCCCAGAGCCTTACTTCCCGCTGTACGGTCCAGACGCCACCTTGGTCGGCGGCAGCCCGACCTACTACCCTTGCCGCTTTGAGCACGAATTTGTGCCGCAGGTGGAGGACCTTGAGGCCCTCATGGACGAGGACACGGTGGCCATCCTCTACAACTTCCCCTCCAACCCCACGGGCGGGACCATCAACGCCGAACAGCGGGATGCCCTCTTGGACTTCGCTCGGAAACATGACCTCTGGATCATCAGCGATGAAGTGTATGACAGGATCATTTTCGAAGGTGAACACGTCTCCTTCCTCGGGGCAGGTTACGACCGTGTTTTCGTTGTGAATTCCTTTTCGAAGACCTTCGCCATGACTGGCTGGCGCATCGGCTACGTCATCGCTGAAAACGTCGAACATATGCGTCAAGTCACGAAGATTCAGTACTACCTCACCGCGTGCCCCAACGACGCCATGCAGTACGCGGTGCTCGCCGCGATTGAGCAGGCTTCGGATTACCCTGACGTGCTGGCCAAGGAATTCCAAGCGCGATGTGAATTGATCACCGACCGTTTGAACGCCATGCCCGGCGTTCAATGCCACCGGCCGAAGGGTTCCATCTACGTCTTCCCCAAGGTGGAGGTGCCGGGATTGACCAGCGAAGAGTTGGCGATGGAGGTCCTCAAGGACGGCGTGCTCTGTTCACCTGGCACGGCCTTTGGGCCGAGCGGTGAAGGTCACTTGCGCTTTGCCTACACCATTGGCCGCGAGGACATCGGACGCGGCATGGACCTCTTCGAAGGCACCCTTCGTAGGCTTCGGGGTTGATGTGACGTGTCGCTGTTGGGCGTCGTTGTTCGGATCACGGTTGGCGTCCTGCTGGGCCACTTCCTTCCTCGGTTGCCGATGTTGATTTTGTGCCGGACCAAGGGCTTCAACCTCCGCTTTGCACCTCATCCTGCTCCCATGCGGCTTGAGCCTCACTTGACTGCCCGTGTGTTGTTGATGCGTCGGTTGTGGTGGGGGGCGCTGCCGCTGACGATCATTCCCTTGGTGTTTGGAGCCGCGAGCCTGCGCAGTGGAGATGCTGCGTTTGGTTTCGGGCTCTGGGCCGGAGCAGGTTGGACCGCCATTCAACGATTGGTGGCCTTGACGGATGCAGAAAGCGTCCCCGTCAGCATGACCACCGCCCTTCGCCTTCAGGCCGTCATGAACGCATGTGAGGACGAAGCTGCGTGCTGTGCTCACCCTGAGCCCGTGTGGGAAGTCCTCTCCGTGCGCTGTGCCGCGTGCCGGACGGAACTTGACCCCATGCCCCGCCCCGATTTGGGACGTCCACGCAGCGAACGATGGCCTGCGGCGTTGGTTCGGCTTTGGTTGGCCGACGGGCACGCCCTTGGCCCTTCGGAACCTCAGTCCTAGGTCCAAGGTCGGCCCCAATGACGTGTCCAAACGGACCAACCTCATAGCCTGTCCAAGACGAGACGAAGCGATGCAGCCACGGCGGGCTCCTCTCCTGCCACGCTTGTGGCTGAGTTTCATCCTCCTGCTGCAGGTCTTCGCGACGCCCTTTGTGGCGTTCAGCCTGACCTATCTGTTGCAATTCCAATGGAACGACGCCCAGGCCTCCCTGCAGTTCCGCTTTGACATGATGCCGTGGATCACGGCGGCTTCGATCAGCTACGGTATGTTGGCGTTTTTGCTGGCGGCCGTGTTCGGTGGATGGCGCCCTCTGCCCGTCGTGGAACGGGGTGGGTGGGCCGCCACCCTCGGCTTTTCACGCGCACCGCGCCAAGCCGACCTCATCCGCAATGCACGCCACGATTACGCTCAATCCAGCCACGGCCGTTTGGCGCTGCTCACCCACGACCGGGTGCAACAAGGTCATCCAATCACCGTCACGCACGGCGGATTGATCCTGCTTGCTGTTCCGTTTCAGACGGTGTTGGTGGTGCTTCCCATCGCCCTTATTGTGGCGATGCCCGAAGGGCTTGTTCACGAAGACCGACGTCTGGTCATGGCCTTCTTGTTGTACGTCTTGGCGCTGCTCTTTACCTTCCGAATTTACCACCTCTTCGCTGCGCGTTTGGTTGGCGCCGCAGCGACCATGCGTCGCTTTTTGATCACCGTCACACGTTTGTCGAACTTGGCGCCCATCTTCGTGCTCTGGTTGCTCGGACGTTTGGCCAGCACGATTGTTCTGGCATGGTTTGGGAGCGACGTGGATTTGACGATGAACCTCGAGGAAGCCGTCTTTGGGACGCTGCTTGGGGATGCCGTGGTACCGGACAGTTCGTTTCTGGACCTGATGACCGCGCTTGCGGTGATTCCGCTTTCCGTCCACGCGACCTTGGCCTGTTTGGAAGGCGGTGGCCTGAATGTGCCCCGCTGGTTGA
>DALQ01000097.1:11594-17553 GCA_002496845.1 Euryarchaeota archaeon UBA495
TGGCCTAAATGTGCCCCGCTGGTTGAGGCCTTCGCCCGAGCGTGAGGGCCAAGCACAAGAGCAAGCAGCGCAGCGCCGCAACGACCGTTTCCAAGCCATCGTAGAAGCCGTCCAGCCACGGGTGCCGTTGCCCTTGAATCTCGGCTTTGCCGGTGAGGTCTCACGGGAACTGCTCGAGGAAGAACATGAGGCGGGCGGCGAGGAAGCATCGGACGGCTTCTCTGTGCGAGGCCTCGGTTGAGGCGTGTACAGGCCACGGCGACCTTCATATGCCCCTCCTGTGTCGCTCAACCGTGACTTCCATGTCCCACCGACGAGCGTTCCTTCTTGTTGGCCTGCTTCTGCTGAACAGCCTTGCCCTTGTGGTGACGGCACAAGGCGCCAACGGGCGCGGAGGAAGCAAGGACGATTTCTTGGTCAACACCATCACGGTCGGCAACGTTTCGAGCCCTGCTGCGACCTGGATTCAACCGGACGGGGCTTCGCTGCCCTACCTGTTCATGGATGAATCCGTGGAGATCACCGTCGAAGTCCGTCGGCTCGGCAACGCCCAATTGGGCAAATCCGCGCCTGTGACCCTCGAGGTTGTGCACCCCATCGGCTACGTGATGCAAACGTGGTCATGGAACACCAGTGAACTGCTGGGGTCCATCGGTTCTGATTCCGCTTCCGTTGTCTGGACGCCCGACGTGGCGCACTCCATTCTGAACACGACCACCAACGAACTTCACGGCGGCCTTGTGCTCCGCGCATCGGTCGCTTATCCCCAAGACGACCGTAACGAAAACGACGTGAAGGAACAAGCCGTTCCCATCGCCATTCAATCCGATGCTATGGACGGCATTGCGGGCACCAGCATGGGCTTCATCCCCGGACGCTATTCCGCTGACGGCGGCGGAGCAAGCGGCGCGGGAAGTTGGACGACGGCCGGCTCGGACGCGAACAACAGCGACGTGGGCTCCAAGCACTGGCGGCACTCGCAGCCGGGTTCGAACTACCCCTCCAACGCGCACGACCGACTCGTCCGCGGATTCTTCACCACCACTCAGGATTGCGGTCCCGGAGCGGCCTTGGACGGCGAATTGTCCTACGTCTACCAGATTTACGCCTGCCGTGACGCGTTCTATGCAAACACCTTCGTCTCCACGCAATTCCACCTCCGCGCCTGGGGCGCGACCAACAACGGCGACGCGGTGTCCATTGAGATGTGGCGCCCGCCCGGCCAGTACAATGACCCCATGCAGTCGCTGCACTGGAACTTGACCAAGGGCGCCCCCGCCATTGGCAACGGTGAATGGACCAACCTGTCGTGGGACCCGCAAGTTGACTGGGCACAGATCCCCACGCTGAGCAACCCCGACATCTTCCTCGGCGGAAACACGTGGTACTACGGCCTCTTGTTCCACTCCGACAGCAGCGGCGCCGGTGAAGGCATGCACGTGGACGATTTCATCCAGTTTGGCATCAGCAAGGTGGACGAATTCACCCTTGACGTCAACTGCAACAACCCGGAAAACGGCTTCTCCTCACCGCCAAACGGCATGCTGGTGCTCAAGTGCGACGTCACGAACAACGGGTACAAGCCCGCACCTGTTCGCGTGTTCACCGAGGTCAGCAACCCGGCGTGGATGAGCCCGTACCTCCAAATCCGCATCGATGCCGACCTCAACCCCAACGACCACGACAACAACGTCATCCTCCAGAACTTCGATGCCGGAATGACCACCACCGTGTGGCTCAACCTCTCCATCCCGCCTGGCTCCGACGTGCAGACGCAGGACTGGAACGTCACCTTCTACGATCACGGCAACGGCGACATGAAGGGGATGTTGAGCATCCCTGTGGGCGTCACAGAACAACACAGCGTCCAGTTGAGCAGCAACACCCCCCTGCTTGCGGACAACCTCTACCCGGCTGAATCTGGCTTGGTCCCCTTCCGCCTGCAAAACACGGGCAACCGTGAGGCCAATTACCGCCTGAACCCGATTTTCTCGGAGTCTGGATGGAACGGTGTTGTCGTGAACGACACCGGTGTGCCGGTGCAGATGCCAATCGCGCTCAGCAAGGGTGAATCCTTGGATTTGCACCTTAACGTCACGGCCTACGAACTGGCGGCACCCGGTGCGGTTTCGTTCAACCTGCGGGCCACCTGCCCAACATGCAGCGGCGCCTTGTTCGGCACCGATGTGCTGGTTCGGAACATCGAAGTTCCCGTTTTGCGTTCGTTGGAATTCACCTCAGAGACCTACGAGATCACCGGTTCAGCCAACGGCCAAGCCCGCGTGATTCCGTTGACCCTGATGAACACCGGCAACGCCGAAGAGCAGTACACCTTCGAACTGCAGCAATCCAACTGGTTGCTCCGCGCAGAGTTGCTCTCCGAACAAACGGCCATGCTGGACGCTTGGGACGGTGAGGCAAGCGTCGCTTTGCGGTTCAACATGCCTCTCGGGCTCGAACCAGGCTTCTACACGGCGACGGCCGTCGCCCGCAACGTCAACGACAACACCGTGGGCAAGTCCCTGCAAATTTCCGTTGAAATCCTCGACACGGCGGCGGTCACGGTGCTCGACGAAGACGCCGACCAATCCTACATCCCCGGAGACCCACCTCAATCCATGGAGTTCGAAGTGCGCAACGACGGCAACAAGGCGGACCGGTTCAACATCAGCCTCGTGGTGCCTGATGGCATGGTCGCGGAGGCCGCTTGGCAGGTCAGCTCATGGATTGCTCCCGGTGCGTCCGAGAACGTCAGCGTGAGTTTCTCCTTCATTTCCGGCACGGAGGGTGAATTGCAACTCGGCGTGACCGCTACCTCGCAAAACGACCCAACGATTTCGGCCACGGGCAACGCGCTTTACCGCGTGGGCTCCCAGAATTGGCTGCGGATCCCCTCTGTGATTCCCCTCGAAATCGACACCGCCGAAGCGGACCATTTCATGGAACTGACGGTGCGCAACCAATACACGACGGCCCAAGCCGTGGCCATGGAACTCGATGCCGGTGAAGCCGGGAGTTACATGCAGGTGCGGATCAACTCGCAAGACCGAAACTTCGTCCTTCAAGTGGGCGAAGAGCGCAAGGTCACGGTGGAACTCATCATCTCAGACACGACCTTGCTGAACCTCGACGAGGAACGCAAGACGGTCAACTTCACCGTCTGGGCTCGGTCTGAGACGGTCAGTGATGCCGCGGATGCTCAGATGACGGTCACGATGGTCCGCACGTCCTTGGTGGATTCCACGGACGACGACAACGAAGGCAACAGCGGCGCTGTGCGCAACGTCCTCATGATCCTTCTGACCGCTGTCGTGATCGTCGTCGGAGGCCTTGCCGTGATGCGCATCATCGGCGGCATCGAGGAAGACGCGATCGACGATTGGGCGGACGATGGATACGAAGACAGCCTCCAAGCGACCTACGCCGGCGTCAAGGCTGCCCCAAGCATTCCGTCGGAGGTTCCTCCGGCGGGCGCCCCACCCGCGGCCCCGGCTCCTGCTCCAGAAGCGCCTGCACCACCTGCTGAGCCTGAGGCTGCCGCAGCCCCTCCGGTCCCTGCTGAAGGGCTCCCTGAGGACTGGTCCATGGAGCAATGGCAGGCCTACGGGCACATGTGGCTCGAGCAAAACGGCCGTGCTTGAGACGGCCCAGCACGGGACGTAGGGTTGAAGTCGGCCCCGCCCTCGCAGGCATCGAGGCGACGTCATGTATCAAGGACAACAGGGGCAAGCACCCATTTTCATCCTCAAGGAAGGGACGCAGCGCACGCGCGGCCGCACAGCACAGTCGAACAACATCGCTGCGGCCAAGGCCGTCGCCGACGCCGTGCGCTCAACGCTCGGTCCCAAGGGCATGGACAAGATGCTCGTTGACTCGATTGGAGACGTGGTCATTACGAACGACGGAGCCACCATCCTGAAGGAAATGGACATCGAGCACCCAGCGGCCAAGATGATCATCGAAGTTGCCAAGACCCAAGAGCAACACTGCTACGACGGCACGACCTCAGCCGTGGTGCTCGCCGGTGAACTCCTCAAGCGAAGCGAGGACCTCATCGAACAGAACGTTCACCCGACCATCATCTGCGAAGGCTTCCGCTTGGCGGCCGAGCACGCGATTCAATCCCTGGACCAACACGGGTTGGCCACAGGGCACGACGACAAGATGCTGCTCGAAGTGGCCAAGACGTCGCTCACCGGGAAGTCGGCTGGAGCGGTGAAGGCCTTCCTCGCGGACATCTGCGTCCGTGCCGTGAACGCCGTCGGCCGAGTGGAAGACGACGAGCGGCTCGTGGACCTTGACGACATCAAGGTGGAAAAGCGCCAAGGCGGTTCCATCCGAGACAGCACCCTGGTTGACGGCATCATCCTCGACAAGGAACGCGTGCACGCCGGGATGCCTCGTGTGGTGTCCGATGGCCGCATCGCGCTGATCAACTCCGCCATCGAGGTCAAGAAGACCGAGGTGGATGCGAAAATCCAGATCACTGACCCAAACCAGTTGGCTGCTTTCCTTGAAGAAGAGCAGAACTACATCCGTGGCCTGGTGGAAACCATCTGCTCCACTGGCGCAAACGTCGTGGTCTGCCAGAAGGGCATCGACGACCTCGCTCAGCACTACTTGGCCAAGGCCGGCGTTTTCGCCATCCGCCGTGCCAAGAAGTCCGACATGGAAGCCTTGGCCAAGGCCACCGGCGGTCGTGTGGTCACCACCATCGACGACTTGAGCGACGCTGACCTAGGGCACGCCGCCCGCGTCGAAGAGCGCAAGATCGGTGAATCCGACATGACCTTCCTGACCGGCTGCCCTGAAGCCAAGTCCGTCTCCGTGCTGTTGCGCGGCGGCACCGAACACGTGGTGGACGAAATCCGCCGCGCCTTCGACGACGCCGTGGGCGTCGTGGCCGTGGCGTGGGAGGACGGCGCCGTTCTGACCGGAGGAGGTTCGGTTTTGGCGTCCCTGTCCCGTGAACTGCGCACCTATGCTGAGGGCGTTGGAGGCCGCGAACAGATGGCCATCGAAGCCTTTGCTTCGGCCCTTGAGATCGTCCCCCGGACGCTGGCTGAAAACGCAGGCCTTGACCCGGTCACGACCATCATCGACCTTCGAAAGGCTCACGCTGATGGCCAGGTGCATGCGGGCATCAACGTCTACGAAGGCGGCGTCGCCGACATGTTGGCTGGTCACGTCCTCGAACCGGTGCGTGTGGTCGAACAGGCCATTCAATCCGCGACCGAAACCGCGACGATGATCCTGCGCATCGACGACGTCATCTCTTCGAAGGGCGTTATCCCCTCCGAGGGCGACGGCATGGACGACTTTGGAATGTGATGTTTCATCCTCGCTGTATCACATTCACGTGATGGAGTGGAAGGAACCTTGAAAGGCCCCTCGCGGGTGGGCAGAATCACTCACGTCGAGTGGAAGCGGGGATGAATATGTCCGGCGTCTCTGGCAATCCTCAACTCGCCATCTTCTTTGGTTCCCAAACCGGCAACGCCGAAGAATTGGCAGAAAAAACAGCGAAGATGTCCAAGGGCATGGGATTCGCCCCAGTCGTCCTTGACATGGACGGATTCAATCCAGCCCAGTTTGCAGACTACAAGCGTGTGCTCATCATCACGTCCACATGGGGAGAGGGCGACATGCCCGACAACGCCGAGGACCTCTGGATGGCCACCAACGAGACCAACCCCCCGCTTGCCGGCGTGAGTTTCTCCGTGTGCGCCATCGGCGACACGTCCTACGACGAGTTCTGCAAAGCCGGCATCGACTGGGATCAGAAATTCGCGCAGCTGGGCGCCACGCGTGTGCACGACATCCAACTCTGCGATGTCGATTACGAACCGGTGTGGAAGTCGTGGGCCGATTCGGTGCTGCCGGTCATGCAAACCGTCGACGGCGGGGAATACGACGAGAGCACAGCGGCTCCCTCCGACGCCGTGGTTGACGACACCTC
>DALQ01000030.1 GCA_002496845.1 Euryarchaeota archaeon UBA495
GGGGGGGCCGGGGTGCCCCAGCATTACTGCCTGACAGGTTCCGCGGCGATGGGCTACGACCATCCCGTCGTGCTGCGTACGGTCAGCGAGCCGGTCAACCTTCGATTCCTCGACCTTCTGGCGGCCAACATCGATGATCCGACGGTCAACGACTTTCTTTCCACGGTCCAAGACGACGACCTTCGACGAATGATGGAAGCGGGTTTTGCTGCGTCGTTGAATCCTCCCGACGACCTCCTCAATTCGATCGTTCCTGAGCAACTTGGCGGCACCGATCTTCATGTTACGGTGGTCTTGCCCAACTGGGTGGTGACGTCCTCGGGCGACGATCGCATCTCGATGACCCTCGGAGCCGATGGAGAGAACGCCGTCGACATCTCGGTCCGCGGTCCAGATCCGTGGCAGTGGGATCACGAAATCAAGAACGACGACGGCATGGTGCTTTGCGCTGCCACACAACGGACGTGCGTGCTCAGCAGCGTGGAATTGGACTTCGAGACCTTCGACCTCCACGAGTGGCGACAGGCCGTCTCCGTCGAGTTTGGTCTTGAGGTGCGTGTGGACATGCACCGGCTGGCCTTCCTCGAGAACATCACCAGCCCAGAGGACCCTGTGCACGTGCAATTCGAGGTCATTCCAGCGGACTTGCTCCGGTTGGCCGTGGACGTGTCGAGCAGCATGGATGACCCGTTGGCCTTGGAGGACCCCATCACCATCCCCTGCGATGATTTCGATTGGGACTACGAGGTCTGTGACCAGTCTCTTCCGCTCGAGGCCACCGAAGAAGGCCTGACCACTTTCGTCAGCGGTGCTGGAGACATGCTCACGGGCCTCATTCATGCCGGTGTGAAGGGCTTGGAAGACGTGGATCCGGCAGAGTCTGGCGTTGCCTTCTCCAACGTGGACATGGACGCCTTTGAGGTGGAATTCGAGCTCTCAGGCATCGGTGCGCCAGGACCTGTGGTGTCCGATGCTGAGGCCGTGTCCTTCTCGGTCTCCATCCCGAAGGTCCGCATCGAGTTGGGCCTGACCACGGGCATTTGGCCCTTGGTCAACGAAGGCGCGGACCCTGAGTTCCAAATCATCAGCGAATCGGCGGGCGCCTTGACCGCACCCGTGTTGGACCCCATGGCCGCCTTCATGGAAGGCTTCGCTCGCTCGCTTGCCGGCGGCTTCGTCAATTCCAACGGACTCAGTTTCCCACCCCCTGAGGAGGACCCGCTTCCGGTGTCCACAGGTGAAGTTGACACGACCATCGCCGAAGAGTTCGACCTGACCCTCAGTGGACCCATGACCGTCACCCTGCCCAAGGGGCTCAAGGTCTCGGGGACCTCGTCTGAGGACCTGCTGACCATCACCCAGGTTGACGGGCGAGACGAGATCACCTACATGCTTCCGCACGGTGAACTTGACGATGACCTTGAGTTGCGTTTCGAAATCGGTTGGGCCTACATCTGGCGGCAAATCTGGGTCTATCCCACCACCTTCCTGATCGTGTTGAGTTTGATGTTCATCGGATGGCGTCGGCGTCGGCGCCGGCGAAAGGCGCGAAAGGCTGCGTTGAAGGCCGCGGCCAGCGGCGCTGCAGCCCAGAAGATGGCGATGAGCGATGCTGCCTTTGCCGGCTATGCAGGCGTCAACAGCATGGGTATGATGGTCGGTGAGGTGGATGAACTCGGTCCAGTGCCGGATTACCTGGACAACGATCGTCTCTTCAGGTGATCACGACGGCGCGCCGTGAAGCCGCTGATGGACACGCTCGGCGAGGGCCTTCCCAATACCAGGGACGGTTTGGAGATCGGTCAAACTGGCGTGTTCAATCCCCTTGCGTCCACCAAAGTGGCGCAGCAAGGCTTGCATTTTCTTGGCTCCAAGCCCCTCAACGGTTTCGAGCGGGTCTTCCAAGGTGCTGCGTCCTCGTCGTTTTCGATGGAACCGGTTGACAAAGCGGTGGGCTTCGTCGCGGGCATGGACAAGAACACGTCCATGCCGGTCGAGCACGATTGGGTCGTGGCCCTGCCGAAACACGGTTTCCTCACGCTTGGCCAATGCGGCGACCTGAAATTGACCCCAAACCTTCGCTTCCTCCAAGGTCCGTCGGATGGCGTCGAGGTGGGTTTGGCCTCCGTCGAGGAGCAATAGGTCGGGCCATTCGTCCTGCCGTTTCAGCCAACGTTGGACGACCTCTTGCATCATGCGCAGATCGTCCATCGCATCGCCCTTCACCGTGTACGTGCGGTATTCTTTCTTCGCCGGCCGGCCGTTGCGAAGCACCACGCTGGCGCCGACACGTTCCTCGCCCTGCAGTTGTGCCATGTCGAAACAGACGACGTGGTCCAGCCGATCTAGCCCAAGCAAAACGGCTCCTTCGTCCGCCGCACGTTGCTCTAAACTGCCCGAACTTCGCCGAGCAAGGCGGCCGACCTGAACCTCGGCGTTTTGATCGGCCAAGCGTCGAAGCGTGGCCAAATCTCCTCGCATTGGGACGCGGCAGTCGACTTTGGCGCCTCGACGCTCTTCGAGCCATGCTTCGACGCCGTCGAGCAGTGGTACAGGGGTCAGCAGCAACCTTGGGGGCCGTCTTGATTCGTAATGTTCGGCGACAAAGGCCGACACGGTCTCGCCCACGTCGCCCCGGTGAACCATTGGCCACACGTCCTGAGCTTGGACCACGCCTTCGTCTGCATGAAGGACCACGACCGCAGCAAGGTCGCCTTGAACCGCAATGCCGATGGCGTCGCTGTCACGGTACAACCGGCTGGACACCACGTGCTGTGAAATCACCTCGCGCACAGCACGGATCCGGTCTCGAACCACGGCCGCCTCTTCGTAGGCGTGCGCCTGGGAAGCGGCGTCCATTTCAACGGCCAATTCTTCGAGCAATTCTGTGGCGTGGCCGTTGAGGATTTTTCGCGCCGTTTCTACCCGTTCTGGGTACCCCTCTGGGTCCACACAAGGTCCCCGACAGAGCCCGATGTGGCTTGCAAGGCATCCATCCTTGCCACGACAGTCTTTGTCTCTGATTCCAAAATAACGCCTCAGAAGTTGCATGACTTGCTTGGCGGCACCAGCGTTTGGAAATGGGCCCCAACGCTGTGCTTTTTCTGGAGGATGACGGGTGTACATGATGCGAGGAAACTCTTCGTGTGTGAGGACAAGATAAGGATA
>DALQ01000046.1 GCA_002496845.1 Euryarchaeota archaeon UBA495
ACTCGCAGGGACGTCGCGAAGGTCTGCGCGTCCGGTGCTGAATGTTGAGCCGGTGGCTTCGTGGTGGTACGGGTTGCCCACGCGCGTGGTGCCGTGGCCTTCCGGTACGTAGTTCGAGTTCGTTGGCTGTGCGGGGGCGTCAAAGGTCAGGCCGCACACGCCGCACGCCAATTCGTCGTGGAGGTCGTCCAAGTGCAGGGTGCCCCCGCAATCCGTGCAATCTCCGTGTCCTCCGCTGCTGTTTCCAATGCTTGCCTTCATATGCTCTCACTCCTTATCTTGTCTTGTGGGCAGCATGACGCCGCCCGCCCAAACAAGAAACAATCTTGTCTAAACGCCGACTCTTATAAACCCTTGGTTTAACCGGGAGACTGCGATTCTCCAATGCCAGATATGAACCGTTCAAGAACAGCATCTTGAATTTCCTTTCCACATTCTTGTTGGGGGTCAATCACGGTGTAATGGTCCCCTGGGAGCCGCATCATGGTGGCGTCCACGCCTCGGCTGGCGTACGCCTCTGTGCAGGCCTCGCTCATGGATGGTGGCACGTCCGCATCATGCGTCCCATGAGCCATGACCACGGGGCAGCGAGGGCTCAGATGAATGGGGTTCAGGTCCTTCCAAGGGGGGGCTTCGGACGACGGTGGTTGGCCGACCCACCGCTGAACTGCATCGCCTCCGTCGGACAAGCCCGCTTGATCTGCTTCCACGAGGTCACTGACCGCGGCTTGTGCGATGCAGAACGTTGGCGCCCGCTCCGACAAGGCCGAGAGCACAAGGGCCAGATGCCCACCTGCGGAATGGCCGATGACGGCCGTACGTGTGGCGTCCACGCCATCAAGTCCCTCGAGGTGGCCCCATGCACGCAGCGTGTCCGAGATCGTCTCTTGCCACACGCCCTCGTCTTCAGGACTCCAGCGGCGGTATTCGACGTTCCACACGATGAGCCCAGCTTCGGCCAGGGCTTCGGCCATCGGGGTCATGAGGGAACGGTCGAAGGCTTGCTTCCAGAAGCCTCCATGGAGGAGCATCACGGCAGGTGTGCCTTGTTCGTTGGTGAACGGGCCCTCCTCGAGCGGAAGGTGGAGGTCGGCCACGTGATCCGGCCCGTCGCCCCATCGAATCTCCTTGCGCACGGCAAGCCGTTGCGGAGGGGGGGCGTCAACCTGTCGGCTCAGGGACAGAAGCGGCGCCGGTCACGCGGGAAGAGCACCGTTTCGCGCACGTTCTTGGCGCCGGTGAGCACCATCAGGATGCGCTCCACGCCGAGGCCCCAGCCTGCGTGCGGAGGCACGCCATGGCGGAAGCCAGCCACATAGAATTCGAATTCTTCAGGATCGAGGTCCATGTCCCGGAGGTTGTCGCAGAGGACGTCAATGCGGTGTTCTCGCTGGCCCCCAGAGGTCATTTCATCCCGGCCAAAGTTCAGGTCGAAACCACGGCTCAGTTGGCGTCCAGTGGAACCCTCCTCCCCTTCGACTTGGTGGATGTAGAAGGGTTTGAGATCCATGGGCCATCGTGGAATGAAGTAGAACTGAGGGAGGCCTTGAGCCAGCAAGTCGCTGTTCTCGGCGTCGATGTCGTCGCCCCACTCGATGGAACCGCCGCGCTCTTTGATGATGCGGATGGCGTCGTCGTATTCCACCCTCGGGAAGGGCAACTCGGGGACGATGACCTCGATGGCTTCCTCGTCCTGAGATGCACGCCATGCGTTGATGGATTCAATGTGTCCTTGGCAAGCAGCATCGTTGGCAACCGAGGACCAGATGTGGTGGAGCATGCGTTCAAGCACGCCCATCACGTCATCATCGGTGGACCACGACGATTCGATGTCGAACGAAATGAACTCGTTGAGGTGGCGGTACGTGTCGTGCTTTTCTGCCCGGAATGCAGGTCCGATTTCGAACACGCGCTCGAGGCCACCGCTCATGCACAACTGCTTGAACAACTGCGGAGATTGGTTCAGGAACGCTGGGGTGTCGAAGTACATCATTGGGAAGAGGTCCGTGCCGCCTTCTGTGGCTGTGGCGACGATCTTTGGCGTGTGGGTTTCGATGAAACCCTCGGTGATCAGGTGCTCGCGACCGTACTGAAGCACCTTCGCGCGCAACCTGAACATGGCGTTCACGTGCGCTCGACGAAGGTCGAGGAATCGGTTGTCAAGACGCGTGTCCAGGCCAACCCCCACCGTGTCGGTGACCCCGAGGGGGAGCGGTGCTTCTGCTTCGGCGAGGACGGCCAGGGACGTGGCGAGCACTTCGTAGGCCGGCGGCGGTGGTGCCTCGCCTTCCTTGGTCTTCGGGGGCCGCTTTTGAGCGACCGTTCCTGTGACGGTCAGGGTGCTCTCGCGGGTCAGGCCTTGCAGGAGGCTCAACTGTTCCTCGCCAAGGGTGTCCGATTTTGCGAAGACTTGGGTCATCCCGGTGCCGTCCCGAAGGTCAGCAAAACAGATGGCGCCCTTTCCGCGGCTGGCGTGCAGGAAGCCTGCAACGGTGACCTCTTGGCCAATCAAACCGGCGCCTTCGCGTTGAATCTGCCCAAGGGTGTGGGTGCGGTACGCCGTCGGGTGCCACGTCTCGTCCATGCTCCGGCCGCGTCCTTGACGCTCATCAAGCCATCGTCGAGAAAGCCTTGACCGGTCAAGGCGACCTTTCATATGCGTCGGTTCCGGGGCCACGGTCATGACCGCCGAACTCTTCACCTCCGAATCGGTGACTTCGGGCCACCCAGACAAGCTCTGCGACGCAATTTCTGATGCAATCGTCGATGCCTGTTTGGCCGTAGATGCAAACGCACGCGTGGCCGTGGAAACCCTCGTCAAGGGTGCTCCAGAGAAGAGCATCATCGTGCTTGCGGGTGAAGTCTCCCTGCACGGCACCGCGCCAGATTACGCGTCCCTCGCACGTTCCGCAGCCGCAGCCATCGGCTACACCGACCACGCCATCGGGATGGACGCCACCGATCCAGCCCTCACCGACGTCCACGTTCACATCACCACCCAAGCCGCCAACATCGCACAAGGCGTCAACGACCTTGGCGAAGCCCAAGGGGCGGGCGACCAGGGCCTCATGTTTGGCTACGCATGCGACGAAACCGAAGCCTATGCCGGCCTGAAGGGCCGCTACTTCCCCCTTGCCGCGGCGCTTTCTCAGCGCCTGACGCGCCGCTTGACCGCCGTTCGAGAGAACGGCGTGCTCCCATGGGCTCGTCCTGACGGAAAGTCGCAAGTGACCGTCCGCTACGAAGACGGCTCTGCGCCTGTGGTCGATACGGTGGTCATCGCCATTCAGCACGACAACGCTCTCATTGACGTTCACGGCAGCGAGGAAGCAGAAAGCGCGTTCATCCGAGCGGAAATCCGTTCGAAGGTGGTCGAAGAGGCCATTCCTGCTGAACTTCTCCCTGAGGACTACCGTCTCGTGGTCAACGGAACAGGACGCTTTGCCGACCCCGGTGGCCCTCACGCAGATGCAGGTCTGACGGGTCGGAAGATCATCGTCGACACCTACGGCGGCATGGGCCGTCATGGTGGCGGTGCGTTCTCGGGCAAGGATCCCTCCAAGGTGGACCGCTCGGCAGCTTACGCCGCCCGCTGGGCCGCCAAGCACGTCGTTGCGGCCGGTTTGGCCACGAAGTGTGAGATTCAACTGGCCTACGTCATCGGCGTCGCCGAGCCCGTGAGCCTTCGTGCAGAATCCTTCGGCACGGCGCGGATGGACGACAACGCGTTGTCCTCCCTAGTGCGCGACGTGTTCGATTTCCGTCCAGCATCCATCGCATCTCGCCTTGACCTGTTGCGCCCGATCTATGCGCCCACCGCCGCAGGCGGTCACTTCGGCCGCCAAGCGGGCGACGACGGGACCTTCCCTTGGGAAGCCCTTGACCAAGGCATCCTCGACGCCCTCCGTGCTTGAGCAGAAGCACCGCTTCCATCGGACGAAAGTCCGGTGGCCTCAAGAGGCATTGGCCCGAGGCGACATCGGTTCCAATGACGACAGAACGCCGCTCCGCCGTCGTCCTCGTGGTTTCTCTCTTGCTTGTCAGCCTCTCTCCGGTCATCGGTTCGGCGGCGGCAGACGATGCCATCCATTTGTCCGTTGACGTTCAGCACGTCGTCCTCTCGCCCGGTGGGGCGGCCAACGTGACGCTGACTGTCCTCAACAACGGGTCGTCCATTGACAGCTTCACCGTTGAGGTGGATGACGCTTCGCTTCATCCGTCGTGGGAGGTCCTCGCTTTGGACGAAAACGTCACCAACGTGTTTCCTACGTGGTCAAAGAACACCACCATCGTGGTCCGCTTGGATGGAACGGGCTTGCCCTCCCACGCCGACACCGTCGATCTCGTGGTCTCCGATGCCGACGGCACCGCTGAGACCCGCCTGACCCTCGCCCTCTCGGTGGCGGAATTGACCGCGCCTCGAATCGAGGCTTCCGGGGCAGGAAACGGAGGGTTGGTCGTGCTCCAACCCGGCGATGTTGTCGATGTGACGGTGCCCGTGCACAACGATGGAAACGTCGTTGACACGATGCTGCTGGAGGTCAACGCCAACCCCGACCTCGCCGGATTCTGGGCCAACTGGTCCTCCACGGGTGGAACCACCAACGTCTCGGAGAACGTGACAGGAAACACCTCGACGACCACGCCATCGGCGGAGGTCTTGATGTACGGCAACTCCTACACTGCTGCGAACGGGCTTAGTGGATTGCTGCAGGCCCTTCTGCGCGAAGTCGGTGACGCCAACGTCTCGGCCAACGCTGGAGGTGGGATGACCCTCGAAGGGCACCGGGCCAAGGTCAACGCGAGCGGGGATGCTTGGAACACGTCGCTGAGCAACCAAGCCTGGGACCTCGTGGTGCTTCAGGATCAATCTCAGATTCCCGGGTTCCCTCGCACGCAGTCGGAATGGATCGACTCCCGGGACGCAGCCGTTGCCTTGGGCGAGCGCGTGGAAGACGAAGGATCCGAACTCATGCTGATGATGACGTGGGGTCGTCGCTCTGGCGATTCGATGAACACGGCGCGTTTCCCAAACTTCACCGCCATGAACAACCACCTCTTGCAAGGGTACCTTGACTATGCAGACAACGTCACTGCTGCCCACCCCACCGCTGCTGTGTACGTGGCTCCCGTGGGCCTGGCGTTCGCCAAGATTCACGATGACATTCAGGCGGCTGGAACCGATCCGGATCAGACGGGGACGCTCTTCCATGACCTCTACACAAGCGACGGGTCTCACCCGTCCATCCATGGCTCCTACCTTGCGGCGGCCACCTTGCACGCTGCGATTCATGGGGGTTCTCCCGTTGGGCTTACCCTGCCCACTGGCATCAACGCCAGCGCTGGGCAGACGTTGCAAATGGCCGCGGCACACGCGGTTTTCAACGCGACCTCGACGTGGACCTATCCTTGGACGTCCAGCGGAACGGGCACGTCCTCAACCGCCGTCGTTGGCGGCGACCTCTTGGCGCTGTTCAACGACGACGTCTTGGAAAACGTCAGCGCCTTTGGCTCGCAGAGCGCAACGCTCCGGCTTGAGGTGGCTCCAAACGCGATGCCGGCAGACGTTGGGCTCGACCTTGTGGTGGCGTCCACCAAAGGGAACATTACGTCCAGCAGCACGCTCGTGGTGCGTATTGAAGCGGTGCCTGACCTTTCCATTGGGAACATTGACTCCTCCGAAGTGTTGCCGTTTGGGCAGGCTTCGACGACCTCTGTCGACGTGGTGAACACCGGTACTTCGGCGGCCGATTGGTCGTGGGAACTCGGTGCATCTGGAGCCGCGAATTGCGTCTGGGACCTGTTGGATCTCACCACCTCGTTCAGTGCACCCGGAGAAACCGCCACAGTCGGCCTCACGGTGGAGGTCCCACCTGCTTCATCTTGGCCGTCAGGTGTTCAGGAAGTTTGTGAGGTGGACCTGATCGGATCCTGGGCCAACGATAGCTCCGTGCGCGTGGTTCGTACGGTTGGCTTCGTGGTCGACGAACGCATCGACACCACCCTCGAAACGCCCACCACGGTGAGCGTGGACGTGGACGATGGAACGGACTGGCAAACGACCTTCCAGAACGCGGGTTCTCATGATTTGAGCGTGACCATGACCATGATGGCGCCAACAGCGCCTTCTCCAGCGTGTGACGGTCGAATGACGACCACCTTCACTTCACCTGCGACGCAGACCGTGGTGGCCGGTTCCACGGGCGTGTGGTCGTTGCGCAGCGAAGTCATCGAAGTCCAAGCGTGCGTGCTCGTCCTCGAAGCCTCGTCCGTTCATGGCGCGGTCATGCAAGAGGTGGCCTTGGCCCCCGCCGACCATGGAGCCCTCCTCATCGAAGGCCCTGCGGACGCGCGTGTCATGGTTGAAGCGGGCTCCTCTTCTCCGTTGAACCTCAGCCTGACGAGCATTGGAACGGAAGACCTCGATCTTTCGGTGAGCACGTCCGGTTTGCCCGGCGGTGTGTCACTCGACGGCCTTCCCGAGGCCGGTGCATTGCTTCTGACCTCAGCCTCGTCCTCCGCCTTGCTCTCCCTGGTGGTCACCGCGGAGGCCGAAGCCTCCACGGGCGACCATGAGGTGACGCTGACCTTCACCGATGGTGAACACGGAACGTGGACGATCGACGTCGACGTGCAGGTCTCAACCCGTCGCGGTGTTGACGTGATTGCCACGTCCGGAAGCGGACAAGGCGATGCGGTTCCTGCAGACCCCGATGTGCCATATCCAGGGGCCCTGACGCTTGGCGGATTGGCTGAAGTGGCCACGACCATGACCGTGGTGAACACAGGGGCCATGCCAGCCACCTTTGTGCTCAGTGGGCACAGCAGCGATGGCGGGCAAGCGCTCCTCGTGAACTTCGATCAGGACGTCGTCACCCTTGCGGCAGGGGCCAGTGCCGTGGTGCCGGTTCAGTTCACGTTTGACGGCACGGGCACGGACGGGCAAGTCTACCAAATCATCCTCACCGCCACATCGTCGCTCGATGCAGCGGTGTCCGATGCCGTGGTGCAGTCCATCGTCTACCGTGCGCAGCAAGTGACCCTCGCGTTGGATGCGGATGTTGTTGAGGTCGAGGCCGGCGGCACGATCACGGGAACCCTCCGGCTTTCGAGCCGTGTGGACGACCGCCTGACGCTCACGGCCACGGGCGCCACCTGCACGTTGCCTGGCCCGGTTGACCTGAGTGGCACCAGCGAATCGCTTCCTTGGTCGTGCACCATGTCTGAAAGTGCACCCGCTGGACTGGTGGCGCTCAACGTGAGCGTCCGAAGTGCGCTTTCTGGTGTGCAATCTGTCGTCGTCGCCAGCGATGCGGTCGTTGTGACGGTGCTTGCCTCGTGGGGTGAGTCTGCTCCGATCGAGGTGGTCGTTGAGGATGCATCGCTCTCGATTGAAACCAGCGGCTCGGCCACCACGGTGGTTCGTCTGACCAACACGGCCAACGCCCGTGCTGTAGGTGAATTGGACCTCGCAGGGTCGAATCTTGCGTACCTGCAAGCCACATGGATCCACCTCGGTGACGGTGCTCGGACCAGCAGTTTCTCGCTCGAACCTGGAGCCTCCGCACGTTACACCCTCGAATTGGTTCGACTGACGACCGGAGCCTCATCCGCTGAACCGGAGGTGTTGGCCACCTACACCATGGCCGGCACGGAACGGACCGAAAGCGGTGGCACCATCGAGGTGGATCTGCCGGGCCCTGCCATGCCTCCAACGGGGATGGACCTTGGTCTGGTTCAACTCAGCAACCAAGACTCCCTCCTCGCCCTTGCTTCGGGTTGGGTGATGAGCATGCTCCTCTTCGCATTGCTTCGCATCCGCCGATCTCCCGTCGATGACGAAGACGAAGATGACGACGAAAGCACCGAAAAAGAGGTGGTGGAACTTGGTCACAACGAAGCTCGTGTCGAGGAGGGCAACAAGGTCACCTGTCCAAGTTGTGACGCCGTGTTGGGTGTTCCCCCCGGCAGCGATCCCCCGTTCAGGTTCACCTGCCCAACGTGCAGTTCCAGCATCCGTGTGCTGCCTTAGGCCGTTCGACGTTGAGCAATCAGCAGGAAGGCCGTATGACCGAAGGGGCCGTTGGACGGTCGGACGCCTCCACGCGATGCGCGGCTCCACGGTCGTTCCATGATTTCCCCTGCCCAGTCGACGCTCAGCCCTGCTTCTTCGCAGGCTTCCCATGCTCGTTCAAGTTGGCTGGTGACGGGGCAGTAGCAGGCCATGCGGCCACCGGGCCGTAGCAAGGGAGCCAATGCGGCGATGGCCGGCGTATGATCGGCCATGTCCAACACGACAGCGTCCAAACCGTCTGGTGCAAGGCCCTGCGTTTCTTCGACGGCATCCTCTGCTCGGGAATCAAGGTGCGAATGCCGGGGCCCATCCGGCCATGCACGAGCGGCCTGAGCCAGATTTTTCAGACCGACGCTGGCGTGTTCTTCCCTCGGTTCGACGGTGATGTGGTGGCCTGATGGCCCAAGCGTTCGTGTGATGTGAAGGCCGAGTCCTGCGCTGCCGAGCCCGGCTTCCAGCACGGTGTCGTTTCGACCGATTCCCAAACGCGCCACCAGGATTCCTGCGTCTTTGTCGCCGATGGTTTGTGCCCTTCGAAGCATGCCACGTCGGAGTTCCGTCAGGCCCGCTGGAAGGATTGTTAATTTCTTTCCAGCCAGAATCACGTCGGCTCCGACGGCGTGGTCCTTGAGGATCTCAGAAGGGTTGAACACGCCCAGTCCCTTGATTTTGACGTTCTCATCCTCCACGTTCACCGTCCAGGTGCGTCCATCTTCGGCGACGAGAGCGACCACGGCGGGCATCATGCCGCGCCTTCCGTGCGGTTTGATTTGACCTCTTCGGAACCGCTGCATAGAGCGCAATGTTTGATAAGTCTCAAGGGCTTCGTTTTCTTTATGAATCAGATGCGTACGCTGGCTTTTCTCCTCGTCGCGGTGATGCTTGGTAGTCTTACAGTGGGGCTTTCGGATACGCTTGTTGAGGTCCCAGAGGACCTCGAAAATACGCCTGTTGTGATGTCGGCCACGAGCCCGGGGCACCCTGTGTTCGCTGAATACGTCGGCGCATACTGGTGTGGGCCTTGTCAGACCTCCTCCAACAGCCTGCACAGCCTCTACGGCACCAACGGCGGCGGAGGCAGCCAATCCGAGGATTTCACCTACGTGTCGTTCTGGGAGTCTCCAACCACCGGCTGGCCCGCTGAGGCCCCCATCAACCGCAGGGCACACATCAGCCCCTCTGGCTACCCAACCACCGTCTTCGGTGATGCGGCCTCTGGGCAGTACTACACCTCCGGCGGTCAGAGCTACAACAGCTTCTACCAGAGCGGTGGAAACATGCAGAACGCCAACGACTACGCGTTGACGATCATGCAGTCCCAAAGCGGCAGCAACATGAACATCGACATCACGGCTTCGTACCTTGGATCGGGCAGCAAGACCGTCTACATCTATGCCGCCGTGACCGAGGAAACCTCCCCTGAAGTCTATTCAAACTCCAACAACCTCCACCCTCACCACGTGTTCCAACGGTGGTTGCTTAACAGCGCCCAAAGCGGATTTGAATCGGTCACTCTGACCAACGGCAACCCCGTGACGAAGTCATGGACGGTTCCAATCAGCGCCGTGAGTGCCGGTGGTGGGAAGACCGCGGCTGATAATTTCCTCACCGTGGCCGCTCTGATGAACGGAGACCACACGAACCACCGCAGCGTCGTGAGCGCCGCTGACTCCAACATGGGGCCGAAAATGGACTTGGCTTTGACGAACATGAAGTTGACCAACGACGTGGCCCCAGATTCCTACATTCGTGGGGACACCGTTGACCTTGAAGTGACCGTCCGAAACATCGGTGACCTCGACTACACGGACGGCGGCGGCGTGGAGTTCTACTACCGCAACGGTGCGAACAAAGTCCCCATTGGTGGCACGCAGTCGCTTCCAGCAACGTTGTCCCAAAGCGGCACCCGCACCTTCACCGCGAGCTTCGACACCAGCGTGTTGTCCGCAAACGCCTGGAAGACCACCTTCGGGGCGCGTCTAACCGGATTGACGGGCGACACCCGTGGGGCCAACAACGACGTCACGTCCGAATTCAACCATGACCGCCCACCTGTGGCGTTGACGCCCCAGGTCAACCCCATTTCGGTTGAGCGTGGCGCTGAGGTGTTGATTACGGTGCGTGCAGACGCAAACGACGAGGTCGATACGACGGCCAGCACCACGTTTGAACTCGAGACCCGGAAGTCCGGGACCTCTGCATGGTCCTCTAATGGCGTGAGCGGAGGCGAAGACGTGGTGTTCGCTGGTTCGCCCTACGAAGGTAGGGAGTACACCTTCGTAACCACCATCGATATGGAAACAGGCACCTACGACCTTCGTGTTCGAGCCATCGACGCGCGAAATCAGGCCTCAGATTG
>DALQ01000024.1 GCA_002496845.1 Euryarchaeota archaeon UBA495
CAGGTGCTTGGACGCCATCACGTCGTACGCGCCGCCATAGGCCTTGCGGGTGATGACGGTGATCTTGGGCACGGTCGCCTCGGCATAGGCGAACAGCAGCTTCGCGCCGTGCTTGATGATACCGCCCAGTTCCTGGCTGGTGCCGGGGAGGAAGCCGGGCACGTCGAGGAAGGTCACGATCGGGATGTCGAAGGCATCGCAGAAGCGCACGAAGCGCGCGGCCTTCTTCGATGAATTGATGTCGAGCACGCCCGCGAGCACCATCGGCTGGTTGGCGACCACGCCCACGGTGCGGCCACCAAGGTGGCCAAAGCCGCAGACGATGTTCTTCGCCCAGTCGGCCTGCACTTCCATGAAGCCGCCGTCGTCGAGCACTTCACGGATCACGTCCACGACGTCGTAGGGCTTGTTTGGCTCGTCTGGCAAGATCGATTCCAAAGCGTCGCAGACGCGGTCGATGGGGTCACTCGTCCGCTTCTCGGGGGGCCGCTCCATGTTGTTGAGGGGCAGCACGTCCACCAAGTCGCGTGCAAGGTCAATGGCTCCAGCGTCGTCTTCTGCGGTGAAGTGTGAGACGCCGGATTTCGAGCCGTGGGTCATCGCACCGCCAAGGTCCTCGAAGGTCACCACTTCGTTGGTGACGGTCTTGATGACCTCGGGTCCGGTGATGAACATGTGCGCGGTCTGGTCGACCATGATGACGAAATCCGTGATGGCCGGGCTGTACACCGCCCCACCTGCGCAGGGCCCCATGATGACTGAAATCTGTGGGATGACGCCGCTGGCCCTCACGTTGCGGAAGAAAATCTCAGCATAGGAGCCGAGCGAAGCCACGCCCTCTTGGATGCGAGCCCCGCCGGAATCGTTCATTCCGATGACCGGTCGTCCGGTCTTGAGGGCCATGTCGAGGACCTTGCAGATCTTCAGGCCGTGCATCTCGCCGAGGCTTCCACCGTAGACGGTGAAGTCCTGTGCAAACGCGTAGACTTGGCGCCCGTTGATGGTGCCGTGGCCGGTGACCACGCCATCGCCGGGGATGACGTTGCGGTCCATGCCAAAGTCGCGGCAGCGGTGCTCGACCAATCCGTCAATCTCCTGGAAGCTGCCCTCGTCGAGGAGCATCTCAAGGCGTTCGCGCGCGGTCATTTTCCCACGGGCATGCTGGGCCTCAATGCGTGCCTGACCGCCACCCACCTCGACTTTGGCCTTGCGAGCGCGGAGGTCTTTCAGGCGTTCCTCGCTGGACGTCATGGACTCACCTACGCCCGAAGACCCCGGGTCGGTCTTTGACGGTTCCGTGTCCGGAACGCCGCATGGAGGCCCTGCCGCCCGTTCGCTTGAAAACCGTCGTGCATCTAGGGAGGCCATGGCGGGAAGCATGCGCATCGTGGTTGCGAAGCCCGGTTTGGACGGGCATGACCGTGGTGCAAAGGTGGTGGCTCGTGCGCTGCGTGACGCGGGACACGAGGTGATCTACACCGGCCTGCGCCGCACGCCAGCGCAAATCGTCGCCACCGTTCGGGACGAAGACGCTCGCTTCCTTGGGCTCTCCAGCCTTTCAGGTGCCCACGGTCACCTGTTCCCGACCATCTGCCAACTCCTTCGCGACGAAGGCCTCGACGACGTCGTGGTCTTTGGTGGCGGCATCATCCCCGATGCGGACCGACCCGCGCTGTACGACGCTGGCATGCGGGCCATCTTTGGCCCGGGCACGTCCACGGAGACCATCAGCGCCTTCGTCGCCGAGGCATCAGGCCGCGACGACTCCGGCGTTGGCGCTTCAGGCGGTTGGGTCTGGGAGGCGTGAGGCTTGACCAAGGGGGCGCCGTCCGACCGCCTCTCCGCGGCCCGCGCCGGCTCCCGAAGGGACCTTGCACGCCTGTTGACCGACGTTGAAGACGGCCGGCTTTCGGCTTCGGACCTTTTCGAAGCAGACCGACCTCTCGGTCGCTCCATCGCCATCACGGGTCCTCCTGGCGTCGGCAAGTCGTGCTTCATCGATCACCTGCTTCGGGCCCACGCCTCGGAAGGTGAGCCCATCGCCCTCCTCGCCGTGGACCCGTCCTCCGCGCTGTCCGGCGGGGCCCTGCTCGGGGACCGAATTCGTCTTTCATCGCCCGACGACGAGGCCCTCTCCGAGCGCATTTACGTCCGTTCCATCGCCACACGACGTTCCAGCGGCAGCATCCCTTCGGTGCTTGGAGACCTCGTTCAGGTGCTGCACGGCTGCGGCTGGCCCTTGGTGATCATCGAAACGGTGGGCGCTGGCCAATCCGAAGTCCGCTGCGCCGCGGTGGCCGACCGCATCGTCCTCATGGAAGGCCCGGCACGTGGCGACGGGGTGCAAGCCGAAAAAGCGGGCTTGTTGGAACTGGCCGACCTCGTGTTGGTCAACAAAGCCGACCTCGAAGGGGCAGAACGGCATGCGGCCGAACTCAGGGAATCGCTGGCGCTCGATGGGCCGGACCCTGCCGACGTGCTGCTGATGTCTGCCCAGACCGGTCTCGGACTCTCTGAGGCGCTGACCGCCCTTCGCACGCTGGAGGCTCGACCGGGCAGCGAGCGGGCGCGCGCCAGAGAACGCTTGGCAAATGCCGCTGAAGCCCGGCTGGTTGGCCATGAGGACTATGAGGACATCCTCGCCCGTATCGCGAACGGTACCCTCGCACCAGAGGACGCCGTCGAGGTGATTTGGCGTGGAGAATGACGAGAACGGCATGGTGCCGTTGACCGACCCAAAGGAACACTCCGTGGGCGGCCTGTGGGGCCACCTGCTGCGAAGGGCCGTCCACCTGGGCATGGTCGCGATTCCGTGGGTGTACTACGAACACGCCGCCGACCTCGGGGCACGCCTCGGGATGGACAGCGCGGAACAATTCGCCTCCGCCTTGGTGCTGCTGCTCATCGTGGCCGAAGCGGTGCGTTTGCGAACGGGCATCACCGTCTTCGGGCAGCGCGATTACGAGGCCACGCAGGTGTCCGCGCTGGCGTGGGGAGCCCTCGCCATTGGCGTGGTGCTGCTGACGTTGAGCGACCACCCCGAATTGGGCTACCCGCTCATCTTTTCCTTGGCGATCGGTGACCCACTGCTCGGTGAACTTCGTCGCGCAGGTCACGGAAACCGAACGGCCTCCATCTGGGCATCGCTGGTGCTCATCGGTGTGTGGTCCGCCTTCGCCGTGGTCATGGACACGCCTTGGGTGCTGGTGCCGTTCCTGCCTTTCATCTGCGTCGCTTCTGAATGGCCTCGCCTTCGCTGGATCGACGACAACGCGACCATGCTGTTCATCCCGCTGCTTGCGGTGTTGTTGGTCGTCCCGTGGTTGTGACCCCACTACATTCAAAGGGCGGTTCTTGGTGGCCCGTTCAGGGATGAACATGAGCGAAGAAGAGAGCAAGACCGAGGTTGCTCAGTCCACCTACTTCGTCGTCTTCGGACTTGCCGTCATCGCGCTGGCCGTGACGGCCTTCGCCTACCCCGTTTGGGGTTACTGATCTTCGCCGTTTCATCGGACGAGGCTTCAAAACAGTCCGACCCGGATTTGTCGTCATGTGCGGTCTTGGTGGAATGCTTGGAGCGCCCGATGAGGGCGTGCTCCACCGCATCAACCGCCTTCAGCGCCACCGTGGACCTGACGGACAGGGCGTCTGGAGCGACGACCGGGTTGGTTTGGCGCACACTCGGTTGGCCATTTTGGACTTGGACGGAGGTCCACAACCCATCGTCGGGCAGCATGGTGCGGTCGCAGTCGTCAACGGCGAGATCTACAACCATCTTGCCCTGCGTGAGTCCTGCTCCACCTACCGGTTCACCCGCAAGGTGGACAGCGAAGTGGTGCTCGCCCTGCACGCTCAAGCCTCGCTCAAAGGCGCCACATCCGCTGCTGACCATGCCGCATGGGTTCGAAAATTGGACGGCATGTACGCCTTCGCCCTTTGGGACGCCTCCAAGGACCAGCTGATTTTGGCCCGTGATCCGATGGGCATCAAGCCGCTTGTCCTTTGCGAAGTGGACGGTGGCATGATGTTCGCCTCGGAGGTGAAAGGCCTGCGTGCGCATGAAGCGCACGTCCCAAAGCTGGACGAAGGAGCCCTTGCGCTCCGCCTTGCATGGGAGTATCCTCTGGACGTGACGACCCTGCTGCAAGGCACCCGGCACGTGCGTCCGGGTACCGTTGAGGTGTGGTCGCTGAACGAACAGGGACGAGCGGTGATGGTGTCACGTGCCGACATCGAACGCCAGCGCCTTGACCCGGCCGCATCGTGGGATCCACATGTTGGAGCGCCACATCTGCTTGAGTCCTTCATCCAAAGCGTGGAGCAGCGGCTCATGGCGGACGTTCCTGTGGGCATTGTGCTCTCAGGAGGCCTTGATTCTGCGCTGGTGGCCGCGGTCGCGCATGAGGCCGCTGATCGGGCCGGTCAACCTGTGCCGGAAGTCTGGACGGTGGCCGGAAGCGAGGACAACCCTGACTGGAAGGCGGCCGAAGCGGTTGCGTCTGCCTTGGATTTGAAGCATCATCAGCACCTTTTGCAACCGGAGGATTTCGATCGCCACTTGCCCAACTTGGTTTGGCATGGAGAAGACCTCGACACCTCGGTGATGTTCTTTCAACCGCTCTTCCAAACCATGGCGTCCAGCGTCAAAGTTGGGCTCTGCGGCCAAGGAGCAGACGAACTCCACGCCGGTTATCCTCGGTACCGTGACCCACACGCCCACGCGGCCCTGGTGCGGCAACGCCTCGAAGCGATGGACCACCCTGCTGCCGCGGCGTCCCTCAACGGAACGCTTCAGGGCGAGGGATGGCTTGAGAAGGCTCACGTGCCTGAAACGCGTGTTGGTGACCTTCAGCCGATGCTCGAGTTTGAATTGGAACACGGCCAACTGAGCAATTTCCAGCTGCGTCTGGTGGACCGTCATTCGATGGCCCACGGACTTGAGGTCCGCGTGCCCTTCCTGGGCGCGCCTCACCGTGAAGCAGCGCATCGTTTGCCGATGGATTGGCGCTTGCCCTCGCACGGCGAGGAGAAAGCAGCCCTTCGCCAAGCCGCCGACTTGACGAACTTGCCCAAGGACATCGTCAGGCGGCCAAAACTTCCAGCCGGTACCGCCACCGCGCCGGACCTCCTGCGCGAAGCCCTTTCACAGCACCACGATGCCGCAGCATCCGTGGTCGACCGCTACCCCCGGTTGAAAGCCGGCTTGGCCAATCAGCCCGACGTCATGCTTGGCTTGGCCTTGTTTGAGGCCATTCACCTCGTCGACGGCGGACGTTCTGCCCCGACGGGCAGCGTTGCAGATGTCTTGGAGGCCGTGTCATGATGGACGGCCAATGGATCGACGAACGCATCGAGGCGAACCGCGAACGCTTGACGGCATGGATGGCCGAGAAGCGTGCAGAAGTCCCCATTCCCATCTACGGGAGCGTGGACGTCCGAGACGCCGGTTGGAAGGTCGCTGCGGTGGACGCGAACCACTTCCCGGCAGGATTCAACAACGTGCCCGATGAAGACCGCCCACGCTTGGCGGAGTTGCTCCGCGAACACGTTGAACGGACGGCCTCCAGCGTGACGTGGGTGCACCTCTACCCCGAATCACACACACGAAATCCCGGGTATGTGGAGAACCTCCGCACCTTGGTGGACCTGCTCGTGCGTGCGGGGTACCTCACGACGGTGGGAAGCCCGGAGCTGAACGACATCTCCCAAGTCCGTGGTTTGTCCGGGCACCTCGATTTGGTGAACGTCCAAGCGACCAATGACGGCGGGCTTGTCGTGAACGGCAGGAAACCAGATCTGGTTCTTTTGAACAACGACTTGACCACGGGCTTGCCAAACGAACTGCAAACGGGCGAAATCATGCCTCCAACGCAGATGGGATGGCACCGTCGGAGGAAATCTGAGCACCAACGTGCGTTGGATCCTTACGTTCAGGAGGCCGCTGCTTTGCTCGACCTTGACCCGTGGTACCTCCAAACGGAATGGTTTGTGTCGGAAGACAAGTGCTTGGAGAAGGAAACGTGCAGAACAATCCTTGCCGCTGAGGTGGACGCCTTCCTCGACGGATTGCGGGAGCGCTATGCAGCGTTGGGCATCGACCAGGAGCCGGTTGCTTTCGTGAAAAACGACCGAGGGACCTACGGATTGGGGATCATGACCGTCCGGTCTGGAAGCGAACTTCTCGAACTGTCCAACCGGAAAATGAAACGGCTGATGTACGCCAAAGGTGGGGCTGACGTCGAGAATTTCCTGGTGCAGGAAGGCGTGCCGACCTCAATGACCACCGGTTCGGGCGTGGCTGAGCCCGTCGTGTACCTCGTGGACGGTGAAGCCGCCTCCTGGTTTTACCGTGCCAATGAGAAGAAAGGCGCCATGGACAACCTGAACTCGCCGAGTTCCTCTTTCCTCTCCGCTGCCGATGTGGGCCCAGAAGCGGTCCATCTCGCGCGTGGCCGCCATGCCTTGGTCGCTGAACTCAGCATGTTGGCCATGGGCGCAGAACGTCTGGCCAACGCCCGTCGGACCTGATATCAA
>DALQ01000014.1:0-1603 GCA_002496845.1 Euryarchaeota archaeon UBA495
ATCGACCCGGCCAGCGAGCCTGCAACCGATGTGGAAGTGGCCGCTTTCTTGGCCACCGAAGGCGATTGGGCGCTCGAAGTTGCACGATTTACCGTGCTGAAACGCCAACATCACGGCACGCCTTGGACGGCATGGGCCGCGCCGTTTCGTGATCGTGAACCCGGTGCCATGGAACACTTCGATGCGGCCCATGCAGCAGCCATCCACGACGTGCTGGCCGAACAAGCCCGCTTCAACCGCGATTGGATGCAGATGCGGACGGTGGCTGCAGCCCACAACCTGCAGATGTTTGGAGACATTCCGTTCTTTGTCGCCCACGATTCAGCGGACGTGTGGGCGGCTCCCGAACGCTTCTTGCTCGCCGCATCAGGGAACCCAACAGTTGTCTCGGGCGTTCCTCCCGATTATTTCTCAGAAGACGGTCAGCGGTGGGGCACGCCGTTGTACAATTGGGACGTGCACGGTGCCGAAGAGTTCGCGTGGTGGCGTCGGCGCATGCAACGCATGTTCGATCTCTTCGATTTCGTGCGCATCGACCACTTTCGGGCCGTGGATTCCGCGTGGGCCATTCCTGCAGACCACTCTACAGCCCGCGATGGCGCCTGGACGCCGGGC
Source organism: Euryarchaeota archaeon UBA495 (assembly GCA_002496845.1). GTDB lineage: Archaea > Thermoplasmatota > Poseidoniia > Poseidoniales > Poseidoniaceae > MGIIa-L3. The sequence goes on from DALQ01000014.1 coordinate 616, forward strand.
CCTGGCGACGCCCTCCTTCAGGCCATTCGGGCGCCAGAGGGCAAACACCTCGTCGCTGAAGACCTTGGCATCATTCCCCAAAGCGTGCTCGATTTGCGCGACCGTCACGGGCTGCCAGGCATGGCCGTGCTGCATTTTGCTGACGATCAGCCGACGAACCCCCACCGTCCAGAACACCACACTGAGAACACCGTGGTGTACACCGGCACACACGACAACGACACCACGGTCGGTTGGGGGCAGCGTCCGTTGCAGGACGTCTTGCACGATGCGCTGGCATCCCCGGCGTGCCTTGCCATCGTTCCACTTCAGGACGTTATGGGGCTTGGCAGCGAGGCCCGCATGAACACGCCGGGCACCGTGGACGGCAACTGGCGTTGGGGCTTCGCATGGGATGACCTGAATCGCCCAAGCGTTGCTCGTTTCCGCGCGGCCGTAGCCGCCCATCGCCCGTCATGAGGCCGTGCGGCGAATGGCCCAGCTCAAACCCATCAGCACCAAGCCGAGGATCAAGGCGCCGCCATAGGTGCCTATTGAGCCAAGAAGGTCCGCCATGGGCGTGCTTTCGCGCTCATTCTGCTCGACGGGCTCCGCGGTCGTGCCGTCGTTCTCAACGTCGGTTTGGTTCCCATCAGGCGTGGTGACGTCTGGGTCAGGGAAGGCACACGATTCATCGTTCACCGTTGCATTGGCGTTGTAATTGGTGGCATTGGCGTCCATGCACCCGGGCACATCAACGGCTGGGAAACTGCACGACCCGTTGTCAACGGTGGCGTTGGCGTCGTAATTGGTGGCATTGGCTTCCATGCACCCAGGGACATCGACGGGCGGATAGGCGCACGAGCTGTCGTCCACCGTTGCGGTGGCGTCGTAATTGGCGGCATTGACGTCCATGCATCCGGGGACATCGACGGGCGGATAGGTGCACGAACCGTCGTCAACCGTCGCAGCAGCGTCATGGTTCTCGGCCGTGGAATCGGTGCATCCA
>DALQ01000014.1:1919-4977 GCA_002496845.1 Euryarchaeota archaeon UBA495
GCCGTGGAATCGGTGCATCCAGGCACGTCGGTGGGCTGCGTTTCGTTTCCTGTCTCGTTGGAGTCAAACACACTCTCGTTGGACAGGATGACCACGCTTCCAGCGGGCACCTCTAGAATCAGGCTGGTCGCATTGAAGGTGCCAGAACCAAACACGACCGCATGATCGGCATGAGCAGCACCCAAGGTCACCGTGCTGGCCGTTGCGCCTCGGTTGAGTCCAACGAGGCTTGAGTCGTCCGCCGTGGCGCGCTGGTAGACGAGCACGTCCGGTGTGCTGTGGACCGAAGCATAGCCGCCGCGGCGAAGGGCCTCGGATTCGGCCCGAATCTGCCCGATGGCGCTGATGTTCTCGTGCAGGTGCTGTTCCCGGTCGTTGCGGTCTGTGGCGTTGCGCCACATGTGACGGTTGTCGGGATCGGCTCCACCGTACTCTCCGTATTCGTCGCCCATGTAGATCATTGGTGCGCCGGGAATGGTCAGCAACCAAGCATGAGCCTGCAAGGAGGCGGCGTAGGGCTCGTCGGTGCCGGGCTGGCCCGGCAAGCCCTGTTCAGCCCACTGGTTCCACTCGTCGGCCGTACCGGGGTCGGCACGCGAAGCGAATCGGGAGACGTCGTGGCTGCCGACAAAGGGCACCATGACCGCTCCGTCGACGTACTGATCTTGGCTGCGCGCCGTCCAATAATCGAGGTGCATGTAGTCTTCTTCGCCACCCGTGAACACGCGGTCTGAGGTGGCGTGGTAGAGCACGAAGTCGGCTTGACCGTCGAGTTGATGTTCGCCGATGTAGCGGTTGATGGTCCCGTATTCGTTGGCGTTGGCGGCCAAATCGTGACCTGCCCACCCCATCGCGGTCTCGCCCTTGAGGTACATGTCCGTCCCGACCGTTTCGAAGCGCTCGTTGATGCGCACGGCGAGGTTGGTGATGGCCAGGTCATCGACGTGCTTGACCGCATCAATGCGGCCTCCGTCGAGGTCGAAGGTTTCCATCCACCACAACACGTCCTCGATCATTGCTTCCGAAGCGTTGCGTTGCTTCCAATTCACGTCCGGCATGTAATCTCGGAAGAGGCACTCGAGCCTGTGCTCGGTCCAGTCGCAGTTCGCTTCGCCGCAGATGCAGCCGGAGTTGAACCACTCTGGGTGTTCGTCGTGGTAGGGGTGGTCTTCGTGCACGTGGTTGACCACAAAGTCGCCAAGAACGCGGATGCCTGCGGCATGCGCGGCATCAACCAATGTTTCGAGCTCCTCAGGCGTGCCCAAGCGTGGGTCTACGCCGCGGGCCTCCACCGGCCAATACCCGTGGTAGGCGGAGACTTCGTGCACGCCGTCGGCCGCCAAGCCTGTGCCGTTTGCGGCGGTGTTGAAGGGCGTCAGCCAGAGGGCGTTCACGCCAAGATCGGTGAAGGTGCCCGCTTCGATGTGCGCGGTCACGCCTGCGAAATCACCGCCCATCCAGTCGGCCCCTTGGGCCGCGTTGGGCAAGGGGGCGGGGTCGTTGCTGACGTTCCCGTTGACGAAGCGGTCGGTCATCAGCATGTAGATCAGCGCATCGTCCCAGACGAAGTCTGCGCCCTGCCCGCGCCAGAAGGGCAACAAGAGGTCGTCGGCGACCACGCCGTCGTCGGCCACCCCTTCGAGGTGAAGCGTGTGCTTACCGTCCGCAAAACCGGCAAGGTCGAGCGTCCACGTCCACGTGGTCGCGTTCCATACGGCTCCGCCCAAGGCGGTTGGGGTGCCCGAAGGGCCCGCGCCGGAGGCGCCAGCATGCCACAACACGGTCAACAGGTCGTTTTCCATGGTGGCGCTGAACATGGGGTGCGTGGCGTTGGCCACGCGGGCCACGGAGTTCTCCGTCACGCCGCAGTACCCCGTGTAGGGGTTTCCGTCATCCAAGGTCCACACGTCGTCGATGACGAACTTGTAGCAGTACATGCCGGGCGCCAACGCCATCTCAACCACCCAATGTTCGGGGCCGATTTCGACGAGCGGCGTTCCAGCGACCCATCCGTCCCACTCACCGTGCACGCTGACGTTGCTTGCGTTTCCGTTCCATTCGAACACGTGGGCTTGAGCACGTTGACGCACGGCGGTTGAGGCGTCGGCCTCAACACTCTGCAGCATCGGCGAGGCCGAAGCGAAGGCAAGGATGAGCAAAACGAGCACAGGTACGGCGGAGCGGTTCATTCCTCAGCACCTCCAAACAGGGCGTTGGCGGTCGAGACCATGTCGTCCAGGTGAGCGCAAAGGAAACCTTTGACGAAGTCGTTCGCCGGGTTTCGGTACACGTCCATCGGTGCGCCATGCTGCTGCAGCACCCCGCCGTCGAGGACAGCAATACGGTCTGCCAACGTCATCGCTTCGATTTGATCGTGGGTCACGTAGACCGTGGTCATGCCCAATTCGTCATGAAGGGCCCGGATGCGGGCGCGCATCTGGTGGCGGAGTTCTGCGTCCAGGTTGGAGAGCGGCTCGTCCATCAGGAGCACCTTGGGCCGCTTGATGAGGGCACGGCCGAGGGCCACGCGCTGCCGCTGCCCGCCGGAGAGTTGCTTGGGCCGCTTGTCGAGTTCTGCGGTCAGGCCAAGCATGTCAGCGGTCTCCGCGACACGCCATTGGAGGTCGTCCTCGCTTGGCTTCTCTTCGCCCTTGGCCATGCGCAGGCCGAAGGCGAGGTTGGCGGCCACGCTCATGTGCGGGTAGAGGGCGTAGGATTGGAAGACCATCCCAATGCCGCGTGCGCCAGGGGGCAGGTCGTTGACGCGCGCTCCACCAATGGCGATCTCGCCCTTGGTGACGTCTTCAAGTCCGGCGAGCATGCGAAGCGTCGTTGATTTTCCACATCCCGACGGCCCGAGCAGCACCAGGAATTCCCCGTCGTCGACCTCCAAATTGAGCCCTTGCACTGCTTCGAATCCGTCGTCGTACCGCTTGGTCACTCCACTGAAAGTCACGTTCACCATCGTATCACCCCTTGACACCGCCTGCGCTCAATCCTTCGATGAGGAAGCGTTGGAAGACAATGAACAGCACCACCACGGGCAGGCTGACCAGCA
>DALQ01000014.1:5375-5932 GCA_002496845.1 Euryarchaeota archaeon UBA495
GTGTACATCGATTCGCTCGTGTTGAAGGTCAGCGCGAGCAGGAATTCGTTCCACGCCGCGAGGAAGGAGAAGAGGGCCGTCACCGCGACCGCGGGCAGGGACAGCGGCAGGACGATCTTCCAGAACACCTGCGTTTGCGAGCACCCGTCCATCAGCGCCGCCTCTTCGAGTTCCCGCGGCACGGTGTCGAAGAAGCCCTTGAGCATCCACACACACAGCGGCAGGGCCGTGACGGAGTAGGCGAGGATGAGCCCGAAGGAAGTGTTCAGCAACCCGAGGGCCTTCATGACGAGGAAATAGGGCACGAGAATGATGACGCCGGGGAACATTTGCACCAGCAGGAAGGCGAACATCGCCGGGTCGCGGCCGCGGAATTTGAAGCGGCTGAAGGCGTAACCTGCGGGGATGGCGAGCGCCAAACCGAGCAAGGTGGTGCCCACGGAGACGATGACCGAGTTTCGCGTCCAGATCCAGAAGGATTCGCTGGTCAGCATCTTCTGGAAATGTTCGCCCGTCACGGCGTCGAGGAAGCCGCCACCGAGGGCGTTTCCGGGCGA
>DALQ01000014.1:6329-10428 GCA_002496845.1 Euryarchaeota archaeon UBA495
GCGTGCACAAGCGCCACGTGACGCAACGCCGTTTCTGTGCGGCCGCGGAGCTGACGGTTTCGGGCCAAACCTTGCTCTGCACCTGTGGTGGACAATCGGCCCGTGGACCAATGGGCCACAACCGGCGTCGAAAGGTTCCACATCACGAGGCAGGCCGGGGCGATGGACCAGAGGCTGAACCAACGGTCCACCCACAGGTCCGGGCCGACCATGTGCGCCCAGACGGACAGGACCAACGCGGCGCCCGCACTCAAGAGCAATCCATCGCGCAATCCGCGCCGTCCAGCGACCAGTTCGCGCAAGAGGATCCACGTCACGGCGTGCGTGAACAGAAGCAAGGTGGCGACAGGACGCGCATCTCCGTTGTCGCGCAGGACCGCCAACCCAAGCGCGAGGGCGTTGATGAGGACCACTGCCGGCTGCACGAGGCGAAGGGTTTCGACCTCGATGGGGACGTACCACCGCTTCGCCAAGTCTTGGCCCGTCGAGGGCATGCTGCCGACCGCACTCACGCGACCGCCTCCGTGGCGTTGGTCCGCTTCATGTAGGTCCACGAAAAGGCGACGAGCATCAGGAAGATGACCACAGACCAGGCCGCTGCAACGCCGTACGCGCCGTCCCGGAAGGCCACGTCGTACACGTAGGTGATCAGGATGTCCGTGGAGCCTGGGCCATCAAAGTCGAGGTTTGGTCCACCATCGGTCATCAGGTAGATGACGTTGAACATGTTGAACGTCCAGATGAAACCGAGCAACGACAGGGGCACCAAGGCGCTTCGCAAGTTGGGCAAGGTCAGGTGACGGAAGCGGTCGTAGGCGCCGATGCCGTCGACTTTGGCCGCTTCATACATGTCCTTTGGAAGGCCTTGCAGGGCCCCGGAAATGGACATCATCATGAAGGGAATCCCGAGCCAGACGTTGACCAAAATCACCGCCAAACGTGCCCCTCCTGCGTCGGACAAGAGGTTCAGGTCGGTGCCTAGCAGGTCGTTGATGGCGCCCATCGGCTCGAACAGTCCGCGCCACACGAGCACCGAAATGTAGGACGGAATGGCCCACGGCAGCAACAGCACGGTGCGGTACGCCGTGCGACCACGCAGGTTAGCTGCGTTGAGCAGAAGCGCCAACAACAGGCCAAATCCGATGTGGGCCACCACGTTGACCACCGTCCACACCAGCGTGAAGGCCGTCACGCGGAGGAAACCAGAGGTCGCGAAAACCTCAGCGAAATTGGCGAGGCCGATGAAGACCTGATCGCCAAGCCGCGTTTGGTCGGCGTCGGTGAGCGAGAGCCACATGCCGTAGATGACCGGATAGAAGGTCAGGACCGTGAGGGCCAGCAGCGCAGGAGCCACGTAGAGGTGAGCGCCCCGTGCGCTGGTTCGCCCGTCCACACGGTCGCGCCAGGCCAAGACGCTCAGCAGCGCGATGAGGCTGAGCGCAATGGAGCCGATGGCGAAGAGGTAGGGTGAGGTGTCCAGCGGCGCGGCCAACACGTCCGCAATCGACGTGGTCACGCGTACCGATTCGGAGAGGTTCGTCGCCCCGTCGGGCCCGATGGTCCACACAGCCAGGTGCACCTCGCTTTCTGCGGCCAAACCGGTCAAGGTGCAGGTGACGGCCGTGGTGCCTTCAGGCAGGACGGCCGTGCCGTTGTCCAAACGATGCACGGGTGCTTCGACGCCGTCCGCGGTGCGGAAACAATCGTCGTACCATGCGCCCGGCTCGGGTTGGACCAAACCTTCGGTGGAACCGATCAGGAAGGTCGAATGCACTTCGGGAGCGGAGGCGTTGAGCAAGCTCTCGTTTGAGGTCCAGATTTCAAAGACGGCCCCGTTGACCGCCGCACCCGAATCAAGGTCCCATGACAAGTCCGCTTGTCGATAGCCGACGCTTCCGTCGGCCACGAGGTTAGAGGCACCTGCTGCCGCGGTGCCTGCCAACAGGATCACGCCCAACAGGGCCCAGAGCGCTCTCATGAGGCCGCCTCCAAATCGGCTTCGAGGGCCTCGTCGGCCAACTGAAGCGCTTCATCGGCCGCCATTTCTCCGGCGTAGACGTTCTCAAACGCCGTCACCAGGGGGTCGTAGACCATGCCCATGGCCCGTGTGGTCGGGGCCGGTGTGCCGACCATGAGTTGGTCAAGGAAGCCCGACAACACGTCGCTTTCGACGATTTCCGCATCCTCGTAGAGGTCCACGTGGGTTGGCAAGGTGTAGGTCTCTGAGGCAAAGGTTCGCTGCACGTCCATCGATGACAGGTGCAGCGCCAATTCGGTCGCCCAGACCTTCTCAGGCGATTGCTTCGAGACGGACCATCCCTTGTAGGTCACCAACGGCGCGACGCGTTCCCCGGTCTCGGCGACCGTGGGCAAGAGCGTCTGTTGGAGCGGGATTCTTCCCGCTTCGTAGGTCGCCCAATTCCATGGCCCGTCGACGATCATCGCCGCTTTTGCACCAAGGAATTGCGTTTTCATCGATTCCGTCTGGGTGCCGGTTTGGACCACACCATGCACTTGTTCGAGGTCGATGACCCATTGCATGGCTTCGGCCGAACCGTTCGAATCGAGGGTGGGTGTGCCGTTCGCGTCGAACAAGGCACCGCCGTGGCCGGCTTGGAAGCCGAACCACCAGTACGCGTCTTTGACGGGCATGGCAAGGCCGTTTACGTCACCAGCGGTCAGTTCGTCCGCCGCATTCACGAGGTCGTCCAAGGTCCAGTCTTCGCTGGGATGTTCCACGCCGGCCGCATCGAACAGAATGGGATTGTAGAGCAGGCTTAGGCAGTCCTGGCTTGCAGGAACCCCAAGCAAGGCACCGTCGTAGCGCATGGCGTTCAGAGCGCGAGCATCGAAGGCGCTGCGTTGGGCTGGCGTCAGGTGAACGCGAAGGTCTTCCAACAAGGGTTCGCCGCTGACGCGGACGTCCCCAATGCGCCCCAACTGGTCCGAGGAAAGGCGCACGAGATCGGGCGCTTCGTCGGCCTGTGCAGCGATCATGAATTGCCGGTCGGCCTCGGCAAAGGGAATTCCTGTGACGTCGACCTCAACGCCCGGATGAGCCTCCATGAACGCGGCGACGCTGGCCTCAAACACGGCTTCCTCTTTGCTTTCAGCGGCAAAGGAGTGCCACACGGTGAGCGTCACTTCGGTGGCCTGTTCGGCCCCCTCATCGACGGCTTCAGCCTCAAGACAACCTGGCAACATCAACATCGCGACCAGCAGGGCCGCGGCCAGACGACGCAGGTTGGAAGCCTTCATGCCAAGCCGTTGAGACCCACGTCTGGCTTTAGCGTTGACCGAATTTACTCGGGGAAAGCAGCATCGGGATGCATTTTACATAACGCGAATGGCACGATTTGGTCATGGGCAAGAGGGCGGTTGCGACCGTGTACCCGCTCTTGTTGCTCATGGCTGCGATGAGCGGCTGTCTTTCCGAACCCGTGGACGATGCGCCAACAGTTCCCGACGAGGTGTTTTTCTCCGAGCCCACGGACACCCGCGAATGCTTCGAGCACGACGGCCAAGAGCGGTGCTGGTTGATTCACGTCCCTGCGAACACGTCCCTCGAATTTTGCCAGGAACATTCGTGCCCCTTGCTCATCGACCTGCACGGACGGCACGTGACCGCCGAACTGCAGAACAACCTCTCGGATTTCGCGCGCGTCACCGATGCAGATCACACCATCCTCCTGCACCCCGAAGGCATCGGCTGGGGCTGGAATTTCGGCTGGTGCTGTGGTGGGGAAAACGACGTTGACTTCTTGCTGACGCTGATCGATCACATGATTGAGGACAGGTCAGCCGACGCCAGCCGTGTGTACCTGAGCGGGTGGAGCAACGGTTGTTTCATGAGCCAAGAAATGGCCATGGTGGCCAGCCACAAGATCACCGCCATCGCCTGCATGGCCGGCTACACCGTGGAGCCGAAATCGGCCGATTACTCGCCCATTCCCGTCATGGAATTCCACGGATTTTTGGATCCAGGCGTGCTGTACGGCCACTCGTCGACCGCGTCCTATCAGGTCGCAGGCACGCTGGAAGGCGAAGAGGGCGCCATCCAGAACCTCTACTATTGGGCCGACGCCAACGGCTGCTCGGG
>DALQ01000061.1:0-19577 GCA_002496845.1 Euryarchaeota archaeon UBA495
CTGGATGTTCCGCTTCGCCAACATCATTGGCGGGCGTGGGACGCACGGCGTGATCTACGATTTCATCCACAAGCTCATCGCCACGCCGGACCGCTTGGAAGTGCTCGGGGACGGACGACAAGAGAAGTCCTACATGCTGGTTGAGGATTGTGCGGACGCCATGCTCCACGTCATGGACCACTCCGATGAACCGGTCACGCTCATGAACCTCGGAACCGAGGACACCTGCTCAGTCCGACGCATCGGAGAGATCGTCATCGAGGTCATGGGCTTGAACGCGCGCATGGAGTACACCGGTGGCGACCGCGGTTGGGCCGGTGACATCCCAAAGGCTCGGCTGGCCATTGACCGGATGCTTGCCACAGGCTTTTCGCTCACCTGCCACAGCGAAGAAGCCGTCCGAACCACGGCGACCCTGCTCTTCGAGGAAATTGCTGGTTCACGCGTTGGGACTCAGGATTGATATCCGACGGCATGCCCCCTTGGCTCATGCGCTTGCATGAAGACGAAGCCGCTGGAATCACCGACAGCCCGCTTTTGATGGTCTCTGCCTTGGTCATGGCCGGTTTGATGGTCGTCGCCATCACAGCAGATCCAGTGGCCACGGGAACCGATGTCGGTGACCGTGCGCCAGAGCTTGTTTCGCAGGCTTACGACGGTGCGGGTTGGGCCACGTTCAACCTTGAATCCTACTTTGATGAGTCGTGGGTCGAGGGCGAGCCCGGTTCCTGGATCATCCTCGAATTCATGGACACCGATTGCCCGTATTGCGTCAACAGCGCTGAAAAGATGGGTGATTGGGACGCCGTGTTCGACGCCGCCAACCCCGAATGGGGCAATGAAGACGTTCAGGTCATCGCCGTCGTGGCTGAACTGAACATCGATGGCCATGATTCCTCCCGCGAAGAAATCCAAGCCTTCCGTGACAAGACTGCGGGCTACACCTGCGCAAAGCAGGAGTGCAACGCACGCAACGGAGCCGCCCACAACTTCCCCTACGTGGATGACCTCGGTCTGGACGCCATGGACGATTGGGACGTTCGAGGGACGCCAACCTACTTCGTGATTCAACCCGACGGAATCATCGCGTGGAACAGCGACAACACCGGGCGGTTTACCGACGCGGGTGAGGCGGTCGCCACCCTCGCGGTGGTGGATGCTTGAATGCAAACCTCATTCTGGCGTTCGAGTCCCTTCCCATGTTGGTTGGGTTCCTGCTGACCCTTCCTGTTGGAGGAAAATTGGTTCAGCCGGTTGTGAAGGTCTGGCCCTCTTTGATGTCGCCACGCGGCCGCATGACCGCCGGTCTGGTTCTCATCTGCCTTTCCGGTCTGGTGATTGCAACGCACACATTCTGGATCCACGAAAAGATCACAGGAACGGCAACGTCCTTCTGCGCCAGCGATTCCATCTTTTCCTGCGATGACGTCATCGGGCACGAGACCTACGGCTATGCTCCAATCATCGGCCAACCTTGGGGCCTCATTGGGATGGGCGTCTTTGCGGCTCTGTTGTATGCTGCCATGATGGTGCAAAAAGAGCCCGATGCGCAAAGCCGTACGCGCATGCTGCAACTGCTGATGGTGTTCAGCGGTGGCGGCATTCCTGTGATTGCTCTGCTCATTTCCTACGAAGTGCAGATCGAGAAATTATGCCAGTACTGCACCATGGCTCATCTGGCCAACGTCTTGGTGTTGGTGACCTCGTTCCGCATGTTCCGCGCCACGCAAAGCGACGCATGGAGCCTCATGGCCAAAACGGACCTTTCGCGGGAACCAAAGAAGATCGACGAAGCCGAGTGATCAGGGGACTGCGTCACCTGCATGTGCCAGGTCGCCAAGCTCTTCGACGGCTTCGAGGCGAACCACCGTGATCTCCAAGTGACCGGCGTCGGGGTACTCGGCCCTGATTTCTTCGATGAGGGCTTCCCTGACGCCGTCAGGGTCCTCTGCGAGGAGGAGGCTCAAGTGCCGTGAACGCTCTGAACCCTGTTCCACGACGTACTCAACGATCCACTCGCTGGATGAGCCTTCTTCCCACACCACGTCCCAACCGTTTTGTTCCATGATACTACATCAGCACGGCGAGATATAGAGGTTTGCTCTGAAAGCGCACGAAATCCCCCGAAAGTGGTAGAAGAATTACAATTCCGGGTGGAATCATTCTTCTTCCGAATTCTTTCTTCCGGATTCCGACACATTTTTTGGCCAAACGGCCACCGCAACGCCGCCAGCGAGCATGGCTGCGGCCAAGGCCCATCGGTAGTCTGCGCCTGTGGCCACAGAAGAGGGTCGTACGGCGAGTTCCACGGCGCCCGCACTGTGGGTGGTCGTGGAATTTGACAGGTTCGCGTCCGCGATTTCATCGACGAGCATCAGGCTGAAGGGAATCTGTTCGTCCCACGCCATTGAGGCGTGCAGGTTGGCGTCAACCTGCAGAGCACAGTTGGCGTCGCAGACGTGGGACCACATGCCAGCCGAATCCAAGGTGTGGAGTTCCACCAACACCCGGTCGTACGTGCTGCCTTTCACGGCCTCAACCCCAAAGGACGCTGGACGTTGATCGTGTGCGAGCACCATGAGGGTCAATTGCTTGCCTTCGGTCACCTCAGGAGCCGTCAGTTCAAGGTGAACGGTCGAACCGTCGCGCGTGGCCACGAAACCAAGGTCCGGTCGAGCGGACCGGCTGGATTCGAGTTCCAACATCCTTCGGGTCACGTCAGGCCACACCTCTGGCCCAACAAGAGGAGGTTCGCCTTCGACGAGGAAGGCCGGTGTTTGTCCGAGGTCGTCATGGACGCTGCGCCAGCGGTCCAGCCGTGCTTCTGAGGCGTTGGTGGCCACCCCGTCTTGGCCGTCCTGTGGGTGAAGCGACACCAAAGCCAAGCGCGACCCGTGTCGGTCTGCGACTTCCGCGAGGTACGGGTCGATGTCGGCGCAGGTCGAGCACCATGTGGCGGTCATCTCTTCGACCAAGACGGTGGTCCGACCTTCGACCGTGAGGTCTTCTCCATCGATCAACGCGTCCACTCGAAGGGCAGCCGCTTGAGGCGCAGACCCAAGGAGCATGAGGACGAGCATGACGGCGAGCATGGTTCGGCCTGCCCGTGCGCCGCCCATGGTCGACGGGGGGCGGCGGTGGTGAAGAAGGCTCGTTGAACCCAGCGCGAAGGGGAGCCTTCTTGACGGCTCCTCGTGCAGCCACACACGAGGTCCATGGCTGAGCACTGGGTTGAGAACCACCGCCGCGACAGCTGGCGGCGTCAAGCCAAAGCGGGCGGCTATCGCGCCCGCTCGGCGTTCAAACTCAAGCAAATTCAGCAACGGTTTGAGCTTCTTCGTGAAGGGGACGTGGTGTTGGACGTCGGCTGCCATCCAGGTGGATGGACGCAGGTTGCCGTCGAGGAGGTCGGGGAGTCTGGGACCGTCATCGGAATCGACCTGATGGCCAGCCAACCGGTTGATGGAGCCACCCTGCTCACGGGAGACGTCACGGACCCTCTGATTCAATCGCGCCTGCTCGAGGTCTTGGACGGGCGAGAGATCAACGCCATCGTCTCCGATATTTCTCCGGACATCACGGGGAACTGGGACATCGACCAGAGCGTTGCGATGTCCCTTGTGGCCATGGTGTTTGATTTCGGATTGCCTCGCTTGGCAGCTGGCGGGACCTTCGTCACCAAGATGTTCCAAGGCGTCGGTGTGGAGGAACTGATCGCCGAGGTCCGCCCTCACTTCTCGAAGGTGCGGCGCTTTTCCCCCGAAGCCAGTCGGAATTCATCTTCTGAAGTGTACCTGGTGTGTCGCAATCATACTCCTTGGGGTGCGCCAGAAACGCCCGTTTCCGAGCGCTATGAGGCGTCGCTGGGCAAGCGGCTCAACGGTGAATCGATCGACGTCGAACCCACCGCCACGCGCTTCAAGGTGCACCGACGCGGCTGACAACGGCGACTTTGAAATCGGTAAAGGCGATGTTTGGGGGCCATGGTGCCACCGAAGATGACCATTGCAGACCTCGAACCTGACCGCCCCGTGATGGATCTTGACTTGGTCGTGCTTCGTCGGTACCCTGCGAGGAACGTCGTTGGTCGAAAGTACTCGGGTTTGATGGCTGCTGCTTGCGCAAGGGATCGCTCAGGCGTGGTTGGTCTGCTGCTGTGGGGCGATGACGTCCATCGAATTCGTCCCGGTCATGCCATCCGTGTCGAACGCGGATGGTGCCGGGCACGTGATGGGGCGTTGGTGGTCAGCACGGGCAAGCATGGCCGATTGCGACTCATGGAGCCCTCAACAACTCGCTGAGGAAGCATAAAGAGGGGTGAGCCGTGGCCGGAACATCCGAGGTGGCATGATGAGCGAGAGGGCAACGACCTGCAGCACGTCCGGAATTCCTCTGACCGAGGAAGGATCAACCAGCTTCCCATGCCCGGGATGCGGCGACCCTATTGGTCGCAGCCCCCGAGCCCGCAACCAAGGCGTCGTCTACGTCTGCCCGTCATGCGGATTCCAAGGACCCTGAGGTGAAATCATGGGCGAAGTTGTGATGACATACAAGGTCAACCCTCACACTGATGTCGAAGACGTCGACCCAGATGCGATCGCGGAAACCATCCGTGGTTTTGCTGACGATGTGTATGACGTTCAGGCCGTTGAAATCAAGCCTCTCGCGTTTGGTCTTCGTTTCGTGCAGGTGCACGTCAAGATGAACGATGGCGCAGGCCTTCCCGACGTCTTCGAAGCGCGCATGGCGGAAATTCACGGCGTGGGCGAAATCGAAGTCATCTCGATGGGCCTCATTTGAGCAGGGGCGTTTTGCCGCTGACCGCTTGATACCCTTGAGCAAACGCTCGGTGCGATGATTTGCCTCAACCGAGATGGTTCAGCGGGGCCATCATGAATTCACGAAGCAAGGTGGTGGCGTAGGCTCCACTCGAGAGGGTGAATCGGAACTTGACGCAGGCGCCTTCGGGGTGCCATCGATCGCCTTCACGCGGGCCTTCAGACCAGCGTCCATCGAGCGTGCCCTCGCTGGCCTTGGGAACCGTTTCCCAGGTGAATTCCTTGAATCCGGTCACCAGTGCACGACGGGTGCCCTTGGTCGACAGCCGTGGGATCTCATTGACCGTCCACGTCGCGCCCTCAAGCCCCATCGCGTCCATGACGCCAGCCTCGATGGAACCGGGATGGCCTTCGCAGGTGCTCACGTCTGATCCGGGCAAAGGGCCGGTCACGGTCAGTCGTCCGAGGTTGCAGTTCCGTGCGATGCGGTCGGCCGTTCGTCCTTGAACAGTCACGCAGCCCTTGGCTTCGAGTTGGCCGCGTTCGTCGACCCGGCCCACCAAATCTCCTTCCACCGGTGTGGCGAGGGGCAACCCCTCTTCCAAACGTGCGTGAAGGGCGCGGTTGAAGACCACGGACTGCAATGCGTGCACCGTCATCAGTTGGAGGTTGTTCGGGAGTCGTCGGAAGGCGCCGACGTGGTCGTCGGGTTTCTCAAGAAGGTGGGTGGCCATGCGCCGCTCGAAATCCATCCAGCCGGGGCATGCTTCGATGACTTCCTCAGAAATTCCGTCTTCCCTGATGCGAGCGCGGAATGCGGCAACATCGGGAGCCTCGCCCGCACCGGGCATCGACAAGTAGGTCATCACGGCCTCGTCAAAGCGACCGGCAATGACGTGGCGACCGACTTCTGCGGTAACCGGACGGCCGGATCCAAAGCGCTGCGGTCCAATCCAATTCGGGAACCGTTCTGGGCCAAGGGTTGCTTCCAACTCGCCGTGAATGCGCTCGATTTCCTTCATCGCTTCGTCGTCGCTCATCGGGCTGCCGTCGGCATGGGCGCAGCCTCGCACCGTGATGGTGAAACGGTTGCCGCGGTGGTTTCCGAATCCAATTTTCTGATGGGTGCGGCCCAGCACTTCGATGTCGACGTCGGTGAGTTCCACGCCGCTGACTTTGTTGGCGGGTGCGTCGATGACGAAGAGTTGGCGGGTGATGGCGCGCTTGTCCTTGGTGCCAGCGAAGAAAATGCGCTCCTTGGGAATCCCCACGGCTTTCGCCAATCGTGCGATGAACCGGTTGGTTTCCCAGTTTCTTAGGGTGATGCGAGCGACGGTAAACCGCCCTCGTTGGTCCATGTTGAGTTTGGTGGAGAGCTCTTCCACACGGAAGTCTTCGACCCTCGTCTTGACCAAGCCACCGATTCCGTCTGCTTCGGTCGCGTAACCGGTCAAGCCGATGGCTTCAGCGTGGTGTTGTCCAGACGAGGACACGCGGCCCGTCCTCCTCAGAGGGTGGCGCCGGAGAATTCTGCGGCGATGGAAGCGACCAACTCGTTCACGACGGTGGCTGGGTCTGCCTTGCCCTTGGTGCGGATGTAGAATTCTGGGTCATCGAGGTCAGGGTGGCCAGGGAAGTAGTTGGCGTACTCGATTTTGTCATGGTTGTTCAAGCGCTCACGGAGCATCTGAAGCGAGGTGTGACCCTCACCCATGACGCGCATCCTGAGTTCTTGGCCTTCGCGGAAAAGCACCTTGATGGGCATAGGAACGGTCGGTCGACCTGACGGCTCGCTTTCAACCCTTCGGGTTGTATTGGGGTGCTTTTTGCACCGTCTGCCTCTTCGCTTATGAACCGAAGCGAACGGTGGGGCGACGATGGAGGTGGAGCGCCTTGAGGCCCTCGCCGACCGTGCGGCGCCCGGATTCGCCAAAGCAGCCCTTCCCATCCTTGTTTTGGCGAGTTTGATCACGGCGGGTCTCATGGTTTCGCTGGTGACCAGTCCTCCTGCGTTTGACACGGACCTCGACCGCTTCGCACCGAACAGCGATGCGCTCGATGCTCACGAACGCATCCACGCCCACTTTCCCGACGAGCGTCGTCCAATGTTTGTCCACGTGGAGGCTGACGACGGGAGCAACGTCCTGAGCCTCGACCACCTGAAAGCGATGCACGAGGACGAAGCCGCTCTTCGTGCTGCCTCAGCCAACCGCAACGATGTGGTCGTGACCTGGGCCACCGCACCCACGGCCCTTCAGGTGGCTTTGGATGAGGAGGGCAATGGAACACCGTTGGCGTCCATCACCGATTGGCCCGAACTGCTTGGCTTGGTGCTCGATGAGGGCACCACGTGCACGTTGACGAACGATGACGCCCTGCTTGCTTCAGCGACCTTCGCGGCGAACGCGATGCTGTCCGAGGATTTGGACATCGATCCAGTGTGCCTCTTCCTGTCCGACGGGACCGGGGATGCTGCGCCTGTGGCCTCCTCTACCCTTTGGGTCCTGGACATCGACCCTTCGCTGAACACCACCGAGCGCGAAATCCTTCAGGATCAACTCAGGACAGAACTTGAGGGTCTCTCAGAAACATCGCCCTTGACCTATGGTGTCATTTCGTTGGATTTGATTTCCTATGACATCGATTCTTCCACCTTTGACGGATTTGCTTTGTTGATTGCTTTGGCCCTGTTTGTGGTGGTCCTCGTGCTCGCCCTTGCCTTCAGGACGGTGCGCGGTGTTGTGTTCCCGTTGGCGGGACTGTCCGTGGCGCTGATCTGGACCTACGGTTTGCTCAACTTGTTCGGTGCGCGTTTTACCGCCCTTGAGGTGGCCGTTGCCCCGTTGGTGCTCGGCCTCGGCATCGATTATTCGATTCACTTGCAGCGCGCGTATTTGTCGAAGCGCAAAACCAACGACGACCCCGCCCATGCATGGCTTCAGGCCTGTGCGGGCCTTGCAATGCCGCTCGTCCTTGCGGTCGTGACCACCGTGGCGGCTTTCCTGGCCAATGCAGTGTCGCCTTTGCCCCCCATCGCCACCTTCGGTGTGGCGCTTGCCTTGGGTGTCGTGTGTGCGTTCTTCGCCTCGACGGTGGTCGTCGGGGCCCTTCACGTCGTGGTCGATGCACGTCGACCGCAGGCCGACGCTGTGGTCCTCCGCCTCCCCAAGTTCAGTGAGCGCATCGTTGCCGTTCAACGCACGCAGCAACTCAGCATTTTGCTGGTGGCTGTTCTCGTCAGTTTGGCGTCGTTGGTCGGCGCCTTGTCGCTCGAAACGGAGTTCGATCTCGCGGACTTCCTCGACGAGGACATGGAAGTGATGGAGGTTCGGTCCGAACTTGAGACGTCCTATGACGCCGCAGGATGGAAGGTCGTGTACTTGCTCATGGAACCCGAGGACAACCGTTCAACGATTCCAATGGACGCGGTCATGTTGGACCAATTGCGCCTTCTCCATGGCGATCTGAAGGCCAACCACGACGTGGTTGGAACGGACGGCACCAAACCATCGCCGTCCTACGATGGACCGTACGCGCTCTTGCGCGATGCGGTGCTGCTCAACACCTCCTTTGGCGAGGCGCACAACCTTGCTGTGCTGACGACCGGCGACGTCTACCCCGTTGCGTCCAGCGAACCTGTGGATCTGTTGGGTGCCTTCCGGGCGCTGGAGAGCAACACCAGCGTCGCGGACCCGTTGACTGGGTTGAGTTGGGCAGACCGCGTTGAAGCAACGGTCGCCATGAACGAGGACGGGGTCACACACCTCCGAAACGAGATCCGTGTGGAGGCCAGCACATCGGCCGATTCGAGCCGTGTGGTGGCCGCCTTTGTCGCCATGGTCGATGGTGTTGAGGGCGAGAATGGCCTTGATGCCGACCTCGATGGTTTCGCAAACGTACACGTCACGGGCGATCTGGTGGTCCTTGAGACCGTGTTGACCGGGCTCAGCGTCTCTCAACTGGAATCGACGGCCATTTCACTCGCCGTGTCCTTTGTGGTGCTCCTTTTGTTGACGCGGAGGCTGATTCCTGCGCTTGTGGTGCTCTCTCCTGTGGTCTTCTCCACGCTGTGGGTGGTCGGTTCCATGGTCCTGCTTGGTCTGAAGTGGAACGTGACGACGGTCATGGTGACCGCCTTGACACTTGGCATCGGCATCGACTTCGCCATTCACATGTGGCAACGCATGGAACTCGAGCGTTCTCGACGGCCCAACCGTGAGGAAGCCATGGTGGCGTCCATGTCCACCACCGGCGTGGCCCTGCTCCTTTCTGCCGCGACCACGGCGCTTGGATTCATGGTGCTCCTGGCCTCGCCGATGCCCCTCATTCGAGACTTTGGATTGGTCACCGCCGTGACGGTCGGCTTCTCGTTGCTGCTTTCCTTGGTGCTGCTTCCGGTTCTGATGGACTTGGCCGATGCGGCCAGCACCCGTCAGGATCAGGGTTGAGCGTTGGGCGACAGAGCGTCCACAATGGCGTTCATGTCCAGCCCTTGATCGTGCGCCACCAAAGCCAATCCCAGCCACGACGTACACGGTCGAAGGGCGTGTTGCTTGCGTTCTGCTCGTCGCTTCACTTCTGCACGGTCAAGACCGGATGCGCGTGCGATGAACCCAACGAGTCGCCCCTCGAGGCGCACCCTTGGGTCGTCGCTTTCGACGGGTGCTGAACGCCCAAGCTTGGCCGGAGCCGCAGCCTCTTGCTTGGGAGCAGGAGCGGGTTGGGCCTCGGGCACAACAGGTTGCTCGGTCGGAGGCGTCGCCTCCAAAAGCCGCGAGGGCCGAGGCATCCAGGACAAAGGAATCTTCACGTGTTCGATGTTCTTGCTTGGCAGGAATCCGTCGCCTTCTGGCTTGAGCCAACCCGTGTCGACGAGGTGAGCCACGGCAACATCGGCTTCGTCGATGCCGAGCCAACCGTGACCAAAGGACATCTCGCGGGCGATGTCCGAGGCCGTCATGGGCACGCCTGAGCGGAACAACACCACCAACACGCGCTCGACGTCTTGCGCGTCCATCGGACACAAGAACAGGCCGACGCCCAAGAACCCGACGGCTCATGCGACGCGCTCAAATGAGCCGTCGTCACGGAGCTGCCAACGCCCCAGTCCTTCGCCGTGGTAGGTGGTGGCTTCTGCGGTGTAGTCGTAGTCGCCACCTCCGGGGAGTTCGGTGTGGTCCTTCGCGATCGTGCCGACCTCAGGCACGTTTGCCGCGGATTCCGCCGCTGGTTCCGCCGGGGTTAGCGCCGCCAACGCTGCTTCTGCGCCGGCCAAATCCACGACCGTTTTCGTTGGAGTGCGTGGCGGAGCCTTCGGTCCACCAGCGACGCGTCGGTCTGCTCCAGGTGGGCCCTTCGGTTTGGGCTTCGGTGAGGTTGACGTCTGTGCAGGAAGCACGTCTTCCAACGCCTCAGCGGAGGGCGTGCGCCTCCGAAGGAGCACCACAACGACGCCGAGGACGGCAAGGCCTCCAGATGCGGCGATCCATGCACCGGCTCCTGAACCACCGGTTTCAGCTTCGTAGGTCCAGAGGTTGTCCTCTTCGTCCAATTCGCTGATGGCCCCAAGCGTGTCGACGCTGACACGGAGGGTCCATGCCCCCTTCGGGACGTTGAAATTTCCACGGATCAGTTCAGACTCGTCCGCACCAAGGCCGTTGACTTCGCGACGGACAACGATGGTTTCACCGCCTTCAGTTTCCAACGTGATTTCGACGACAAAGGGTCGATCGATGGCTTCCGACCGGGCGATGACCGGAGCCGCCACGAGGACGTTCGCTCCTTCGGAATCAACAGATCCGGTGAGCGTGACCTTGCCCAGTTCCAAATCTGGACCCACGTCGGTCAAGGTGGCCACGAACCACGGGTCACTCGCCGTCAAATCGGTGACGCCTTGGAGCGGGCGCCCCGCATCGTCACGACCGCTGGCCCAGCATGAGAGGCTCGCTTGTGGGTCGAGGTCTGCTGGATCGCCGACGTTGGAGAAATTGAATTGGGCGGTGAACAAGGTGAGGCCCTCAAAGTTCCCTGATGGGACGACGGACTTGCTCACTTCTGGCCAGGTGCGTTCGGTGGAGGTCACCTGACAGGTGACGTTGAGCGGTCCGTTCCACGCCGTGTCTTCCTGGATGTTGATGCCAACAACGACCTCGTCGAGATGGTACCTTGACCATGATGCATCGTTGCTCTTCGCAACCAAAAACGGCCGTGATTCGTCAACGTCCATTGGGTCGAGGTCGATGTGATGCAGGATGACGGTGTCCTGTGGGTCCCAGACTTCGATGCGAGCCAGCATCAGACGGCCACCGTTGAGCGGAGCGGGAATGCCCGTGTCCAGCACGCCGTTCTGCACCAGCACCGAGCTGCCGCCGTCCCAGCGCACTGGGCCAACGCTGCCGAACCAACGGAGCCGCACGCCGCCGTCGTAGGGTACGCCGCTGGCGGTGTGATGGATCGTGGCGGTCAGGTTCAGATGCTCGCCAACCGCAAGGATGCTGTCACCCGTGACCGGTCCTTGTGTGGCCCCTTCGTTGTCCGTGAGGTTGACGCCGTCGAAGGTGAGGTCGCGTGCAAACGCCCATGCTCCAAACACATCGCTGGAATTGGTGCCGTCAATGTCCTTGGCCACAACGCGAACCGCGCCTTCGTTCAAGGAGGAGGGGACCAGCGACCAATCAGGGGCGAGGCTCAGGTCGAACGACATCACGTCGCCGTTGGTCGAAGAGGAGCACGCGACCACGGCGGTTCGCCCGTCGAGGTTCTGGCATTGTTCGGTGATGACGTCCCATCGAAGACCGAGGTTCGGGTCGCCTCCGAGTTCGATGCGGATCTCTTGGAGGTCCCCCAGTCCATTTCCGTCGCTGACCTCGACCTGCCAATCCATGGCGCGTCCAGGTTCGAGGTTGCGTTGCACACCGTCGTTGGGAGCGATGCTGAGGATGTCCACCGTACGTGGAATGCGTGTGGTCCAGTTCAAGTGGCCCGATTCGGCCAAGACACTTGGAACAGAAAGACCGGCTCGATCCACGCCCAGCACCAGCACGCGAACCGCCTGATGGTCTTGGTTGGCCGTGTCATCCACGGTGATGTTCGCCGTCCAGACGGTGCCGGTGGTGGTCCACATCGCCGGCGTTTCGAGGTATTCCTCGAGGGATGCCATGCCGTCTTCCGAGCCTCCATTTTGGCCGTCGTCCTTCCCTTCCACCCACACGTGGAACGCGACGTCTTCAGGATTGAATCCGCCGACTTCTGCGAAACTGAGGATGACGTTGCGAGCGCCGTTTTGGTTCGTGTAGGAGGACGCGCTTGGGCTGCTTCCCAAGAGCGCAGGGGCTTCGGCATCCAAGGTGAAGGTCGTGCCGTCTTCTTCGAAGTTCAGCGTCACGTTGGCTTCGGTCCGGAGTTCAATGCGAAGGTCAGCCGTCCCCGATGCGTCTTCAGGGAGCACCATGGTGACAGGAGCAGGATGGGCCATGTCGAGGTCCGTCCACGCCGTTGAGGTGTTGAACCACGTCGCGGTGGGGACGAGTTGGCCTGCAGGCACCCCTTCCACCGCCAGATGGATGCGGGCTTGGAAGAGGCCATCTGCGGGAGCGTCGTTGCGACCCGGGAAATCAGTGGACAGGTCGACGCTAAGGGTGCGGTTGCCTGCAACGACCACCGATGACGAGGACAACAGGTCTCGCCCATCGGCCGCGATGGCGTCCAGATGAACGTCGATGCCGTCGCTCCATGTCCACGTGGGGTTGTGCGGGGCGGCTGCGAACACAAGCGCCCCGTCGCTGGCCTTGATCTCCACGTGCACCTGCATGTCTTGGAGGCCGACCACGCCCTGGTCGAGGTGCAAGTTCCACGCCAATTCGTGAGGGTCGTGTTGGCTATGCTGAACGTGACTGTTCGCCACGTTCACCACACGGAGGTCGTTCACCGTGCTGTTCAGCGTCCATGTTCCTCCGATCTCCTCAGCGACGATGCGTTGAGTTCGACCAAAGCCTGCGTCGAGGACAAGCACGGCTTGTGTCCAGTCGTCTTCAACGTCGATGAGGGTGCTCAGGTTGAGCGGTTGGCCGTAGGCTTGCAGCGCTTCTCGCTCGATGGCCGTGAAGACCGTTTCTTCCATGCCCCATGACACTGCATCCATGTCAGGCAGCGTCCAAGCCTCGCCCTCGGTGGTGCTGAGGACCACGCGGCACTGCATCCAAGGATACAGGTCGAGGAACTCCTCGACGGAACGCTCGCTGCCCGAGGTGGGCGGTTCAGGCACCGTGTGGTTTCCGATGGGGTGGTTGTAACTGAAATTGCCGATCATGGGTTGCCATTCGATGCCGTTGAGCAGCAGCGGATCTGGTGCTGTCTTGTACTGCAAACCAAGCGACGTGCCAGGTGGTGCGTTGCCGTCGAGACGGATCCATCGGAGCAAGGCGTCACCGTCGGTCGTGGTTCGCAGATCGATTGGTGGGGACACCAACGTTCCCGTGTGTTCCGCCGGGCTGACGTACCGGTTCACGTTGGATCGGATTTGCATCCAACCCCACGAAGGATTTCCTGAGTCTCCTCCAACGATGAACGTGGCGTTGTTGTATTGCGTCCACGCCATGGTGTGCACGGCGCGACCAAGGTTGCCCATGTTTCGCCACACGTCGGTTTCTGGAAGCCAACCGTAACTCCGACGTTGTGCACCGGTGCTCGAGGCGCCCCCAAAGAGCACAATTTCGTCATGGATGACTTCTGCGCCAGCACCTGCAAGGGCCACGCCAAGGTCGGTGTGGTTCGTCCAACTTCCGTTTGACAACATGACTTCCGTCGTGTTGGTCGGCGTCTGGGTGACCTGCGGGGGGCCGCCTCCGACGGATGTGGAGGTGGTCGTGTAACCGCCCATGACGTACAATTTGCCGCGGTAGTGCGCTGCAGCAGGTTGGACCCGAGCGGTGGTGAGGTTGCTTTGGTAGGTCCAACTGTCGGCATCAATGTCGTAACTGATCGAGGTGTTGACCGCCATGGCGTCTCCGGTTTGGTTGACGCCCCCGGCGACGTAAAGCACGCCGTCGTGGTGGGCATATCCGGCCTTTCCGACCGCCCGATCACCGGGCATGGAGGTGCCAACGGACCACGCGTCCGTGGTGAGGTTGTAGCGCTGCACAAGGCCGGAGGTGAACGAAGGAACCGACGATTGGCCGTCGGGCAGCGGCAGGTCGCCTGCGAGGACGAGCGTGTCGCCCCAGCGTGCACACCCTGCATGGGATTGGACGTTTGGAAGTGGACTTGGCGACACCGACCACGTCCCGTTGGTCACGTCGTAGATTTCGATGAGGCTGCTTTCCTCCTCGTCGTTCCACTGGCTGCTCGGGTCCACAATGCCGCCCATCAACCACAGTTCGTTGCGTTCGGGAATGGGGAACAAGCACGCTGCCATCCGTGGAAATTGAGGTGCTCCTGGAGGCGCAGACCATGCCACGGACGGCCGATCGATGACCACCTCGTTCTCGATGGTGTCCCAACTCGTGCCGCTCAGGTTCCATCCCGTGCCGTTGAAGTCGGCCTGCATTGCGGTCGCGGGCAGCACGAAAGGCGTCTCGCTGACCAGCGGTTGGTTGGTCTCGGTTCCGGGTGGGCTCACCATGGTCCAAGGCAGCGTGAGAAAGAGGCCGAGCACGACCAACGCCTGCAGCACGGTCTTTCTCATCACATCCGGCTTTTGGAGGGGTCACTTAGGCCTTCGTGGTGATTGGACGCGCATCTTGATGAGGGGTGGCGTCGGTGCCGGGCCGAAGCCCATGGCCGACTACATCGCCCGCGACCCTCGCACCGGCAAGCCCATCGAGGTGGCCACGGTGGTCAAACGTGCGCAGGTCGAGGAGGGTCATCGGGGCGCATGGTCCCGTTTGAACCCACGTCAAGTGCTTGATTTGGCCACGGGTCAAACCGACGTTCTCGACTTGATGCTCGACGGTGAACGCCGTCAATTTTCCCGCCTCGACGGCGTGGAAGGCTTGGTTCTCGCAAAGGGCGTCCACGCCAACGCCGCGTACGAAGCCCTGATCCAAGCCTGCATGGACGACGATTCCGACGTGCGTCGTGCGGCCTTGTCGGCCATGCCTGAAGTGGCGCAACAGCGCTCCGACGAACTGTTTGACCATCTCAGCGTGCTGATCGACGATCCCGTGGACGAGGTCAGGGCCGCGGCGTGCGACGCCCTGCGGCGCATGACGCCCGTGTTCCCCTCCGGTGTGGAGGACACCCTCGTCAACGCCCTTCGCTCTCACGACAAGCGCCTGTCGAAAGCGGCGTGGGAAGGCTTGCGCGTCATGGGTGACTCATGGCCTTCGGTCGTCTGCCTTCACGTCGATAGCCTGCTGCTCGAAGACGATCCTAATCTGCGGAAAGAAGCGGCGCGGGTCCTCCAACGTGTGGTCGCACGGGCCGGCCACCAAGGCTGGGATTTGGTCACGTGGGCGCTCGCTGACGAGGAGGTCGCCGTCCGACGCGAAGCCGCACGTTGCTTGCCCAAACTGGTCAATCCAGCCCCAAAGATGGCCGTCATCCTCGCCGAGAAGGTGCTCTACGACACCGATGCCAAGGTGCGCAACCGGGCCCTGAAGGTCCTGGAACGCGTGGACATGGGCGGCAGCCGTGCCCGCTCCATCGTGCTGGCCGGTACACGCCACGACGTGGTCGACATCCGTCGAGCATGCGTCGAGATGCTCCATCGCTTCATGGGCGAGGAAGACCAGCGCAGTTTCGCCCAAGAGCGCTTGCAGGTCGAACAAGATCCTGGCATTCGCCTCCTCTTGCAGGAGATGGCCTTCGACCCAGAAATCGAGGGCAGCGAAGCCGAGAAGAACCGCTTCTTGGCCCCTGCTGAACCGGTGCCTCAACTCGACCGTGAAGTGGCGCAGGCCATGGAACAGGCGATTGGTCTGCTCCAGCCAGAACCGAGCGAAGAGCCTCCTGCTCCACCAACGCCTGAGGGCGAGCCTCCCCAAGAGGACGGCCAACACCGTTAAAGGAGGCCCACCGGTCGCCAACTCGTTCAGGTGTAGTCATGGATGACGTCACGTACGATGACAAGGCCGAGCAGTTCGAGCGTTTGTGGGACGGTATGACCCCCAAAGGCATCAACCGAACCAAGGCCCTGAAGTTCCGTCAGTACATCCTCGAGCACGTCCGCCAGACCAAGCGCCCTCTCACCCGTGAGAACGCGCGAAAGTACTGGATGGGCCAGCTCCAGCAGGAGATCAAGGACGCCGAGTCCTTCTGAGACGCGCGAGGGTCGGCACCGTTCCGGCGGCCCGCAGAACCGAGGAACGGAGGCGAACAGGATGTTCACGACGACCAAATTCAGCACGTGGGACCTTCCGTCCTCCATTCAAGCAGCCATCGACGGCCTTGGCTGGGAATTCGCCACCGAAGTTCAGCGCGACACCGTTCCCTTGGCCCGCCTTGGCCGCGACGTGATCGGCCAAGCCCGCACCGGGTCTGGCAAAACTGCGGCCTTCGGTTTGCCGATGCTTGAGCGTGCCACGCCCGGTGAAGGGCTCCAAGCCCTCATCTTGGCCCCCACGCGTGAACTTGCGGTCCAAGTCGCTGAGGAACTCGAAACCCTCCAAGGCGATTCCGGCTTGCGCATGCAAACGGTGTACGGTGGAACCGACATCGAGAAGCAAGCCAAGCAGCTTGACGCCGGGGTCGACGTCATCGTCGGCACCCCTGGGCGCGTCATGGACATGTCCGAGCGCGGTCACATCGACTTGACCAAGCCCACGATGTTCATCCTCGACGAAGCCGACCGCATGCTCGACATGGGCTTCTTCCCTGACATTCTCTGGGTGCTCGAGCGCATGACCGCGCGGGAGCAGACCCTGCTGTTTTCTGCGACCTTCCCACAGGAGATCGTCAACGCCGCCTCCGAGTTCATGCGCGACCCTGAGTTTGTGCAGACGAACATGGACGAGATTGACCTGCCCGACGTGCGCATGCTGCTCGTTCACGTGGGTCGCTCGAACAAACTCTGGGCCACGGCCCGCGTGCTTTCGCACCTCGAGGAGGACGGTCAAGCCATCATCTTCGCCAACACAAAGCGGATGGTCGACCTCTTGGTGACGCGCCTCGACAAAGCCAAGTTCGACGTGGACGGCCTTCACGGCGACCTGTCGCAAAACCAGCGTGAGCGCATCCTCGGCCGGTTCCGTGACGGTGAAGTTCGCATCATCGTCGCCACCGACGTGGCGGCACGCGGCATCGACGTTGAGACCGTGACGAAGGTCATCAACTACGACGTGCCCAATGACATGGACGCCTTCATCCACCGCATCGGCCGCACCGGACGCATAGGGCGTACGGGTGAAGCGTGGACCCTCGTAGACCGTGCTTCTGGCCAGCAGATGCAGAACATTGTCGCCACCTACGATCTTCCGGTCGAAGACGCCGAAGCGCCTGCCTTGCCCGACGGCGTGGACCGTGATCCCGTTCAGTTCCGTGAGGATTTGTCGGACGCGGCCGACCCCTTCGGTTTCGTCACCCTTCGCGTTGACATCCCCTCCTCAGAAGGCCTCTCCAAGGCCGACTTGACCGACTGGCTCGTGTCCACGCTGGCGTGCGACCCCTTGGCCGTTGGGCGCATCGTCCAGTCCGAATCGCACCTCGATTTGGGGATGCACAGCAGCGTTGCTGCCAAGGCCATGAAGGCCCTTGGCAAGGAAGGCGTGGCGGGTTCGACCCGGACCACGGAACTCCTCGTTCTCTGAGGTTCATTCCTCTTCTTTGGCGGCCTCTTCGAGGGCCTTTCGCTCCTCGTCGTCCAGCATGGACGGCCAACGACCGTCGGGAAGCGGCCGCTCGAACACGAAGGCACTGGTGGCCAGGCTCAACAGACCGAGGCTGGCCACGGACCATGCGCCTGCAATGGCATCGTCCCACGTGTTTTGCGCGTCAGCGCAGCGTTGGCTGACCAATTCGCTGAACGCGCACATCTCCGCGGTCGCTCGTGCATCGAGCGCAGCGGGATCGTTGCGCACCATGTACACGGCGGTGAGGAGCAGAACAAGGGCCAAGGCGGCGCCCATGACAGGCTGCTGCCACACGGGTCGGTGCTCAGACCATGCCCATGCTTTGCGGGGCGTGATGCGCCAGCGGTCGCGGCCGGCCATGCTGCGGTCCTTCACCCGGCGCGGTCCACCCACCCACGTGAACCAAGCCAGCCAGAGGCCGATCAGGACGACGAGGAAACCCCATTCGTACACATGGCGGTGAAAGGCCCACATGTCGTTCAGGCACGCAGGATCGTTGGGCGCTTCCAAACATCCACCCAACGCGAGCGGATAGAAGGCCACAAGCCGTGCAAGGTTGAGGATGAACACCAACGCGCACCCAACGGCCACGGCCCGCAGACGGTCGCGCTGTGGGACGTCGTCGGTAATCAGGATGAGGGTGGAGAGGAAAATCATCTCGTGAACGCCTGCGCACTCGTCCGACACGTACAATCCAACGCTGTCGAAAGTGCCTGGGAAACTGCTGTGATGGAAATCAATGCGCGTGGTCCATCCGTTGTGTTGGCTGAGGCTGACCGCGTCAGCCCCCCAAATCATCTCGGTGATGCCGTGCCACATCCACGCCTCTACGACCTGCAAGGGCGCCAAGGTGTCGGAGGGTTCGGTCAGGAACCAATAGAACGCCTCGACCAGCAACAGGGCGAGCGGGTATTTTCCGTACCTCAAGCCGAGGGCTGCCACTTCGGACCAGGACATGTCGTCCTCGGCCTTCGCCGTCGCTGCCACGTGCACAACTCACGCTGCTGCCTCATAGGGGCGTCGGTCGCAATCCTTCAAGGCACCCTGACGCCACGGCGTGCCATGGAAGGCGGCGTTCAGGCGGTGTCGCCGACCCATCGCCTTGACGTCAGGGGCTACCGATGCCCCATCCCTGTCGGAGAAACCCGACAGGCGCTCAAGGACCTTGACCAAGGGCATGTGCTCGAGGTGAGGTTTGACGATCCAGAGGCCCTTGAGGACCTCCCGCCCATGCTTGCTCGCCACGGTCATCGCATGTTGACCGTCGAAGAGGTCGCTGGAGACTGGCGGATGTGCATCGAGGTGATTGGATGAACCAAGAAGACGTTCCCAGCGTGGCCACCTTGCCGACGCCCTACGGCGCCTTCCGCATCGAGGTCGTCAAAGACGAGGGTGGATTGGAACACGTCGCCTTGTCCATCGGTGACTTGAGCGGGCCAGACCCAGTCCTGGTTCGCGTGCATTCGGAGTGTTTGACTGGAGACGCCTTCGGCTCCCTTCGTTGCGACTGTGGACCTCAGTTGAACGCCGCTCTGGCGGCGGTTTCTGAACGCGGGTGGGGCTGCGTGCTGTACCTTCGCCAAGAGGGACGTGGCATTGGCCTTCACGCCAAAATTCAGGCCTACCACCTTCAGGACCAAGGTGCCGACACGCTCGATGCCAATCTGATGCTGGGTCATCCCGCCGATGCCCGTGACTACACCATCGCGGCGAGGATGCTGAATTCCCTTGGTGCAGGACAAGTCTCCCTCCTCACCAACAACCCCGACAAAGTGGAACAATTGCGCTCGTACGGCATCGACGTCGTTGAGCGCATTCCTTTGGTCGCCGGTGTGGGCGACGACAACAGGAACTACCTTCGCACCAAAGCAGAGCGCATGGGTCACGAACTTGAACGCGATGACCTTCAGTGATGTTCTGTCATCGTCGTGTACGCAGCGTTCCTATCGCCCTTTGTTCACCGCAATGACCTTGATTGACAAAGCATTCAGCGCATCACAGAGGGACCCTGATG
>DALQ01000061.1:19899-20894 GCA_002496845.1 Euryarchaeota archaeon UBA495
CCTGATGATTCCTGAGCAGGTCGTTCGTGACGCTTGCCCCGGCGTTGTGACCAGGTCACCCGCGGTACAGGATGGTTCGTGAGAACCAGTGCGGCGCTCTATAGGGTTGAGATGGCCAAAACAATGTGTCGGTTTCCTTCCGCGTGATGCCGATGGATGTCCTCGAAGGATGTTGGATCTTCACCTCATGGGTAATGCGTTTGTTAGGTTCAAACCTCTAATTTTTAGGGCGGCCTAAAAATCATATATGGCCGATGGTTGGGGGACCTTGCAGGGGATATCATGACCGCGATTACCGTACTTTTTGGCACCGAAACTGGGAACTCTGAACTCTTGGCTGAAGAGATCACCGACGACGCCAAGGCCCGTGGTTTCCAAGCCGTCTGCCACGGCATGGACGAGATTTCCATCGAAGACTTCCAAGCCGTTGAGACCCTGCTCATCGTTTGCAGCACTTGGGGTGACGGCGAACAGCCGGACAACGCCCAAGACCTGTACGACACTGTCTCTGAGCTCGAGGACGCGGCGTTGTCTGGTTTGTCCTTCTCCGTTCTTGCGCTCGGGGACACCTCCTTCGATCTCTTCTGCGAGGCTGGGATTCAGTGGGACGATCTTCTTGAGAGCAAAGGCGCGACCCGTCTCGCTGACCGTGTGGATTGCGACGTCATGTACGAGGACGAAGCCGCAGAGTGGTCGGACGGCGTCTTCGACCTCCTGGGCAGCAGCCAAGTCCAGTGACGTAACGGGTCTGCCTTGCAATTCGGGGCAAGCGTCTTACCGTCGAGGATGAGGTTGGTCCATGGCCAATCGACGGCACAAGAGCCTCTTCAGAAGGATCGTTGACATCATCGTCTTCTGGTTGTGAAATGCTCGCGCCGGGCCAACGTGGTGATCAGCAGAAATCGCTTCACCTCGTGGCAAAGCGCGAGCACGCCAGAAGCAGAAGAACGCTAAGTGCTCGCGCCGGGATTTGAACCCGGGTCAAAGGAATGAGA
>DALQ01000066.1:0-1999 GCA_002496845.1 Euryarchaeota archaeon UBA495
GCGGGAGCCCGACCTTGCGTTGTACTTCATGCAACCCAACGCTCAGAATTTCAACGAAGTGGAGACGAATTTCAGGACCTACTACGGCAACCAAATCCTTGGCTTCCCGGCCAAGAAAATGGTCGCGTTTGACTTTGCCCAGCTGCGCGAAGACGGTCAGGCAAAATGGAACCTCTTCGATGCACGTGGAAAGGGCGAAAGCGCGGAACAATGGGCCCTGAGCGGCACTTCCATCCTCGGCGGTTGTGCGGCCGACGAGGTGTACGAATTCGTCGTCCCGTGGTCCGATCTTGGATTGGCACCACGCTACACCACCCGTGTGAAGGTCGTCACCTCGTGGACGGATTCCTTGGCGTATGGCGACGGGGTGGACATGGAAGTCGCCCCACCTGCGCCGGCTGAAATCGTGTTGCCTGACCTTGAGCAATGGGTCACGTTGCTGGAATTTGACGATGCGGTGGGTGATGAAACGGGCGACGGTGACTACACCTATCCATCTGCGTCAGACTTCGCTCCGGGAAGTGGGTTGTTTGATGCGACGTCATTGAAGATCAGCCAGAGTGCATGGAACGCACGGTTTGAGATCGGCATGGATGAAATCACGGACCACTGGAGTCTTGCCAACGGATTCAGCCACCAAATCGTCCAGATTTACGTGGACCGTGGCGATCAAGCGGGTGGCCGCACGACCATGTTGGAAGGTGCAAACGCCATGGTGCACGAGGATTGGGCATGGGAAGTGGCCATCTCGGCCACGGGTGAGCCTGGTGCGGTCAAGGCCGTTGAAGCAGCCACTGGAGAGACCAGCGCCAAGGGAATCGAAGTGGACGGCGACGCGGAAACGAACACCATCACCATCACCGTCTCAAAGAACGTGATTGGACCGGACGTCGGCGACTACCGCTACGTCATCGTACTCGGAAGTCAGGACGGGTTTGGAACCGGCAAATGGCGCGACGTCGACGAGACCGCCAAAACGTGGCGTTTGGGTGGCGGTGCAGATCCATCGCCAGTGGACGGTGTTGATTACGATCCGAACATCATCGACGTGCTCTTGCCCGAAGGTGACCAAACATCGATGCTCGCAAGCTATGACGTGGGCGCGCAACAACATGCCGTGCTCACCGGATTCGAGATGCCGGACGTGGCGCAGCAAGTCTACGGCGCCTCCATGGGTGAGGTGACGGCGTCCACCGCCGTGGTGCTGTGGTCCACGACCGTGGCGACGAATGCTTCTGTGGCGGCGGTCTTGGCGGACGAATCTCCCAGCGATTGGTCTGCAGTGGCGGTCGAAACGCCGGCGACGACCAACCACGCCTACACGGTCACCGGACTTGAGGCGGGGCGCGCGTATTGGGTGCGAATCATGGTTGAAGACGGGGATCAAACCCTGTTCGCCGACCTGAATTTCACCACCTCGAACGAGAGTGACGTGACGCCCCCAGAAATCCTCAACCTGGCCGTGGATGTCGTTTCAGGTTCTTCCGGGGCCATGCAACTGAAA
This sequence comes from Euryarchaeota archaeon UBA495, assembly GCA_002496845.1. Classification (GTDB taxonomy): domain Archaea; phylum Thermoplasmatota; class Poseidoniia; order Poseidoniales; family Poseidoniaceae; genus MGIIa-L3. The sequence continues at coordinate 1,505 of DALQ01000066.1, forward strand.
ATCACATGGTACACCGATGAAGCCACCACTGAGACCGTCGGCCTGTTGGATGCTGTGCTCCAAGGTGACGAGGTTGCGCTCAAGAAAAACCACGAGATGGTCTTCATCCCCGACCCGCCTTTGGATGCGGGCACCTATGCGGTGACGGTGACGGCGGTGGACGCTTCGGGCAACAGCAACACGTCCACGGCGTCCTTCGCCATCAACGAGGAGGATGTGGTGATCGTGCCTGAGGATTCAGTTGACGGAGATGACGCATTTGACGGCTCGTGCGAGGAAGGGGTGGGGGCAGATTGTCCTGCAGCGAACACCGGCCCGTCGTCCGACGTGTTGCTTGGTCTCGCCCTGCTCGTGGTGTTGCTCGTGGTGGCGGCCTTGGTGCGCACCCGACGTGCTGAACAAGGCATGCTGACGGACGATCACACGATCTTTGACGACGTCCGGGATGACGTGTGACGGTGGTGGCCTTCATCGGAGGAAGCCGATGTACACCAC
>DALQ01000066.1:2079-2226 GCA_002496845.1 Euryarchaeota archaeon UBA495
CAACCAGAATGTGCTCTTGTCCTGTCGGCATCTTCACGCGCCCCCTTGGGGTGGAAATCCATCGTTGGGATTGGGTTGGAGGACCATCATCGGAGCCTCATTTTGTCGACCGACTCCTCCCAGCCAGAACATGATGGCGGCAAGCGC
>DALQ01000066.1:2388-7653 GCA_002496845.1 Euryarchaeota archaeon UBA495
CGGTCCGCCGTATGGACCACCGCTTCAACCAGAATGTTCTCTTCTCCTGAAACCACGATCACACACCTCCTTGGGGTGGGAAATCGGTGCCTGATTGAACCACCATCATCGGGGCTGGTTGGGTCCGGCCAAGACCACCGACCCAGAACATGATGGCGGCAAGCGCGGCATGGAACATGGGCAACCAGATCATGTCCGGGCGACCTCCCGCAATCAGCACCCAATACGCAGTCAGGACGGTCATCAGGCCTGGCAGGCCTGCGAAAATTCGCAACGCGGGCCGCGTCGTTGCACTGATGGCAAAAAGGAAGAGCAGGAAGCTGATGGGAACGGTCACGAAGGAAAAGAACATGGCAGCCAACAATGCGGCGCCTTCGTCGTTCCCTTCTGCAAGCAGGGCTTGGGCGGGCACAGCCACCATCGCAATACCAAGCAGTGGGACGAGGATACGACGGCCCGCAGTGCGCATGGTAATCACCCCGGGCATACGGGTTTGAATTCGACGGAACCTGAAAACAGCCCTTCTAATACCTCTCCTCATATTTTGTGCTTATGAAGAACGAATTGATGGACACCAACGGGGCTCTGCCTGTGGCAAGCTTGCTGGGCATGTTTTTGGGTGGATTTGGCGTTGTGGTATTTTTCATTGGTCAATCATTGGCTGTGCTAATACCGCTGCTGTTTGCACCTGCAGTTTGTGGCATCCTGTGCACAATTTTGTACAAAACACACGCCGATACCACGAACAAACAGGAACACACGGCACCAAACCCTGTGAGACTGGACGTAATCTGATGCAAACGAGTTGAATCACTCTTCTTCTGAATCCAAATCAAGGCTTGAGTTGTAAGCCGATTCGATGGCCTGGACCGCTTTCGCGTCGAGGGAGTGAGAGGTGGCGAGCATGTCCAGAAGGCGCCGTTCTTCGGGCGTGATGATGCGGTCTTCCATCGCGGCAATGTAGGCGTTCAGGTAGGCCGTCTCTTGCTCGCTGTACCCTGAGGGGATGAGTTGGGATGATACCCCGTCGATCAGCCCCAACACCGGCTTGCGCACCACAAGAACAGCGACACCGATGACCAGTCCGCCGTACACGCCGGGAAGGTTGAGGGCGCTTTCCATCAATTCACACCCGAGGATGAACATCACCACGCCGCTGCTTGTGAACACCGCCGTTCGGAAGGTCTTCCTGAGGTTTTCATCGATGCCGTACACGGTGTCCTTGAGTGAGGCGTGAACGAACATCATGGCCTCGAATGCAATGGCCAGGGGAGTGAAGAGGAGTGTGAAGACCCAGAGGAAGTACATCATGCGGTCTTGTGAAGTCGTGTCTGAACCGTATTGCCAGATGCTGTTCTGTGCGAAGTCAACGAATTCCCCTCCGTTGAGCAAGGGGAACACGATCAGGAGTGTTGCGAAATAGGTCATTTGCCCGATCACTTTACCCAGGAAGCCGATGTACAACGAGCGGGAGGTCAGAACGCCCTTCCTGTCGACGTTTTCTTTTCGCTTTCCTTGGCGCATCGATGAGCGAAGGAGGAACAGAGCGATGACCGAAATCACAGGTGACATCAGCGCAATGGCCCAGAGTCCCAGAGGTTCGTCCACCACGTGGAATTCATAGGCCCGTGAACATGGGGCAAGGGCCTCGGCCCGCTCAAGCATGGCTGGGGTGATTTCACCCCACCAACTCTGAATGGTAGGGGGGGCGCCCGCCTCCACGGCGGCCTGTGTGCAGATCATCCATGCGCTGTTTTGGAAGCGGAAGCCATCAAGCGGGCTGATCATCAGCCACGCAACCAATCCGATGAGCGGTGCAAGATACCACGCATGCTGCTGAAGTTTCGGTTTGTAGAGGAAGGAGAGAAACTCGATCCGGTAATAGATTGGGAAGGAAAGGTAGAGCAGCCAAGAGATGACGTGGGCACCAAAGAAAAGGTTGATCTTCGCTGGCCACAAAAAGTCCCACAAGCCTTGCCATGTCGGACCGTAGAGGAAAAAGTCCGCTACAACCCACGAGGCTTTCAGCCCTTCACAAATCAACAGCAGCGCCATGAAACGATTCTCGGTTTTCCCCGGATTCGCACGAACCACCAAGTAACTCAGACCGAGCATCCAAAGCAAAACAACGATGGAGAAAACAGAAATCAGTGTGCCAAAGCCAAACAAAGCTTCGGCCGTGAAACGACGAGCGTAGTATTCGGCTATGCTGGTCATGCTCTAAACAGCGCCTGTGGGACTTTAATCAAACTGGAGGGAATGTTGGCAGGATGTCCATTTCGAACCAAATTTCGTCTTTCCAAACCGATGCCGGATAAATCCAAAGTAGCCCGGGGAGACAATGAAATGGTGAGTGCAACAAATCGGCCCATGGCGAACATCTTGGTCCTCGGTGCTGGCCTTGTGGGCGGTTGGGTAGCGGACACGTTGGCGGTGGACGGCCACCGTGTGACCGCAGTCGACATGGATGCTGATGCACTCTCGGCTCGGCATGAGCAGGTGACGGTCGTCAACGCTCCTGCAGATCGGGCCTTGGTCAGGCAACATGCGCCTGATGTCGTCGTCAACGCGCTGCCAGGCAGGGTTGGTCATGGCATTCGAAGTTCATTGATGGAAGACGGGTGCGTCGTGGCGGATTTGGCCTTTACAGCAGAAGACCCTGGAGACTTGCATGAACTCGCCGTCAAGCACGGTGGGCGCATGGTGTGGGACATCGGGGTGGCCCCTGGCATGTCGAATCTTTTGCTCGCGGAGGGTGTCCGGCGGCACGGGCGCCTGACACGGGGACGTGTGCGAGTCGGTGGCAACCCGACGCAGATGGATGAGGCATGGAGTTACATGGCTCCCTTTTCGCCGTACGACGTCATCGAAGAATACACTCGACCAGCCCGTATCGTTCGGAATGGTGCGGTCGCAACCGTTCCTGCTTTGGAAGATCGGAAACGGTTCAACGTCGACGGGCGAGGTGAAATGGAAGCGTTCCTGACCGACGGATTGCGCTCCGTGCTCGACACCATTCCGGCAGAAGAATTGACGGAAGCCACGGTGCGCTGGCCGGGACACATCGACCGATTCATCGCACTGGACGGGTCCTTCGACGAACATGCCTTGGTGGAGGCGTGGGCTTGGAAGCCGGACCGAGCAGAATTCACCTGGATGGAGGTCGTGGTCGAAGGGAACGGGAAGAGCCGTTGGATCCTCGACGACGAAGGGGTTCCGAGCGGTTCCTCCATGGCTCGAACCACCGGAGCCATCACCTGTGCGGTGGTGGAACATCTGCTTGACGGAGGGGTCGAACCTGGTGTTTATGCGCCAGAATCTGTGGACGGTGGGTTGTTGGAACGGTGTTTGGCCACGTACGCACAACACGGCATCGTGTTGCGCGAGGTTTGATGGGTGTCGGCCCCCCCTTGCTCAACGATGTCTTCGGTGCGCCGGGCCATGGCCGAGATGGGTTTGGCCGGGTGCTGCGCATGGTGCGACGCACCCGACACGCCCGGAAGTGAGCGATGTCGGACATGCATCGCCGCCCACCGGATTGTTCGAGACCGTCTTGCATCGGGGGCCGATGGGCCCGTGGACCAAGCCGCTCGTCGCCTGTTGAGCCTCATGGCCGAACCGCACCGCCACGACCACGATCCCGTGCATGGTCCCGTCTTACGCGAGCAGATGCGAAGGCTTGGCGTGTCGGCGAGACGCAAGGCAACCACACAAGCAGACGTGGAAGCCGCCTTCGCAGCGAGCCGTGCCCGAGACAAAGAAAGCGTGGTCAAAACCGTTGGAAACCGGTTGGGTGAGGTGCCTGAAGCTTCGGCTGCGCGTGAATTGGGTGAAGAGATGTTTGACCCACAACAGATCAATGCAGAGGCGCGACGAACCATTCCCAGCCGACCCATCGACGCCGTGGATCGCTCCGACAGGTTGGGTGAAGACCCTGCTTTGGAAGCACGCATTGCGGCCGAGCGAAAGGCCGCAGAAGAGCCAATTGAAAGCCTGCGAGCGGTCGTCGAAAAAGCCCACATTGAAGGTTCACTCAAGCGGCGTGAAGCGTTGGGTGGTTTGCTTGAAGAATTGGATGATCTTCTCGATTCTGATGAATCTTAACCTTTCGTCGTTCCAGCGAACAGAATTTTTTTCTTCGTTCGGTTCACTAAAACCTCTATGCAGTCAAACAATTTCTTCGAGATTCAGAGCGGATTTCCATCAAGCGTGTAAGCGAAGCGTTTGGTTCCCTTTCCTTTGCTTTTGACATGAACCTCACCGAGCGGACCGATCTCACCAAGCGAGCGAACGTGGGTTCCCGCACATGGACACACGTCCACTTGCTCACCAATTCTGATGATTCGCATCTGTTGGACCGAAGCGGGGATCATGTCGACGTTCGACCGCTCTTCACCCACTTCTGCGATGAGGCTTTCACGGTCTTTGATGCCCATGCTAAGTGAGAGGTCATCGGCCACAGCAGCATCGAACGCTGCTCGAAGACGGTTGACGTCGGTTTCGTCCATCACAACAGGACGGAGATCGAGACGAGAACGCCCTGCTCCAATCTGATTGCCAACCGTTCGTGCTCCATCGAACATCGCGTAGGCCAAGCCACTCAGGAGATGTTGAGCCGTGTGCATCCGCATGTGGGCGTGTCGCCGATCCCAATCGATGGTGCCGGTCACCTGGTCACCAACCGACAAGGTGTGGTCCTCTGGCAGTCGGTGGTGGACAGCGTCGCGCCCTCGCACGTCTGAAACATCCAAGGTGCCTGTTGGGCCTTCCAGTACACCAAGATCGCATGGTTGGCCGCCGCCGGTTGGATAGAACAGGGTTCGGTCCAACACCACGTCCACTCCGTCCACGGCGAGTACATCGGCTGCGAAGGTCGTGGCGTAGGTGTCTTCGAAGGAGTCGAGGTAGAGTCGATGTGTCCCTCTGCTCATGCCGTGGCCAATCTGTTGGACATCAAGAAGTCGTCCACCGCTTCATGGGCCCGTTGCATGCACCGGGCAGCATCGAGTGCGTGCCCGTCGTCCTCCCATACCATTTGCAGGGTTTCCAAGGACGTGCGTTGAACTGGAGCAAGATGTTGTTCGACTTTACTCCACACTTCAACGGAGCCGTCCGCTCTGACGCCCGCATGGTCGAACTCAGGCGATGAACCGTCGACCACCACTGCTCCGTACCAATGGACTGGGTTGACGAAGGAAAACAGGGCCGTGCCGTCGCTGGATGTCGGTTCTGGAACGTCCTGATCTGCGACGAGAACATGGTGAA
>DALQ01000051.1 GCA_002496845.1 Euryarchaeota archaeon UBA495
GATGGTCAGGTTGTCCACGGCGAAGCCGTCGTAGCCGTCCCAGAGTTGCTCGTCATCGTCGGCGGTGGAGCCTTCGAATCCGGTGCGGAAGCGGAAGCGGATGTCCACGGTTTCACCGGCCCAAGGCGAGAGGTCGAACTCACCGAGGTCGTCGGCAGTGAAGTTCTGCCAGCCGTAGTAGGTGCTGAAGTAGTACACACCGTAGTAGAAGCGAGACTCGGCAGCGCCGCCGTTGATTTCCTTGAAGGCACGCTCGTTGTCGAAGCCGCCCCACAGGGAAGCACCGGAGCCACAGGCACCGGTGAACAGGGCTTCAGAGGGGCACCCAATGGTGCTCCATCCGGTTTCGTCGCTGCCGACTTCAATGATGGCGAGGTCGTCCCACACGTCGTTGACCACGAAACCGTTGGCGTCGGCACCGCCAAGGGCGCCGAATCCAAGGTGCTTGAACAGTTCAACGCTCATGAAGGCACGATCAGAGTTGGAAAGGTCCACGTTCTCAAGGATCATGGCATCGTCCCAGTTCTTGCCGTAACCGGTCCACAAGTCGCCGGAACTGTTGGTCACGGCTTCACCGGCCCACATGAAATTCCCTTGATTGAGGTAGTTGGAGGAGATGTTCGCGCCGTTGTTGCCGTTCGCGTTGCCCGTCGCACCAACCGAACTGTTGGTCTGCAGGTGCCAGTGGGTGTATCCGTCAACGTACTCTTCGAAGGCCCAGGTGCATCCAGACCCACAACCGGTGGTGTCCTCGGCGCTGTCCCAGTCGTTGGCGTACACCGTGGTGTTGGAGGAGCTCGCCTCATCGACGATCTTCAATTCGACGTCAACGGTTGCAGAGCCCGAGTTGAGGGTGTCCATACCGGTGTTCGTCACGGTGACGTTGATCTGACGGGTGCCTTCTCCGGCCACGCCAAACCAGCGGTCCACGGGGTCAACGGACAGGCCGGTCACGGCCAAGTCCTTGTTGTCCATTTCAACGACGGTGATCGTGTCGTACTGGCCGTCCCAGCCGAAGTTGTCCACCCAGCTGCCGAAGTTGTAGGAGGTGTGGCCAACCGCGATGTCGGGGGCCGATTGGGCATCGCCGGCCAGTTGGCCAACGGCCGCCATGTTGGGGCGGCGGCCGCTCTCGTAGGAAAGCGGGTTCGTGTGCTGGTTCGCTCCGGAAGAAAGCGTCACCTGGACGGTGCTTGGGAAGTTGAGGTAGAAGACACTCGTCGTGCCACCTGCAGAGTCCGTCGAATCTTGCTGGAACGCAACAGAGGGGTTCACGAAGTCAGGGTGGCCGTCGCCGTTCAGGTCGGCGATCGTCACGTCATAGGAGATGTACGGGCCGAAGTATGCGATTTGGGGGGTGCCCCAGTTCCCCTGAGACGCGGACACGGTGTAGGTGATGTTGCGCACGTTGCCGTCGGTCATGGCGATGACGTCGGTCGTGCCATCGTCGTCAAGGTCCGCGATGTCAAGACCGCCGAACACGGTGCCCATCTGGACGATGGTGGGGTTGGGTGGAAGAGACGTGGGGAAACGGTCGATGGGTTGCGTGCTGCATCCGTACTCAAGGATGGTGACGTTGTCGCTGTTGCCCGGGTTGGTGGCCGCACCGGTGGCGTAGTCAACGCCCTCGCTGCGCAGGAGGAAGATGTCGTCGTCGGTACAGGTGCTCAATCCAGATTGCTCCGTCTCACCGTAATCGCCAACTTCGAACTCACGGTAGCTGTAGGTGCTTGCTGGCCCAAGTTCGGTCTTTTCACCGCAGTTCCCGGCGCTGGCCGAGCTGCTGGGCACGGTTTCGGCACAGGTCACTGGACCCTTGTAGACCTGGAGGTATTGTGTCGTGATGTCGGGGTACAGGCCGAGGATGGCCACGTCGTCGTTGCCGTCGTCATCGAAGTCGCCGACCTCGATGTCCCAGGCGTAGAAGTGGGTGTACCGCTCGCCCACGGAGAAACTGCGGCTGCCGTCGTTCTCGATGATGGTGAGGTTGCCGGGCTCGCTGGCGGGGTTGCCTGCGTCGTCCTGCTTGAACGGGTTGTTCCTTTGATAGATGGCGATGTCGAGGTCAGAGTCACCGTTGAACTCACCGACTTCGATGAACTGGACGTTGGAGAACTCGTCCCAGTCGGCGTTTCGGCTGGTGTTTCCTGTGACCCACACGTCGGTGCGGTCCCAGAAGTTGCCGTTCCCGTCGTTCCACAGGATGCTGATGGTGTGGGAACCGTCGGTGGCGATGGCAAGGTCGTTGTGACCGTCGCCGTCAAGATCGCCGATGGCGATGTCCTGCGGGTCGCGACCGGCAGTGTATGTTCGGGACATCGACGCACCAGCAGGTGCGGCAAAGGCGGTCATCAGGGAAGTCGTGAACAACGCAACGAGCATCAGGCTCAGGGCGCGCTTTCGGCGGTCGGTCTTGGTCATCATCAACACCACTCGTTGAACGGAGCCTCGGTTCAGCCTTAATGCCTTTGCAATCCCGGGCAGGGATTTTGGCAAGGCTCCGCCACGCAGTGTCCCGATTGTAAGGAAATTCTCACACCTTCAACCACGAGGGAGAAGGACCCCATCCGGTGCCCTGTCCACCGTGGACTTTCACCAGTTTCCCAGCTGCAAACAACGAGTCCAGCCACACTTCGAGCACGCCACCTGAGCGGTCGCCGAGACGCTCGCCCAGAACTTCCTCGATGTCTTCCGTCCGCATGGCTGTCGCGCCATGTTCACGCACGACAACCTCCATCAGTTCCTTCAGCCAAGCCTCGGCTTGAGGGTCAACGGAGGTGGGATCTTTGACGGGGAGGGGCCGGTCCAGTCCCTCGACGACTTCCATCAATTCGATGGGATCGGGGCGTTGCATGGCTTCGAGACCGATTCGCCCGATCTCTGCCTCGAGGTCGAGTTGCCCAATCGGGCGACGAACCACGGGGATTCGGGAGGGGTCTGGCGTAGGGCCAAGGTCGGCAGGAGGGGCGTCTTCGTCGGGCTGATCGTCATCATCGGCCAGACCAGACAGGTTCTGCGGAAGGGACGCCCGCGCGATGGGCATGGTCCATCCGACGCCTTTGAGGTCAAGGTTCTCAACGATGCCAGAGACCCAAGCAGCCTCGCCTTCAACCACGACATGGACGTCGTCCACATCGTGTCGGAAGCGGTACCTGACGGTCCCGCGGAGGTCGGCCATGAACAGTCCTCGGACAGGTGTGACTTCAAGCCACCGTCAAGCGTCCGCAGCCATTTGCCGCAGCACGGTGTGCAGAATGCCTCCGTTGCGGTAGTATTCCACTTCGACCGGGGTGTCCAAACGGACGTCCACCTCAAAGGAGGTCTCGCCACGTTCGGCATGGACGGCCTTCACGGTCAGGCGCTGCAAGGGCTTGACGTCGTCTTCGATTGGGATGCTAAAGTGCTCGCTCCCGTCCAAGCCTAGGGAAGCATGATCTTGGCCGTCAACAAAGGTCAGCGGCAGCACGCCCATGCCCACCAGATTGGAGCGATGAATGCGCTCAAAGGACGTGGCGATCACCGCCTTCACGCCGAGCAGGTACGTGCCCTTGGCTGCCCAGTCACGGGAGGATCCGGTGCCGTATTGGGAGCCCGCCAGCACAACCAGGGGGCCGTCTGCTTGTTGGGCTGCATCGTACACCGACATCACTTCGCCTGTGGCGTGATCGATCGACCAACCGCCTTCCGTCCCTGGCGCAAGTTCGTTGCGGATGCGAACGTTGGCGAAGGTTCCGCGCATCATCACTTCGTGGTTCCCGCGGCGGCTTCCAAAGGAGTTGAAGTCGCCTTTTTCGACGCCTTGTTCCTGCAACCAACGCCCAGCAGGGCCGCTCTTCAGAATGGCTCCGGCCGGAGAAATGTGGTCCGTGGTGATCGAATCTCCGAGTTTGAGCAGGACACGGGCGTCATGGATGGGCTCGATGGGCGGCGCTTCCGGCCCGAGGCCTTGGAAGAACGTGGGCAGGCGGATGTAGGTCGAGTCCTCTTGCCACGGGTACAACGGGGACGGCTCCGAGGGGATGCTGTCCCAGCGAGGTTCGCTCATGGCGTCCTTGTACCGGTCTCGGAACATCGAGGGCGTGATGGCAGCGCGGGCCTCGGCGATGGCTTCGTCCGAAGGCCAGACCTCATCGAGCATCACAGGACGCCCCTCGCTGTCGTGCCCGAGCGGTTCCGTGGTCAAATCAAGGTCCAAAGTGCCGCAGATGGCATACGCCACCACCAGCGGTGGAGAAGCGAGGTACGAGGCCTTCACCTTGCTGTGCACGCGTCCCTCGAAATTCCGGTTCCCGGAAATCACGGAGCCAACGACCAAACCGGCCTCGTCGACCGCAGCATCGATGGCCTCTGGGAGCGGCCCAGAGTTCCCGATGCAGGTCGTGCAGCCGTAACCAACGACGTTGAAGCCCATCGCAGAGAGGTCTTCGTCCAGCCCTGTGGCCTCGTAATACTCGGTGACCACACGGCTTCCCGGCGCCAAGGACGTCTTGACCCAAGGCTTGACGCCAAGCCCGCGGGCCCGTGCGTTGCGCGCCAGAAGGCCTGCGGCCAACATCACGTCTGGATTCGAGGTGTTGGTGCAGGAGGTGATGGCCGCGATGACCACGTCGCCGTGATTGAGGTCGTACATGCCGTCCTGACCTTCGACAATCGCGGAGCGGGAGAGGTCGGCCTCTTCCAATCCGTGGCCGTGCAGGCCGAGCGGAGCGGTGAGGCTCTCGACGAAGTGGGAACGCATGCTGTCAAGGTCCACGCGGTCCTGCGGCCGCTTTGGACCGGCCAACGCGGGCTTGATGGTGGACAAATCAAGTTCGAGCACGTCGGTGTAGGCCTTCTCAGGTTCTGCGCTGTCATACCACAGGCCTTGGACGCGGCAATACGCTTCGACGCCGGCAACGTGCTCTTCCTCACGGCCGGTCAGGTTGAGGTATTCGAGGGTCCGACCGTCGACCGGGAAGAAACCGCAGGTGGCGCCGTATTCAGGCGCCATGTTGGCGATTGTGGCCCGATCTGCGAGGGACAAGGCCACCATGCCCGAGCCAAAGAATTCGACGAACTTGCCCACAACACCGTGTTCACGAAGGATTTCCACGATGCGGAGGGTCATGGCCGTGGCGGTGACGCCAGGGTTGAGTTCACCGACCAAGCGCACACCAACAACGTCAGGAGCGAGCATGTAGATCGGCTGGCCGAGCATCACGGCTTCGGCTTCGATGCCACCGACGCCCCACCCGAGAACGCCGAGTCCGTTGACCATCGTGGTGTGTGAGTCGGTTCCGACGAGGGTGTCCGCCAACCACACGCCCTCTTCTTGGCGGGCCACGGAAGCGAGGAACTCCAAGTTCACTTGGTGCACGATGCCACGCGAAGGCGGCACGGCTCTGAAGTCCGCCAGGCTTTGCTGGCCCCACTTGAGGAAGGTGTACCGTTCCGCGTTCCGATGATATTCGATGTCGAGGTTCATGTCAAGCGCGTTGGCGTCCGAACCAGAAACGTCGACCTGCACCGAGTGATCGATGACCAGATCGACGGGCACTTGGGGGTTGACGCGTTCGGCGTCGCCGCCCATGTCGACCATCGCGTCACGCAAGGCCGCAAGATCGACCACGGCCGGCACGCCGGTGAAGTCCTGAAGGATCACGCGCGAAGGCCGGAAGGGGATTTCACCGCGCTCGCCCTCGGCGGTCCAACCGGCGATGGTGCGCACGTCCTCTTCGCTGATGAGGAAACCGTCGAGGTTGCGCAGGGCTCCCTCAAGCAACACGCGCACGCTGTACGGCAACGAGGCCGTGTTAACGCCGGCGTCATCCAGAGCGCTGAGCGCGTAGTAATGACCGCCAAGCGGGAGTTCGCGGCGCGCGGAGAAGGGGTCGACGGTCGCCATGGTTCGGGGACAGAACGCCCGTCTATAACGGCACGGATGGCAGGCCTGTTCACCAGAAGACGTACCACGGCGAATCGTCGGCGCCCATGGACACGGCCTCGACCAAGGTCACTTGGTGAACCGGGTCGCTGTTGGATTGACCGTCCGTTTCGATGTTGGAGATGGAGGTCACGTGCTCGCAGCCGTCGGTGATGGTGCCAAACACCGTGTGCTGCCCGTCGAGCCAACTGGGGCCTTGTCCGTCGTTGCTGTCCTCAGGGATGAGGAAGAACTGGCTGCCGCCCGTGTTGGGGGATTGGGTCTTCGCCATCGAGAGGGTGCAAACGTCATGAAGGCGCCCGTTGTCGACTTCGTCCGGCAGGGTGTACTGCGTTTGGTCGCACGCGCTGGAGGAGGGTTCGGCCTGGCCGTTTGGCCCACAATGACCGAACCATGAGGCGGCGTAGCCACCCGTACCGTCGCTGTTCTCGAAATCGCCGCCTTGGATCATGAAGCCGTCAATGACGCGGTGGAAGATGGTCCCGTCGTAGGTGCCCTCGTTGACGTGCTGGAGGAAGGAGGAAGCGTGCGAAGGCGCGTCAGCGTGAATCTGAATCGTCACGTCGCCGGACCGATCGGTGCCGTCCGCGTCGGTCCACGTCAAGGACATGCGAACCATTTCGTCGCCGGTCAGCGCCGTACTGCTGCCGGCCTGGCTCAAGGCAAAGAGGACCGCCAAGAACACGGCGCCCATCAGACCGAAGGAGGTCAGGGTGGGCGTGCCGTCCTTGAGCAAGGGTGGAATGAGGTATTCACCGATGCGCTTCTCGGTCATCTCGTTGAGCAATTCGTTGTACGCGGTGTTGTAGCGCTTCGTGCGCCGATCCATCTGCATCGCCGTGCGGAGGTTCTTGGCTGCTTGCCTATAGGTCGAAGCCGCCCCAGAAGCCTTCGCTTCTTCACGGCGTGCAAGGCCGGCCAGGTACCACGTCATGGCGTGCTTTCCCTCGCTGTCGGTCTCACGCATGAGGTCGACAACGCCCGCGTAATTGCCCTTCTTGATGTCCGCTTCTGCGCGGCTCCAAGCCTTCTGGACCTTCTCGCTCGCCATGGCTCGCGATGAACCTCCCCATTTTGAGATGTCCCTCCAAAATGACAGTTGATGGCGGCGTCATGTTCAAAGGTCTAAGGCGACGGCCATAGAATGCGGAGCGTGGGGCCTTTCGGGGACCTGAAGGAAGCACCACGGGGCAGCGACATGGATTCCATCGTCAACGACTTCACCATCAACATCGCAACCGCGAACGGCACCGGCTCGCAGTCGGCCAACCTCATCCTGCTCCAATCTCTGTTCAACATGGGGATCGAAGTCAGCGGAAAGAACCTCTTTCCTTCCAACATTTCCGGCCTTCCGACATGGTACATCGTCCGCCTTTCGGACGCTGGCTACCAGGCGCCCGGCGACCGCACTCACATCCAAATCCTTGTCAACCCAGCAACCTGGGAAGACGATTTGGCCCAGCTCGAACCAGGCAGCGTCGTGATATGGAACACCAACGCGAAGAAGCCGATGGAGCGTGAGGACGTCATCTCCTACCCGGTCCCCATGACCAAGATGGCTCGTGGCGTGAACGCAAAGTTGGCGCGCATGATTACGAACGTGATCTATGTCGGTGTGCTTGCTGAGATGCTCGGCATCGACGAGGCAGCGGTCGTCGAGGCCATTGGGAAGCAATTCAAGGGCAAGGCTTCGGCCATCGAGCTCAACACCACTGCTTTCCACCTTGGGCGAGACCACGCTCGGGAACACTTCACCAAAGCCGACCCCTACACGGTCGAAGCCCGTGGCAGCAACAAAGGTCGCTTCTTCATGGAAGGCAACGAAGCCACCGCCCTCGGCTCCATCTTTGGCGGCGTACAGATGCTCGCTTGGTACCCCATCACCCCCTCCTCCAGTGTGGCGGAAGGGATCATCGCTTGGATTCCGAACTTGCGCACGAACGACGACGGAGAAGCCACCTGCGCGGTGGTGCAAGCCGAAGACGAACTTTCGGCCGCCGGCATGGTCATCGGCGCCGGATGGGCTGGAGCCCGCGGCATGACCGCGACCTCTGGACCTGGCATCTCGCTGATGCAGGAATTCATTGGACTGGCGTATTTTGCTGAAGTCCCCTCCGTGTTCTGGGACGTCAACCGTGTTGGCCCCTCGACCGGATTGCCCACGCGAACCCAACAATCCGACCTCCAAATGCTGTACGAGGGCAGCCACGGCGACACGCAGCACATCGTGCTCATTCCAGGAACCGTCGAAGAATGCTTCGAATTCGGCTGGCGCGCCTTCGACGTCGCAGAACGCTTCCAGACGCCGGTTTTCGGCCTCTCCGATCTCGATCTTGGCATGAACCGCTGGGCCTCTGAGGGCTTCACCTACCCTGATGCTCCGATGGACCGTGGGAAGGTCATTCGTGAACGGGACATTTTCGAGGCCATGGAAGACTTTGGCCGCTACCGCGACGTGGACGGCGACGGCATCCCCTACCGCACCTTACCCGGCAGCGGCATGGCACCCATCCTGTACCGTGGAACCGGCCACGACCCCTATGGTGTCTACTCCGAGAAAGCGCACGTCTACCTTGACCTGATGCAGCGCCTCCGCCGCAAGATCGACGGGGCCCGCGACCACCTCCCCGCACCCATCATCCGCGAGGAAGAGGAATGCGACGTCGGAATCATCTACTTCGGCAGCATGGAGAACACCATCCAAGAAATCGATGACATCGTCGAAGCAAAAGGCCGCAAGGTGAGCCAATGCCGTGTTCGCAGCCTCCCGCTTCACAGCGATATCGAGGCTTTCTGCGAGCGCCACAAAACCGTCATTGTGCTGGAGATCAACCGTGATGGACAACTCTGGGGCATCATGCGCCGCGAGTTGCCCAACCACCTCGTGAACCGCGTTCACTCCGTCGCGTATTCCGACGGCATGCCCCCGCGTGCCTCGATTTATGCGGACCTGATCATGAAGACCATCGAGGAGGTGGAAGCATGAGCGATGCCCCCGCCCGAAAGGCCCGACCCGTGAAGCTCAACATCATCGATCAGCCCGTCGACGCGTACAAGGGAGGCCCCTCCTCGTTGTGCCCCGGCTGTGGACACGATCAGATTTCATCGGTCATCATCAAGGCCGCATGGGAAAACGGCATTGAGCCGCACCGCATTGCAAAGATGTCTGGTATCGGATGTTCCTCGAAGACGCCCGCGTACTACCTCGGACAATCGCACGGATTCAACACCGTCCACGGTCGCATGCCCTCGGTGACCACCGGAGCAGCAGCCGTCAACGGCGAACTGACGTACCTCGGCGTGTCCGGGGACGGCGACAGCGCGTCCATCGGCATCGGCCAACTGATCCACGCCATTCGGCGCAACCTGGACATGGTCTACATCGTTGAGAACAACGGCGTCTACGGCCTCACCAAGGGGCAGTATTCCGCCACCGCCGAAGTGGGTTCCAAGAAGAAGAAGGGGCGCCCCAACGAACAACAGCCCATCGACCTCTGTGCCCTCGCCATCAACCTTGGATGCACCTTCGTGGCCCGTTCTTTCTCGGGTTCAAAGAAGCAACTTACGGCCCTGCTCAAGGCCGCTATGGCGCACAAGGGCTTCGCCCTTATCGACGTCATCTCGCCTTGTGTGACCTTCAACAACAACGACGAGTCCTACCGGTCCTACGGATACGTGAAGGAGAACGAAGTCACCCTTCACATGCCGGATTACATCCCTCAGCGCATGCCTGTCGAAGAAGTGGAAGTGCCCGAGGGCCATTTCGTCGACATCACCCTCCACGACGGCTCGACCATTCGGCTGGAGACCATCGATGCGGAACACGACCCGTCCAACGCTGTCGCTGCACTTTCCGCCCTCCACAAGGCCGATTCCGAAGATCACCACGTCACCGGTTTGCTCTACTTTGACGGCACCCAACCGACGATGCACGAGGCCCTCAACCTCCCCGAAACGGCCCTCATCGATTTGGAAGTGTCCGATCTACGCCCCTCGCCTGAAGCGTTGGAAGAGGTCATCGCCGCCTTCCGCGACGGCTGAACTGAAGCGGAACTCCTCTAAAGGAGCCGGGACAAGTCAATACCATGCAGCCGTGGGTTTGGGCCGGTTTGGCAGGTGGGCTTGGTGCAGGATGGTTCCTGCTGAGGCGCTGGCAAGAACGCCGTTCAAACCACATGCTGGACGCCATGAAAGCCAGCAAGTACGGATTCGGTGGCGTCGCTCCACCGTGGGATTACGACGACTCGCTGCCACCAACGATGCTCGGGTTGGTCCGTTTGGGACCGCTGTTCGACGACCTCACCCCCGCCCAGCAGAAAGAGCGCTTGAACCGGGAGGCGGCGCGAAGGCTTGAGGCGCTGGCATTGAAGCTCAATCCGCCTGAATTCAACATGGAAGACGACCCTGATGTTCCAGAGGCTCCCGATCTTGACATGCTCGTCAGCATCGCGCTCAAGGAGCGTGGGCAGCACATCGAGGAGGTCGAAGAGGGGCTTGATCGCCACGCGCGAGGCGCGGTGCTCGGCGAACAGGTCGGCCTTGGCGTCCGAGTGGAGTCGGTCGACCTCCAAGATTCGACCATCTCAGATCGCGTGGAACGCGAAGGTGGCGCCACCGGTGCTGTGCAGATCAGCCTCGCGTGGGAGGACAGGAACGACCTCGACCTGCACGTGTTTGCGCCGAGCGGTGAGCGGATTTACTTCAACCAACGGCGGAGCGGATGCGGAGGCGAATTGGACGTGGACATGAACGCTCGGCCTACGTCGAGCACGCCCGTCGAAAACGTCGTGTGGAAGAAGGACCCGCCCAGCGGCACCTACCGCGTCGGTGTTCACTTCTACCGCCACCATCGGCGCCGCGGCACGAAGCGTCAGACGAGCTTCACCCTACGCACCACGGCCCTGGGCGAAGTGGCAGAATTCACCGGCGCTTTGGAGTTCGGCGATGCCATCCTGATGGTGACGAGTTTCACCCTGCCGTGAGATGCGGTGGTAGTCCCTCTCGGATTCGAACCGAGGTCGAAGGAACCAGAATCCTTCATGATGGACCGCTACACTAAGGGACTCTGCTGCGAGGCACTTACGTCCTCCATTTGAAGGCAACGGTGAAGCATCAGGGGACCGTTTCTCGGGTGATTTCCACCACGCGGAAGAGCAGTTGGCTGACCCATGAAAGCATCATCACCGTCACGAAGGTCGCGATGGTCCACTTGGCCCATGGGCGCTCTGGTTTCGGTTCGGGCCACGGGTCGATGCCCTCCGCCTCGGCCTCAGCCACAATCTGCGCCAATTCCGCGAGTTCATCCTCGACGGTCAGGTGGCGCGCCATGCTACGGCATGGAGCCGTCCATCTTGAAGCCTGAGCAGGGCGCAAGGATGAACCGCGACCTGCGTGACGCACGCCCATGAGCGAGGTCCCTGCAGGCATGGACCTCGGCGGCGTTGCGCGCCGCCCGCCTCGTCCGACGGTGACCATGACGGTCACCCGTGATGGGCCAGAGGGCCTTGAGGTCCTGCTGGGCTTGCGCTCGCCCACGATGCGGGCCTTCCCTCAAACATGGGCCTTCCCCGGAGGAGGCGTTGCTCGAGGCGAGGCCGAAGCCTTCGCTGCCGCGGACCTTCCGTCCGTCGGCGATGAACACGATCTCGCCCGCTTTGCCGGCGCCCGGGAAATGGCCGAGGAACTCGGTTGGTGGTGGGACGGAGAACGGCTGCAGACGATCGATGCAGACCTGCGAACTTCCCTGCTGACCGACCGTGGCGCGTGGGCCAAGGCGATGAAAGCGGGTTCACCTGCCGTGGATCTGCGCGGCATGAAGGTCATCAGCCAGCGAACCACGCCACCCTTTGGCCCAATGCAATTCGACAACACCTTCCTCCACGTCCACCTTGGTTCAGCGGACGACACCCCCGAACTCGACCTTGAACCTCAAACGGAATTCACGGAAATGCGCTGGGCTACGCCTGCGAAGTTCCTCCAAGATTGGCGAAACCACACCATGCGCATTGCTCCGCCGGTGGTGTCCTTGCTGCAGTTCCTTGAGCGACGTTTGGGCAGCAACGGCGGCGATGCAGCCGAAGCCATGGCCTTCGTCGCCAGGCAGCAACCCGGCAGGGCGTCCATCCTGTTCGCCTACGGCGTCCAGGTGGTCCCGGTACCCACAGCGACCTTGCCTCCTGCGGACCACACCAACTGCTACCTCCTCGGCCCTCCGGGCGGACCGATCCTCATTGTGGACCCGGCCATCACCCACCGTGAATCGATGGAGCATCTGGCCGACGTCGTCGACCGCCACGGCGGCGAAGTGCAGGCCTACCTGTACACCCACGGACACGGCGACCACGTCGGTGACGAAGACCTCCTTCGCGAAGCCTTCGATGTGCCCATTTGGGGCCATGAAGAGGGCGGCATGCGCATCGACAAGGCCCTCAACGACGGTGACGTGGTGGACCTGGGTGAGCACCGCTGGACCGTTCTCCACACGCCGGGCCATCATCCGGGCCATCTGTGCCTCCTCGGCGATGCAGGGCTCATTGCAGGGGACATGGTGGCCGGCATTGGTACCATCCTGATTCCGCCCGGCCAGGGCGACATGAACGTCTACCTCGAGCAATTGGAGCGCCTTGCCTCGCTCGAACCGCACATGATTTTCGCCTCTCACGGACCGGTCATCACCCGCCCTCTGGCCTTGCTAAACCACTACGTGAACCATAGGCGCGCTCGCCACGCCAAGGTGCTCGATGCGGTTCAAGCAGGACGCAGTTCCGTGGCTGAGATCGCAACGGAAGCATACGCCGACAGCCCTGACGCGCATCCAGGGTTGGCTCAAGACCAGACGCTTGCGCACCTGCTGGCCCACGCTCAACAGGGCACGGTGCGGCAGCACAACGGCGGCTGGCATCCGGCCTGATGCGCGCTGCCCATGGGGCATCAGCGTCAAGAACAAGGCCACACTCCTCCGGGCGGGGTCGTCATGAAGCAAGCGATGAGCGCGTTCGATTTGCGTGCCATCGCCCATGAGCTTCAGGCTCATCTTGGCGCTTGGGTCAAGAAATCCTACATGCCCCACTACGAGCAAGTCGTGCTCCGGTTCAACCCGAAGGACGCGGACGCTTTCGACCTCGTCATCGTCCGAGGGCGGCGGATTTCAACCTCCACCCGCGACCGCCCCATGCCCATGTCTCCGCCTCCCTTCGCCATGCTGCTCCGGAAACAGTTGGGCAACGCGCGTCTCATCTCGGTCGAACAGGTGGCCTTTGACCGCCTGCTGCGCCTGACCTTCACCACGAAAGGCGGCGACCGACACCTCATCATCGAGTGTTTTGGCGACGGGAACGTCATCCTCTTGGACGAGGAAGAGACCATCATCCAACCCTTGACCCACGCCACCTACCGCGATCGAACCCTCAAGCGTGGAGAGCCGTACCTTCCGCCACCACCTGCCCTTGACCCAGACGCTTTGGACGTGGAAGGCCTTGCAGCGATCCTCGCTGCCTCTGACCGCAACCTCGCCTCAACCTTGGGCGGTCAGGTGAACCTCGGTGGACGGCTGGCCAACGCCGTCTGCGACGCCGCCGGTCTTGAATCGGACATGGCGGCGACCGAGGCCGACGCAGGTACGGTGTATTCGGCGTTGCGCGGCCTCCTCGACGGGCTTGAGCAGGGTCGTGCCGGTCACTTGGTGCTCAAGGCCGACGCGCCCGAGGCACCCACTGAGGGAGGACTCGACGCTTACCTCATGGAACACGTCGAAGAAGCCACCCCGGTGCTGTTGCCCGATCACGAAGGACGCACGACCTTGCCCTTCCCCGGCATGCTCGAAGCCATCGACGCATGGTGGGGCGGGCACGATTCGGACGCGCTGCTTCGTCGTGAACTGGAACAGGTCAACGCCGCCGCGCCAGGGCGAGGCCATTCGACGGACGTCGAACGTCTCGAACGCCGCTTGGCGCAGCAGGAAAAGGCCCTCGAGGGCTTCCACGCCAAGGTCGAGAAGCAGCAAGCCCTCGGTCACGCGGTTCAGGAACACTGGACCCACGTGGACGGGTTGCTCGCCCAAACCCGCGAAGCGGTCGAGCGAAACGGATGGGACGGCGTGCTGAAGGCCGTGAAAGGCATCCCGTGGATCCGCAGCGCCGACCCTGCAGAACGCACGATTCGATGCGTGTTGCCCAACGAGGACGGAGAACCCGGGAAGCAGGAAGTTACCCTCCACCTCGACGAAAGCGTGCACCAAAATGCGCAACGCCTCTTCACGGCTGCACGCAAGCAGAAGGACAAGTCCTCAGGGGCCGTCACCGCGCTTGAAACGACGCGCACGGAGTTGGAACGCGCCAAGAAGAAGGAAGCGAAACAGCAAGCCAGCGGTCAAGTCGTCCGGGTCAAACGCTCCAAGCGGCTGTGGTTCGAACACCACCGCTGGACCATGCTTCCAAACGGCCGCCTGATGGTGGGCGGACGCGACGCCAAAGGCAACGACGCCATCGTCAAGAAGCACCTCAAGGGCGACGACATGTACCTGCACGCCGACCTTCATGGCGCCCCGTCATGCGCCATGCAATCCCAACGTGGTTTCGCCGTCGATGAGCGGCCTCCTGCGTACCTTCCAGAGGGCCTGCCTGCCTTCCGCTTGAACGACCGGATCGAAGCAGGCGCCATCACGGAGGCAGACATGGAGCACGGCGCCCAGATGGCCCTTTGCTGGAGCCGGGCATGGGGCAGCGGTGGTGGTCATGGCACGGTGTACTCGGTCAAACCCGCTCAGGTCTCAAAGACCGCACAGACCGGTGAATTCGTCGGAGCGGGCGCCTTCATCGTGCGTGGCCAGCGTCAGTGGTACAAGGACCTCGACCTGCGCATCGGCCTCGCGCTGGTCGCCATCAACGGCGTGCCGTTGCTGCTTGGCACCACGCCCGAACACGCACAGTCCCTTGGAGGACGATGGGCCGTCATCAGCGGTGGGCGAACCAAGAAGGACACCGCTGCAAACCGAATCGCCAAGGCGACCGGCTTGAGCGTGGACGACATCTTGCCCGTGTTGCCTGGCCCGATTGACGTGGTTGAGGATCATCACCTCTTCAGCGCCCTCAACCGCGCTCAGGATGACGCTGAAGTCTGATGTTCAGGGACGACGCACAAGCATGGCGACAGCGTTGCCACCGCCCAAGCACAGGGTCACAATGCCGCTCTTCGCCTCAATGCGACGCATCGCCCCAATCATGGTGATGAGGCATCGGGCGCCGGAGGCACCCAACGGGTGGCCGAGGCTGACGGCCCCCCCGTGGAGGTTGAACCGGTCGTTGGGGATGCCAAGGTCTTGGGCCACGGCGCAGGAAGCGGCTGCAAAGGCCTCGTTGTGTTCGTAGACGTCGACGTCCAACACGTCGAGCCCCTGACGCTCAAGCAGCGTTCGAACGGCGGGAATGGGAGCCGCCATGACGCGCTCAGGCGCCACGCCGCTGGTGGTCTGGTCGACGATTTCCGCGATGATGTCCCAGCCCATCTCGGCCGCGAGGTCCGCATCGGCCACGAG
>DALQ01000037.1 GCA_002496845.1 Euryarchaeota archaeon UBA495
TATAAACATCTCTCAGAATGCTCACTTTTCCATATTTTCACTAATCCGGCAATATATACTAAATATATTACTAAATTAGGAAAATTATTACGGATATAGATAAATTAATCAAGATTTTTTTACGTTTTGAGGAAATCTATTGTCTACGTCAATATTCGATATTGTAGTAAAAAAAACACACAAAGTGCAAAAAGTACACCGATTACTCCTGGAACTCCCAATCGTCGTAGTCGTCTTCCTCCTCTTCCCACCCTTGGTCATCGTCGAATTGGTCCCTGATCTTGCTCCTGCCGAAGAGGAATGCCATGGTTGCTGACAGCATGGCAGCAAGGCTGCCTATGGCTACGATGGAAATCTCGGGGTTCAGCTTCATCTTGTCCATTACGGTGAGGGGGTGTGCGTTGTCACCCAGTCCGTCTGAGTTCCTGTCTACCCATTCGCCTGCATCGAACGGGAACGCGTCTTCCTGGTCTATGACTCCGTCGTTGTCGTCGTCCGGGTCTATGAGGTCGCATGTCAAGTCCCCGTCGAAGTCGGATGGGAACTCGCTTGATGCGATCGGGGAGGTCTCGCAAACTGCCTCCGTGGTGTCGGCCCATCCGTCGTTGTCGTCGTCCGTGTCCACAAGGTTGCAGATGCCGTCCCCGTCGGTGTCCGACGGCATGTCATCGGTGTCGCGTGGGTCCGTGCTGCAGAACTGCTCCTGCACGTTGGCCCAGCCGTCACCGTCGATGTCGGGGTCGGCCCGGTCGCAGGTCCCGTCGCCGTCGAGGTCGCTTGGGACCCCGTTCGCGTCGAGCGGATCGGTGGCGCACACGGCCTCTTCGCTGTCCAGCCAGCCGTCGTTGTCGTCGTCGTCGTCCATGATGTTGGCGATGCCGTCAGCATCGGTGTCCTCGTGCACGGTGATGAGCACCCACGTGGTCGTGCTGTGCTTGCTGTTGTTCGCCTCGATCTGAACGAGCACGTCGGCCACGACCTCGGTCGGTGTGCCGCTGATGGTGCCGTTCTGGGCATCGAGGGAAAGGCCCGCAGGGAGTTCGCCCATCGCGGTCCAGGTGATCACGTCGCCACCGGTCACGTTGGCTTCCACCGGCGTCATGGTCACGTTGACCGTCAGGTGGAGTTCACGCGGCTCGTGCGTCACGGTGATCTGCAGGTCGCTCACGTCATCGAGCAGGTCACAGATGCCGTCGTTGTCCGAATCATCGGGCATGTCTTCGGCGTCGAATGGATCGGTCGGTCCGCATTGGGCTTCGTCCACGTCGCTCCAGCCGTCGTTGTCGTCGTCGGGATCGACCGCGTCAGGCAGGCCGTCGTTGTCGAAGTCCGCGTCCTCGTCGAGCACGGCGATGGACAGGTTGACCGTCGCCCAGTTCAGGTCGTTGGAGGCGTTGATGGTGTAGACCGCGAGGTTGGACACCACGGTTGGGATGCCGCTGATGCGCCCTTCGCTGTCGATGGTCAAGCCAAGCGGCAGGTCCGGCGTCACGTTCCACGAACGCACGTCGGCTCCGAACTGCAGCACCTCGAAGGGTGCCATCGTCGCGTTGACCGGCAGGAGCAATTCCGTCTCGGTCAGCACGAGGTAAATCGGGCGATCGTCCACGTCGTCAAGCGCATCGCAGAGGCCGTCGTTGTCGAGGTCACCCGGCCGATCCATTGCGTCGAGGTCGCTGTGGTTGCCACACTCGGTCTCCTCGGTCTCGGTCCAGCCGTCACCGTCGTCGTCGTCATCCGCGTTGTTGCCGATGCCGTCGTTGTCGGTGTCCACCCACTCGGTGGGGTCGACCGGGAAGGCGTCCACGCCGTCGCCGTAGCCGTCATCGTCGCAATCTGGGTCCAGGCTGCAGCCCGCTTCTTCCGCACCGTCGAGCACCCCGTCGTTGTCGTCGTCAGGGTCGACGTGATCTGGGATGCCGTCGTTGTCGAAGTCCGCGCTGATGGTGATGGTCAGCGTGGCCGAATCGTTCGCGCCGGAGGCCGTGTACGCAGTAATGGTGTAGACGACAGGGCCACTGACGTTGGTCGGCGTGCCCCACAGGGTGCCGTTCGACGTCCCGAAGTTCAGGCCCGTCGGCAGGTCTGGCGTCACGTTCCACAACACGGCCGCGTCACCCGAAGTTTGCCCGGTGAAGGGCTGCATTGCGCTGTTGTTTGTCAAGTCGAGGCTCGTGAGCGGCAGGGTCAGCGTGATCTGCTCGACCGGCTCAAGCACCTCGATGTTGAGGACGTAACTCGCCGTGGCGCCCGAGATGGACGTCACCGTGACGGTGTGGTTGGCAGCAGCAGCGAACACCGTCGGTGTTCCATAGATGGTCCCGTTGGTCGAGCCGAGATGAAGGCCAAGCGGCAAGCTGGGCGTAATCGCCCAAGAGGCCGGCGTTTCACCGGTCGTTTGTCCGCCGAAATTCTGCATCGTCGTGCCGTTGACCAAGGACAGGTTCGAAGCAGGGAACACCAGCGCGATCCCCGCTCCGGGGACGGTGACGTTGACCTGCACGGTGAACGAACCGGCGTTGTTGGTGGCCGTGATGTTGACGCTCGTGGTGTTCTGAATCAAAATCGCCGTACCCGTGATGCGCCCCGAGAGGTTGTCGAAGGACAAGCCCATTGGCAGGGTGCCGCTCATCGACCACGTTTCCACCGCGCCACCGAGGTTGACCGGATCCTCGTTGACGATGCTATCGCGTGGGAACCACAGGCTGTTGTTGCCACCGTAGGTGATGTCAGGCAGCGGTTCCAGAATCTCAAGGACGATGACTTCCCGTTCACAATCGTTCCAATCGTTGCACACCTCAACCACGTACGTCGTGGCAGTCAAGTTCCCAGAAGGTGTCCCGACGATGCTGCCGTTGGAAAGCAGGCTCAGGCCGCTTGGCAAGTCTGGGCTCACTCGAGCGGGTTGCAAACCACTGCCGGTCAAAGCAGTTGCATGAACGGCGGTAGGCGCGCCTCTGGTGGCGGTGAAGGTGTCTGGGAGGTCGAAGCCGACCTGCAAGTGCATTCGACCGAGCATGATTTGATGGCTGAAGGTTCGCCCGTCAACGCTCATGTTCAACCAATAGGGAACCGGAGTGAACGTCGCAGATGTTGTGGCGAACCCGATGGCTCCTGTTGCGCTGTTGAACGTGAGACCATTTGGCAACCACGTGCTCCCATTCAGACCCACAAGCGACCACGTTTCGCCAAGGTCTGAAGCAGAGGATGGAGTTTTTGTGGCAAGGTCAGGATAGCGGATATAGTTGGTTCCGAGCGGTTTGGGGTCGTGTTCAGCGGTGTGTCCCATTCCTGAAGAGAATCGGAGCACGCTGGCCACGATACCGTCCACCTGTCGGCCGTCGACATACTGCCATGTGATGGGTTGAGGATCATTGTTCGATGTCCCGTAATATTTGTCCAGCAAGATCATTGGGAGGCCTGCGGCATCCAGCCTGATGTAGGAACTGTAGCGCATGTCGCTCCAATCGTTGCCTGGGTCATCGAACATCGCTGCGGCCGAAGAGACCACCGTGCCGTTGCCTTCCACCACAAAGAAATCAAGACGGTTTTCGCTGGAGCTTGCCCTGGTGTTGGAGTAAACGTACACCCGTTGGCCGTCGTCAATGCCCCTCACGTCCATGTAATGCGTGCCTTCTCCGAGGTCGACCGTCGAATCAAGGCCGTTTTGCAGGTCTGCACCCTGAAGAGCATCCACCCCGAGGCGAGCACCGTCAGATGCTCGGAAGTGGAACATGTGCAACGGATGAGCGGGCATGGTGCTTGCGTTGTACGTCAGCGCCCCATCGACGTCGGATCCAGAGGGGAGGCCGGCCGTGGTGTTGGTCACGCCAGCGTCGAGATACACTCCCGTGGCGGCCCCCTCTGGTGTGGAACGGACCACGACGATGCTGTCGTCGTCGAGGACCATCTGGTTGTACCGAACGTACTCCTGATTGAGGCCGTCGTGTTGGTACCACATCGCAGAACCGTTCGTGTCGAACATCACCATGTAATGATCGCCATACCGGTCCAGAGTCAATGAGGATTGAGACAAAGAGAAACTTGGATCGGCATCGGGAAGAGGAAGGTCATCCCATCCGTGGGATTGCACCGAGACGTAGGACAAGAGCATGCTCCCGTTGCTCGTTCGGTCCAAATCCAAACGCTGGAAATCGGGTTTGTCGTTGGACGAAGACGACCAGGCGTTCGAAAGTTTGACCCACTCGACTTCTCCGTCGCTGGTCAATTTCGAGAGCATCATGCTCGGCATGTGTGCGGACGTACTGCTATCACAATAGCCGCTGGTTGTATCGGTGATGATGGCATGACCACCAAATGTTCCGATGTAGTTCAACGTGCTGCAAAATTGAATGGCCAAAGCGATGCTACCGTCATCTGAAACGCTGATGTGCTCATCCACCATGGTCATGGTATTCGTCATTGGATTCGCGTTGCCATGCGCCCAATACCTGCCCCAAGCCAGGCGGTTGCCTGAATTGTCAGAGAACTTGGTGCTTGTCCCGTTTCCTGCAGGGTGCTCGTGATGTTGCGTCCAGCGAACCAAACCCTCCTGTCCGAAGGCTGCTAGCACCAGTTTGGGTGCATAGAACCAATCGTCGCACACGGTTTCGGTGCTGTAGAGCGTCGTACACGAATCGGCGAAGGCAATGTTCTGCTCACTGTTTGCGAATTCGACGACATGAGCGGGTGCGCTGGATCCGCTCGGGGCGTTGAACAACACCAGCGGGTCGCCGTTTGCATCAAGGGCAAGATCAAGCGGGCGGGTGGAACCATAGGTGCTGATGGCTGAGGTCCAATTCACCACATTGCTGCCCCCTGGACGGTAGGCGGTAAGCACCAAATCAGACGAGTGGATGCTGCGTCCAAATGAATCCGTGCCGCTTTGTTGTGTGGTGAGGGTGTACAAGCGACCGTCGCTCGAGGTGATCACATGCGATGCCTTTTGGATGCTGTTCGAGTACAGTGGACCTTTGTCGGGTGCGTTGACCAGCGCCGCTTCAAAGACGCGCAAGGTCACCACCAGGTCCACCGTGGCGCCGTTCGAAGCAATGCGAAGGGTGACGTTCACGCCTTCTGGCATCGGCACGGTGGGCGTACCTGAAATGGCACCTGTCGTGGGGTTCAACACCAGACCGTTGGGCAGGCCTGATAGCGCTGTCACGCCGGTCACGGCATATCCTCCAAACGGAATGGGTTCCGCGTTGCTGGCCCGATCCACCTCGAAAGTGAGGTCGTCCTCATTGAAATGCAACATGGCGCCTTGACTGGCGTCGCAGGTCCCGTCACCGTTGGCGTCCGCAGGCGTCCACGTGGGGTCGGCAGCAGGATCGGTACGCAACACCGGTTGGAACACCTTCACAGGTTGCGAGTCGCTGTTTGCCGTGGTCACCACGACGGTGGACAATCCCGCGTCGTCCGTGGCGTGTCCAATGGTCGAAATGCTTGTCCATGAAAGGGGGCCACCGGGAAGCACAGAAACCACCGGTGATGCGGATGCATTCAGTTCAGCAAGTCCGATGGAACGGTTGCTGAGCATGTAGGACAAACGAACTCCGCCAGCGGGGGTCCAATCCAATCCAAAGGAGTTGGGAGTGGGATAAGAATGAGCGTACCCCCCCGTGACTGAACCAACGTTATGGACGAACGGTGATGTTTCGTTGATGACCACATGCTCGTAGACGATCAGCGAGTTGGAAGCGGTGGGGACCACCCAATGCACGTTGCCTTGGCCGTCCATGACCATCTTCCCTGGAGCGTTGCTGTAGGAGGTTCTCGAGGTCAGGGAGGTGGGCAGCGTGTAGGGGGTCGCATCAATGTCGAAGTCGTCGAACGTTTCGTTCCAGCGCTGAAGGCTGACTTGGACGTCAAAAATCGACTTAAGCGTGCCGAAACCTTGGGTGGCAGGATGGTCGTTGCTTTCGAGAAGAAGCAGGTCTCCGTTTGGTAGGCGGAGGACTTGGACCGGATAGTCTCCGGTGTTCGTCACCGACCTTTGGTGGGCGTTGCCGTCCTGGAGGAAATTGGAACCGCGCCAGTTGACCTCTCCAGTGGAGGTCATGAAGGGAGCCATGATTTGCCCTGGGTTCAATGGCGCCGACCGATGCGTGTCCACATCAGGCACGCTTCCGTCGTAATGGAGCAACGTCGTGCGGGTGAATTTGTTATTGCTGCCAGCCCATTCGTAATCGGTCACGGCTGCAAAGGCACCAAAATCGGCCACACGCATGCCCTTATCGTTGCTTGACCATCCCGCATAACGCTGTCCAGTCGCCATTGGATCGTCCTCCGTCAGGTCGAACACGTAGGTGCCGAAGCCTTCTGCTTCTGCAGCAAACATTGGCGTGTCCATGCGGGGGCCTCCGAGGAAAACCGCTCCGCGGTTGACATCGATGTCGGCCGGTGGCAGGTCTCGAAGCACGACGCCTTGAGGCGAGCACATGCGTTCATCGGCATCGTCCCAGCCATCGCCGTCCATGTCTGCGTCGAGCGCATCGCAGGTGCCGTCGCCGTCAAGGTCACCGGGAAGGCGGGTGTTGAGCAGCGGATGCGTCCCACAGGAGACCTCGTCAAGGTCGCTCCAACCGTCGTTGTCGTCGTCCGCGTCCTCGATCAAGAAGGTCGTACACCCGTTGACCAGTGCATCGGGGTGACCGTCGCGGTCGGTATCGATGGAAGCACATTCGTCCCTTGGGAAGGCGTCCTCATGGTCGAGGACGCCGTCATCATCGTCGTCGTCGTCCCAGAGGTCTTTGACGCCGTCACCGTCGGTGTCGTGATTCCGCAAATCAAGATTCACCGTGCCGTAGTTCAACGCCACCTCGACGGTGATGGAGCTGCCGTCGGTGAGCTCACCGGCGGCGCCGAGCAGGCCGGGTTCGCCACCAAGGCAGAGCACTTCAGCGTCCAACCGGAGGACGCAAGGACCGTCCATCTGCACAATCCGTCCACCGAACACGGAGGAACCGCGCGAACCGTCGACGCACTCCGGTGAAGATTCCGGCCCGATGCCACAAAGCACACCGCCGTGATCCAGAGCAAGGCTCCCGGGTTTCAGCACAGGAAGGTCAAGAACGGCGCCGTCTTCGGTCAACTCCAGAGGACCCCGCAGCGTGTATTCAACCCCGACATCGCTCAAGACGTCGTGAAGACCATCCGCATCAGTGAGGACGATGTGGTTGATCGTGCCGCCAGAGCTCGTGACGTCGAAGCAGGTGGCCCGCACCAAAGAGGCATGGATGGCGCACACTTGGGCAGCCCCGTTGGCAAATCCTTCGTGAAGGCTGACGATGCGGGCGCCGGCGAGGTCCACCTCAAAGTGCGAACGGCCGTTGCTCGGCGACCAACACCGCACGCTACCGTCGGCCAGGAGAGCGCACGATTGAGCGATGCCGACGACGTCCGTCAAGACACCGCTGGGCGTACCCGATCCGACCACATGGCGGGCATCGCCATCGGCCCTGATGTGGTTCTGGTTCTGTCCATACCCGTTGATGTTCGCGCTGACGCCGGCCCAGATGGCCCAACCCCAACACGTCACCGTGCCGTTTTCGAGCAGGGCACACGTGGTGGTTGGGTAGTTGAAATTGATGTGAATTTGGGTCAAGTCCGTCGCATACACCTCGGTGCCGAGGTCCACGAAGGGCATGTTGGCACCCATTTCATTCGGTGCGTCCAGCAACTCCCAATCCAAGTAGGCAGGATCGTCGTTCCAGCACTTGACGAGCCCTTCGTGCGAGCGAACACAAGGCATCCCGGTGGTTCCGGAAGCCACAAGTTCAGCGACGTCCCACGGTTGCCGGTCCAATTCAAAGGTAGGGGCATCGAGTTCAAGCGCCGAACTGTACAAATTTACCGACGTGCTTGGCGCACCGAGGTCGGGGCCAAGGCCACCGCCGTTTCCAAGGCCGCCGTACGTGTCGGAGCCCCAACAATACACGCGATGGGTGTCCGCTGCGTTGCGGAGGACGGCGCAGGCGCGCTGGTCATAATCGCTGACCTCGACCGCGACAGGCACCCAACCTGAGGGCAGGCTCACCGCCACCGGCGTGGCCGAAGAGGAGGTCAAACTGCCCCCGTTGCCAAGAACGCCCGTGGTTTCGTTGCCCCAACAACTCAGCGTCCCGTTCAATATGGCGCACGCAGAGGTTGCGCCGATGGAAAGGGACCTGGTCCTGTTTTGGACGTC
This sequence comes from Euryarchaeota archaeon UBA495, assembly GCA_002496845.1. Taxonomy (GTDB): domain Archaea; phylum Thermoplasmatota; class Poseidoniia; order Poseidoniales; family Poseidoniaceae; genus MGIIa-L3. The sequence continues at coordinate 8,189 of DALQ01000037.1, forward strand.
CTCGTACACGAGGTTCCAGGTTGAATGGTCTTGCGATTGAGATTCGCACGCCAATCCAACACCGTCCAAGGGGATGGAACACGTTTGCTTTGGCCCGACATCCGCCGTGCCGAGCAAGGCGTCGGAATTCGATGAGGAGGAGGAGGTGGTGGTGGTGGCAGGGGGAGTGGTGGTGATGGATGTCAATTCACTTGTCACTGCAGAACGAGCCACAGCGGTCGGAAGCATGTCGCCCACTTCGGTGACCTTGAGGGTGTATTCCAGGAGGCCGTGTCCGTTTTGATTGGTCTTGACGCCGATCACCAACATCGATGGGTCATTCCATGAAACCGAGTGAACCAATTGGTTTTCAGGCCCAGAACCTGTGGCCGAGGACCCTATGCGATCCTTGACCGACCCGCTGCTTGAATCGTAGACTGAAATCTTTGTCTGTCCATAGATGACGTTGCTGCTGCCCGCGTTGTGCCGGTCTGTGGTGAGCGCTTCGATCAGATAGGAACGGCCGACCTCGACCGGCACGAGATGAAGGTCCTCCCAATTCGAATAGGTCACCCCGCTCACGGTGGCCTTGCCGACCCGAAGACCAGAACAGTCCACTGGAAGCGTGGTGTGATTCGCCATCGTGACGTGTCCGTTGGAGGTGGAGGCCCCGATGGGCAGCACTGGCGTACCGTCGAGGGGATCGGGCACTGAGTTCGAAGTGTAGGTGAAACCACAACCAGACGCCGTTGAGGCGTTGTCGATCAACCCTTGCCATTCGGTGGTCGGCGACCTTGGAAGGTTGGTGGACGGTGTGTATCCCGTCCAACAGGTTGTGCTTCCTTCGACGTCCGTGGCGCAGGTCCTGTTGGGGCCTGCGTTCAGGTCGGAGGTTGGATTGACGTCGGTCAATTGCATCACCGGCATGGTGGAGTTCGCAACGCTGTAGGCTGCACCTTCCACGACGTCGATGCCGTGAACGGCGGCGCGGAGCGATAATCTGTTTAGGACGGTTGGATAACTGTTCGTTCTCGTGGACCATTCGGCTTGGAGGGTGTGTGTGCCTCGCTCGAGATCAATGGAGATGTTGATTTGCTCGTTGCTAGTTTGGCTCACCGCGGCGAGGGTCTGACCACCGAGCGTAAGCTCCAGCCCAAGTTGCGCGTTGAGCGCCGTCAGGTTGAGGACCAAGGTGGCATCCATGGGGAGGGTGAAATCAACCTCTGAGTTGTAGACGTTGACGTGATTGCAGCAACTGATTCTGCTCAAGGAAACCTTGTCGATGCCGTGCTCAAACACGCTGAAACGGTTATTGGCAGAGACACTGCCACGCCACGATGAAACCAACCAAGGGGTGAGTTCCGTGTCAACGTGCACCACGCCGCCAGGATTGGCCGCCACGTGCTTCCCAAGGCCACCCTCAAGGTTCGATCCCCAGCACCACACGTCGCCACGCTGGTCGTGAATGCACGTGTGGTTGTTGCCGGTCGCCACGCCGAGGGCGCGAACGTCGTCTTGAAGGGCCACCAAGCCTGGAAGGGCGCTGGCATAGGACGTGTTTCGGCCCAACTGGCCGTGGTCGTTCGCACCCCAGCAGTACACGTCTCCGTCCGTGGTGACCGTGCACGCGTGCCGCTCCCCGGCATCCAGGTCCACCGCGACGGACCAATTTGGCAAGTCGACGCCGTAGCCAAAGGTCTGCGATGAAGAAGAGAGAGCGGAGGCGACGCTGCTTCCAAGTTGGTCGTCGCCGTTTTCGCCCCAGCACACCACAGCGGGTTGCGTCAAAGAAAGGTGAACGTCGCCGGTGATGGCACAGCCGAACCCGTCGCCGAGGGCAACCGTCCGTGTGCCGCGTGGATGAACGTCGTCGTCGACGTCGTCATCGGCATCGCAGATGCCGTCCCCGTCGGCGTCAGTGGGCGTGGATGTTGCATCGTTCGGGTCGGTTCCGCAGGCCATTTCGTCAAGGCCAAGCCAGCCGTCGCCGTCGAGGTCAACGCTGAGACCCAACCCGCCGACGGCCTCTTCACGGACCAACCAAAGATGGCCGTCGCTGGCGTTTCGGACCGCAGCGAAGAGGGTCCCCTGGGAGGTCAAAGCGAGGCTGACCTCCTCAATGCCGTGCGGCCAAATGGTGTTGGCTTGACTCAAAGTTCCGGCCGGACCGACCGACCGCAGCACGGTGCCCGTGCTGGTGTTGTGCACAAGGTGGTGGACCTGATCCAAGTCGGTCACCATGTCCATCGTGGTCGAGTTGATGCCAGACAGGCTGGCGTCCACCGTCCAGTCCGAGGCCGTGGTGCACGAAGACCACCCGTCGAGGCAGGCGCTGACGGTGGCGTCACCGGCCGTATCGGCCGAGGCGCTGCTGGCCGTTGTGGTCACGTCCCACGTGTGGCTTCCTACGACGATAGTTGGACCGTGTTGGGTGGTGGTTCCTGCGCCGTTGCCCAGCGTCCCGGTTGCATCGACTCCCCAACACTTCATCGACGTGTCAGCAAGGATGGCGCAGGTGTGGAGGGAGAACATGTTGATGGCGACCGCACCAAAACCCGTCCCAAGGTTAACCGAGACAGGTGAGGGTTGATTGGCGGTAATGGATGCTCCATTGCCCAATTGACCATAGGAATCACCGCCCCAGCACTTCACGGAACCGTCGTCGAGGATGGCGCACGTGTTGTACATGGCTGCAACAACCGCCACAGCGGTCCGTCCCGTGCCAAGGTCAACCAAGACAGGTGAGGGTTGATCGCCGGTCACGGCTCCATTGCCCAACCGTCCATCATCGTCGCTGCCCCAGCACTTCAGGGAACCGTTGTCGAGGATCGCACAGGTGTGGATATGGCCTGTCGAAACGGCGATCGCCGTTCGGCCCGTACCAAGGTCAACAAAGACGGGTGAGTGTTGATCTGCAGTGGTTGTCCCACCGTTGCCCAACTGTCCTTTGTGGTCACGTCCCCAGCACATGAGGGAACCGTTGTCGAGAACGGCACAGGAATGGTCCGTCCCGACGTCAAGGGCAACCGCCGTTCGGCCTGCGCCGAAATCAACATACTCTGACGGAGAGAGCCTGTCGGTCACCCCTGCGCCATTGCCCAAATCGCCCCAGGTGTCATCGCCCCAGCACTGCACAGAACCGTTGTCAAGAAGGGCGCAGGTGTGCGCATTCCCCATGGCAACCGCGTCCGCCGTCCGGCCAGCCCCAAGGCTGACCGCCACGGGCGAATGCTTGTCCGCAGAGGTTCCGTCTCCAATTTGCCCATCATCGTTTTTGCCCCAACACTTGAGTGACCCGTCACTGAGGACGGCGCAACCGTAGTGTTGGCCGAACGCCACAGACTCAGCGGTCAGTCCGGCTCCAAGATCCACCCAACTTGGGCTTTGAAGGTTGGAATTGCTCGCGAGGCCGTTGCCCTGAGCACCCCATTGGTCTCCTCCTCCCCAACACATGAGGGAACCGTTGGCAAGAATGCCACACGATTGTGCGTTGCCCGTGGCGACCTTGTTGTTGGCGTAAGCCAACGCCGAGGCGTTCGTCAAGGACACGGAAAGCATGCCGCCAAGCGAGCCGACACTGCTGACCAGGCTCTGGCGTTCCACGTCACCGTCGTCGGAAAGGTCACTTCGCACGTCCACGTGGGCCGTCCAATCGTCTGCGCCAACGCCATCGCCACCCGCAGGCCGGCTGATGACGCGAAGCGTTCCGTCCACGTTGTAGGACGCGTAAGCAACACCGTCACCGTCGATGGCCACGTTGAGGTCGCTCCACGCCGCGGTGCTGCCGTAGTCACGGCTGATCTCAAGGCCCCAGCTCTCGCCGCCATCAGTCGAAAGGCTCGAACGAATGTAATTGCTTGTGTCTGCAATCATCACGAGTTCAATCCCCCCGTCCGGATAGAGCAACATGCCCACTTGGTCCAAGCCGAAGAACACCGAGTTGCTCGACCATTGCCCCATGCTCTTGCTGGCATGGTACACGTCGTTCGTCGAGGTGCTGGAAGTTTGGACCCATGCGACGTGAACGCGCCCGTCAGGCCCGATGCCGGCATCGAGGTCAACCACTTCATCCGACGTTTCGAACACGGTCTCTTCGACCCAACGGTTGTTGTGGTACACGGCCATGAGCACGGACGATGCATCGTCATCGGTGTAGACGATGACCGGGCACGCGTCGTCGTCGGCGAGGACCTTCACGTGACGCGCGGCGTCCGCAGTGTCCACCTCAATCTGCGCCTGCATGCCCGCACCCAAACAATCGCTGTACGTGTATGGGTCGTTCAACTTGAGTTGAACGTCGTCCGTCGGAATCATGTCCGAAGAACTGTCACCCAAGGTCTCGGTGTTGCCGTAACCGAGGCGACCTTGATCAGAGACGCCCCAGCACTGGACCTGAGGATCGGTGTCGCTGACGTCGGACAAACGCATCAAGCATGCGAAGCGGTCCCCCACTTCGAAGGCCATCAGGCCGCCGACATCAAGGCCCATGCCCAAGGCAGGAAGGCTTGAGCCCATCTCGCCTGAACCGTCGCCTCGGTGCTGGTCGCTGCCCGCCGTGGCGATGCCAAGTTGACCGTCACCGTTGCCGCCCCAGCACTTGACGATGCCCGCGGTGCTGCTTGTCTCGACCACGCTGCACACATGATTGCGCCCGGCGTCGAGGGTCTTCGTGCCGGAAGCATAGGTGGAACCGAGGTCGATGGCGCTTAGGGCGCTGACGCTTTCCCCGTTGTCGTCACCAAAGTCGGCGGTGTTTCCTTGGCCGAGTTGGCCCACGTCGTTGCGACCCCAGCAGCGAATGGATTCGTCGCTGAACACCGCACAGGTGAATCCGTCCCCGGCGGTCAAGGACGTGACGTTGAGGCCCGTGGGCAGGCTGATGTTGACCAGGTTGCTGCCCATCTCGCCGGCGCCGTCGCCGATCGTCGTGCTGTGCCCCAGGCCCAACTGGCCGTAGGTGTTGTCGCCCCAACAGGCCACGTCACCGGTGCCGTACAGCACACAGGAGTGGTCCCATCCAAGTGCAAGCGAGCGCACGGTGGTGCCTGCAGGCAAATCCACCAAAGCGAGACCGTCTCCGACCTCGTCGGCCGCATCGCCTAGGAAGGTGGTGTTGCCTGTTCCGAGTTGGCCGTGGGCGTTGTCGCCCCAACAACCGACGCTGCCGTCGTCGAAGACCGCACAGGTGTGGTTCCAACCGGCTTCGATGTGCGTGGCGTGGCGGCCCGCGGGGAGGGGCCAATCGGGCATCACTGACGCATCTTCGAGGTACGCGTCGCCGATGGCCCCGTCATCGTCCCAGCCGTACCCGAGCAGGTTGACTTGGCCCACGCAAAGGGGCATGCCGTCAGACGTCGTGGTGGTCAGCAGATAGCAGGTATGGCGGCCACCTGCAGAGACGGCGGTGGCAAAGGTGGACGTCGGGAAGTTGACGTAGGGCAAATCTTGGCCCATCTCTTCGGCTTCATCGCCCATGTTTTCGATGTGACCTTGACCAAGTTGGCCGACGTTGTTGGCGCCCCAGCATTTTGCGTCGCCGTCCGAGGTCAGGACGCACGCATGATCGCTACCAAGCGACATGACGGTGGAGGCGTTCGGAGCCGTGACCGAAAACTCGTGCAGCAGCCAAAAGCCGCCCGCACTGTAGGGTCCGGATGCGATGCTCACGTCCAGGCTGAGGGACACCGTGCTCACACCCGCAGGCACGAGAAGGCTCGCCGTGCCCTCTCGGATGTTGGTGTAATACACGCCGCTGTGGTCGATGCTTGTGGAGGTCACCACCGAACCGGACTGAAGCACGTCAATGTGAAGTTCGGACGCGTTCCAGTTTTGATTCTGCGTCACGTATCCGAAGGTGAGCTGAGCGGCGAACGGCAGGTCAAGGCTCAGGTTGGCCGTCGACGTCGCGAAGGTCGCCTGACCCGTCTCCAAACGGTTGGTGAAGGTGAGGCTGCCCGCGGTGTCCACGTCATGATTGCTCTGCATGTGCTGGCTGTTGAACCAGTTTCCATTCTGGTTGTATTTTACGCCCGTGTCCCATGGACCGAAGCCCTCGAATCCGTTTTCATCCTCCCAAAAGGTCCAGTCGCTAAGATCGCCGGAACGAATGTCCGCATCAAGGCTGGGGAACACATCCGTCGAAAAGGTGGCCATTGGACCGTCCGTGGTCGTCGCAAGAGGCTCGACGGGCGTCGATTCCCCGTCGTTCATCCAATAGCCGGATTGGAAGTAACCGGCCTGGCCCATGAGGACCATCAACACGACGAGCAACATGGCTCGCCGGGTCGTGAAGGGAGAGGCTGCGCTGGACATGTTCTGAAAGAAACGTTCAAGCCAATGAGCCTTTCAACCTATCATGATAGGGGGCTGTGATTCTCGTGAAGGTCCCCCTGCGCCACATCACCGTTGACATGGACATCGTTCAGGGTGCAAGCCTTCCGGGCATCCGCGTGGTGGAGGCCGCCGACCACATCGAAGTGCTTTCCAGCCTTGGTGCAAACGGCGAAGGAATGGACCTTGTTGTGGAGATCTCCTTCAACAAGGGCAAAGATGTCGAAGACATTCCACCCGAGAGTTCGCTTAAGGTGCGCGCCGTCCATTCACGGACCGGCCGACACATCGTCGCCACCGTCCATGCGACTGGCCCGCTCATGAGCCTGCTGACCGCCACCGAAGGATGCTGGCTTTCTCGCCCGACATACCTCAATCGTACGACCGGACTCCGCATCACCATCTCAGGAACTGCAGACGGTGTGCGCGCCTACCGGAAAGGCATGGACTCATTGGTGCCTGGAAACTTGAGGCTCAGGATATCCCAGTCACAACCCGGCATGGGTGGCGTGGGGCCAAAGTTGTCCCCACGGCGCCGAGAGGTCTTGGAAACCGCACAAAAACTGGGGTATTACGACACACCTCGCCGGACATCGCAACGTGAGCTGGCGGACCACCTGAACATCCGGCAGGCCACGGTGGCTGAACACCTTCAACGCGCAGAACGAGACTTGATCATGCACTGGATCGAACAAAACAGCCAATGATCAAGGGCCACGTAGGCCAAGCGCGACCAAAAGAAGCGTCACAAGAACACCAAGCACGACCAACACACGACGGCCCCGTACATCGTCGCGCAGCACGTTGGTCAAGCGACCGCCTCCCACGCTCCACATGCTCATCGCGGCCACGCCACCGGTGCACGTGAGGGAGGCGATGAGCAACATGCCCCAAAGGCCACCGCCGAAACCGTCCAACGCTTGACGCATGATGGTGATGACCAACGCCCATTCCTTGCCGTTGACGAACTGCATCATCACGCCGGTGCGGAAACCCAACCTGGGGACGGTGCCGTCCTGCAAGCGGAGCAGCGATTCTAATCCCTCATCGTCCATGGCCTCTCGAATGGAAGCGGGCTTGAGCGTCAACAAACGAAAGGCGATGAGCCCGAGGAAGAGCAAACCAAACCAATGCAAGGCCACCCAGAGGAGGCTACCTTCGTTCACCTGTTCCACGAGCATGCCACTCACCAGGTGAACGGACAGGAAACCGACCAGCATGCCAGCGATGAGCACCACGTTCGAACGGGCTCCGTGCACACCTGCGTGAACCACGCACGTGACGTTGTTCGGACCAGGCGTGACCAAGCCGATGGCCAGAACGGTCAAGACGGTGAGGAGTGCCTCGGTCTCGACCATGACAAGCCACGCAAGTCCTTGCTTCTCATGCTTCCCCTAGAGGGGTGCTGGAAAACGTCACACGACGCCTTGAGCGATCATTGCGTCGGCCACCTTGCGGAAGCCGGCCACGTTCGCACCGAACACGTAGTCGCCTTCGCGGCCGTATTCCTTGGCGGCGGCCGCGGCGCTCTCATGGATGCCGATCATGATCTTCTCGAGGCGCTCGTCCACTTCCTCACGAGTCCACGACAAGCGGAGCGAGTTCTGGGACATCTCGAGGCCAGAGGTCGCAACGCCACCGGCGTTGCTGGCCTTGCCGGGTGCGAAGAGCACGCCAGCGTTCTGGAAGGCGGTCACGGCTTCGGGCGTGCAAGGCATGTTGGCACCCTCAGCGACCGCGATGACGCTGTTCTTGACGAGCATCGCGGCTTCTTCGCCGTTGATTTCATTCTGGGTCGCGCAAGGGAGCGCGACGTCGACGTTGACGCCCCACAGGCCGTTGAGGGAGGGTTCGGGCTGGGACGCGGTGTAAGTGACGCCGGCGTGGTTGGCCATCTCGGAGATGCGGCCGCGACGGTTGTTCTTCAGGTCCATGATCTCGGCGAGCATGGCGCGGTCGATGCCGCCAGGCACGTGAATCCAGCCGCTGGAGTCGGACATGGTCACGGGCTTTCCACCGAGGTCGAGGACCTTCTCGGCGGCGAACTGTGCGACGTTTCCGGAGCCGGAGATGGCCACGGTGGCGCCCTCGAAGGACTTGCCCTTCGTGGCGAGCATCTCACGGGCGAAGTACACGCAGCCGTAGCCGGTGGCTTCGGGACGGATGAGCGAGCCACCGTAGTCGAGGCCCTTGCCGGTCAGGACGCCGGCCTCGAAGTCGTTGCGGAGCTTGCGGTACATACCGAACATGTAGCCGATTTCGCGACCGCCAACGCCGATGTCGCCCGCGGGCACGTCGAGGTTGTGGCCAATGTGGCGCCAGAGTTCCATCATGAAGGCCTGGCAGAAGCGCATGACCTCGGCGTCGGACTTGCCCTTCGGGTTGAAGTCCGAACCACCTTTGCCGCCGCCCATCGCAAGGCCGGTCAGGCTGTTCTTGAAAATCTGCTCAAAGGCGAGGAACTTGAGGATCGACGCGTTCACCGAGGGGTGGAAACGCAGACCGCCCTTGTAGGGACCAATCGCGCCGTTGAACTGAATGCGGAAGCCACGGTTGACCTGCAGGTCGCCGTTGTCGTCCATCCAGGACACGCGGAATTGGATCATGCGCTCCGGCTCAGCGATGCGCTTGACCACGTCGGCGTAGTGAGGGTGCTTTTCGAGCACCGGCTCGAGGCTTTCGAGCACTTCCCACACCGCTTGGTGGAATTCTGGTTGGTCTGGGTCGCGTTGCTTCACGGATTCGAAGACGTCGTGGACGATGCTCATGGGGGTCACCTTCAGGTTGCGTCAAGCGACCCTCAGACCGTTTCTAACCGTTGCCCCGGCCTGCACATACAACACGGACACTGCGTGATGCGAATCGGCGTCAGAAACCGCCGCCACCACCGCATCCACCGCCGCCACAGCCGCCACCGCCGCAGCCGCCTCCGCCACCTCCGCTATCGCCGGAGTCCGAAACCACACGATGCATTTCGTAGATCGGCGAACCGTGCTCGTCGTGCCCAACCAGCGTGGCGCCGTATCCGCCCGCCACCGAAGTGCCGAAGTCCGGCCAGTCCAGCGCAGCAAAATCGACCGTGGTCGCGCCGCGCGAGGGGAGGCCCTCGATCGATCTGGCACCTGTGACGATGCCGCTCGCGACCAAGCCGAAGAACAGGGGGATGAGGCCTCCAAACAAAGGCCAGATGTTCCCTGCTTGAAGTGCAAAGTGATACGGTGACACCGAGAGAAGCGCCACATTTTGGTCCACAAAACACGCAGCGACAAAGACGCCCGCGACAACAAAGCCCGCCCACGCAGGAAGGCGGATCCGCTTCCAGGTCGTCGACAGGCCATCGAGCTGCGTGTGAACCCGTTCGATGTCCTGCCCATAGTCCAGCGGCTCAAAGGCGACCGCTGATTCGACCTGTTGGCGCGCTGCTGATTGGTGGAGCCCCATCTCTTCGAAGCAGGCTTCGATTTCAGCGAGCGCCTTCCGAAGTTCATTCTCCTCGTATTCGATTAAGGGCGCTTCGTGAGCCATCCTCACACCACGCATGTCTTGAGCGCCGGCGACCATGTCATGGTACATCGCCATCTGCTTCTCAATCGCCTCGATGTGAACGCGGTAACGCTCCATCGCCCCAAAGTTCCCGTCGAGTGTCAAGCGAGCGTGAATCAGCACGGCCATTTCCCTGTAACCGCCCAGCGAAAGACGCTTCACTGCCGGCCTCGTTGCTACGTTAAACCGCCCCGTGCGACGAACACTCACCAGGAGGCTCACCACGCCGGTCAGCACGCCAGCGATCAGAAGAACCTGCACCTCCATGGGGTACGGCACGGTTTTGCCTTCCGAAACGAGCAGGCCAAATTCGACGTGCGGCTCCAGCGCTTCTTCCCACGAACCATACCCGTCTGCAGCTTCGCTCAAGCGCCAACTGTGCTTCTCAAATTGGGTGCCAGAGAAGCGCTGTTCTGCCGTGGTGTGGTCCGGCATCACGTAGCGGAAGCGACGGTCTTCGATGGAAACCCCAATGAGCATGCTCGGTTCTGCCGTGTTGTCCATCCCGTAGGCCCTGAACATCCGGCCTGCGTATGAATCGTCGCTCTGACGATGGCAAAAGAAACACTCATCGAAGGTGGAGGGCTCTTCACACATCCTCCACCGTTCGCCTTCCCATTCCACCTCTTCGGGTGGGTCAACACGCTGGTCGAAGTCGCACATGCTGGGGATGATGACCAGACGAACCAAGCGTCCGCTTTCCTCGTGGGCAGCACGAAGATCGGCGTCCCAGTCGGCCTCCGTTTCGTTGGAAATCACATCCGCGACGTCGTAGACGTACCACTCACCCTCAGGTTGAGGTGGAAAATTCGACACGTCATCCATTCCCTCGGCAGCGGCTGTACCGTATGAAATCGGGATGAGGAGCACTACCACGAGCAGCGCAAGGGTTGAGCGACGGCTGAACACGGTCATCGAAGCGGCCGCCACGACATGAGGCTTCCTCCGTTTTCAGTCATAACGAGCCAAACGACCAGCCCAAAGCCAGCCCTCCGAAGAAGAGACCCGCCCCGATCAGCACCAGCGTTCTGCGCGGCGTGAGCGTGTGTGTACGGAGGTCAACCCAGCGCTGATGGGGGAAAGAGGCGAAGCGTTCCTTGGCCGGCGGCCAGAGGTCAGCAGGCGGGGCACGGCCGAAGACGGCGGCGTAGGCGGCCAGCGTCGAGGCGTACTGCGCTTCATAGCGCGTGTCTTCTGCTCCCCCTCCGAGGGTTGGCCCATGATCCAAGCGCTGACCAAGCCGTTCTGTGAAAGGACCCCAATAATCCCGGCTGTAGGTGAGGTGCAAGTGCCAGACCTGATCCACCTCCACCGAAGGCGTGCAAGGACCGGCGTGCACGCACAGGTAAGCGAAGCGGAGGTACTCCTGAACGGCACGCTTGGCGAAGCCAAGGTCCCAACCTTGTTCATGAGCAAGGCGCTGTTCGAACGTCATGTCCGCCTGCTGAGGGCCGATGGTGATGGCGAGAAGGGCCCGGTGGTCGTCGATGGAGATGGCCCCATCGACCGGTGCACCGAGGGCTTCTGCGGCCATGGGCGGGGCTTAGCGTCCTCCCGCTTGAGGATGGCGCCGATGCTCACTCGAGCGGATGGGCCACGAGGTACTGCTGCAGGCGCTCAAGACGGCGCTCGCCGTCCTCGTCCACCTCAGCCATGCTGCGGATGGCTTCCTCGATGGTGGCGTGATCCTCGGGTTGCAGCCCGAGCAGAGAGCGGAACAGGTCGAGCATCGCCCACTCGTCTTCGCTGATGACTTCGTCGTCCAGCGCCGCGATGAGCGCGCCTTGGTAGGTGGTCGCGTCGCCCATCTCCAGGGCGGTCTCAGGCGCCTCTTCGTCGGTGAAGGGATCATCCCCGCTTCGCGCGGCCGTGAGCATCTCAAGAGCGTCCATCGGGCCCAAGCCCAGCGAACGTGCGATGATGCTGAGGATCTGTGCTTCGTCGCCGGTGACGATCTCGTCAGCATAGGCGGCTTCTGCGATGCGGTAGTACAACCATTGGGCTCGGCGCTCAGCGTCCATGCCCTTGCCCCGCGCCGGACGGGCATAGCCCTTCTGATGCTCAGACCTGGTCCCACGGCGCGATGTCCTCTTTGGAACGCGACATTGCATCCTCGGCAGGCGTCTGCTCTTCGGCCTCGCCATCTTCTCTGGGAATGATGTTCTCGAGCAAGGCGACAGCTCGCTCGAGCGCCGAGGCGGACGGAGCGTTGTAAGCATGGGGCCCGATGCCCTTGCGGTAGATCATGAGCCGGTACACTTCGCCCTCGTTCTGGGACTGAGTGACCCCTTCGACCTTGAAGATCTCACCACGGGGGATGTGCTCGACAAAGGCGGGCACGACCACGCCAAGCACGGACACCATTCGGACTTCGTGCTCATCCACTTCCATGAACATCAACGGCTTGGTGATGACGAGCAGTCCGACCGCACCGCCCCACTCGATCAGCAGCATTACGAGGCCTTCGACGACCGCCGCGGGGATGCCCAGGACGGCGTCATCAGGGAAGAGCACGAACGGGCCGAACACGCTCACCACGATCAGGAGGCCAGGCCCTCCGAGGGCCATCATGACGGCGATGAACATCAACGGATGTGGGAGAAAAACGCGCTCCATGTCACTCAACCATGGGGAGATGGTTTGTGGCTTCCGCCGAATTTTGGCGTAATACGTTCTGATGTCATCTGTGATACATTCATATACCGTACGCTATTCCCTCAACTTGAGTCCTATGACCGCGCCCACCCAACTTGTGTCCCTCCGCCTCTCGGAGGACGACATCGCGCGCCTCGAGCAGCGCGTTGGTTTGGACGGCACGCGAAGCCGCTCGGACGTCATCCGACTGGCCATCAAGAGCCTGCTCGATGACGAGCCACTCAAGGCCGGCATGGGTCGCGTCACCATCGACCTCGGCCAAGACGTGATGCCCCAGATCGAGGCCGTGCACGCCCTGACCGGCATGGACGCCAAGATGCTCACACGTCAGGGCCTTGACCTGGCCATCCGCGACCAACTCACCGTGCGCAGCGACATCGATGCGCTCATCGACGCCCGTGCAGAAAAAGCACAGGCACGTCAGAAATTTTCCAGCGAGGACCACCAGTGAACACACAGGGTGAGAGCAGACAGAGGGGATGGGAAAATGATCGGAACCGACGGTACCCCCAACAACCATCGGAACCGACCCTTCGTCGGAGGCGGACGACCCGCTGCCTCCGGCTTCGCTGCCTTGCGGGAACGCGCCCGTCGCGCGCACTCGGGTCAACCCCCACAACCCCCAACAACCCCCCCCGGCGACGGCGGCGGGGGGCCCCACCCTGCCTCATGAGGCGGGTGGAACCCAGTGCCGCGGACCCCACGCCGCGGCACCCTTGAACCGCCAAGGTGCGAATGCGTTCGCCAATCCTTTTGGAGGCTCGACCTCGGTGGGGACTTGTGTCGGTCAACGTCGAGGAACTTGGCCGACGCTGGTTGGCCCACGAAGAAGCTCGACCGGGCCAGCGTGAAATGATCAGGGATGGCTACGAAGCACTCTCTGAACGGGGGCACCTCGTCGCTGCAGCACCGACAGGAATTGGGAAGACGGCAGCATCACTCGCTGCCGCCATCGCGGTCGCTCGAGAACGCGAGAATCGGTGCACCGTGATGTTCCTCACATCACGGCAAAGCCAACACCGAATTGTTGTCGATACGGTTCGAAAAATCAACGACCGAATCAAGGGGGATTTGCGGTCCGTCACTGTGGTTGACATCATTGGACGCGAGTCCATGTGCGAAGTTGTCGACATGCAGACCCGTCAATGCTTGTGTGAACGAGGGTCAAGTGAGTCGTCACGAGCTAGATCCAAGGAAGATCTTCGAAGTTTTCTGTTGCGAAAGCCCCGTCACGTTGACGAAACCCTCCACGAGGCGAAAACATCTGCTGTTTGTGCATGGCAAATATGCCGGAACACGGTAAAGGACTGCGATGTCCTAGTGTGCGATTACAACCACCTGTTCGACGATCGGATTCGAGAAAATTCACTCTCTGCGATGGGGATATCGCTCCAAAACGCAATCATCGTTGTCGATGAAGCGCACAATCTTCCAGATCGGATTCGCATGGGCATGGAACGACGGCTGACCCCGCTGCTGGTTCGCAACGCGAAATTCGATCTGCAGGAGCACATAGGGAACATCAGTGAGCGCTTGGGCCGTGGCCCGCTCACGGACATAATCGAATGGTGCACGCAGGTCATCGACGCATTGGGGCCGCTGGTCCAAGCCATGTTCACCCGGCTGCACACTGAATTGGCGGCCGCTGCAGACGACGCCGTGCGTCGCAAGCGAAAGGGCGAGCGTGGCGTGTTTGAACCAAAGGAATTGGAAGTCCAAGGCAACGACCTGCTGGAGTTGATCCATCAAGCCTGCGACACCGTCGACGGCGTCTCCGGCCAGACCACGCTGACCACACCCACACCCGCAGCAGCCGTGGAGCGCCTTGACCGGCTCAACGTCCTGCGCGAAGTCCTGCGGGACGCCGAGGTGGCGGTGGACCAGGAGGCCACCGAAGATACGGATTCCGACGCCCAGCGTCTTGGTGCCGTCCTCGACGACCTTGTCCGATTCGGGGACACCACCGGCCACCTGTTCTGCTTCTCACCAGAAGGCCGTGCAGGCAGAATCACCTCGCACCTCTTGGACCCCGGCTTGGTCAGCGGCCCAGTCCTCAACGCCTCGGCCGGAGCCGTGCTCATGTCGGGCACGCTCTATCCGCCCTCCATGTACGCGGATTTGCTGAACCTCCCCGTCAAGCGAACGACCATCCGAAGTTACCCGTCTCCCTTCGCCTCCCAACGCAGGCCCGTCGTCGTCGCCACCGACGTCACGACGACCTACCGGCAACGCTCTCCAGCGAACACCGCTCGAATGCAGGAACATCTGCGGGCGTTGATCCAAGCCGCACCGGGGCACGTCGCTGTCTTCGCCCCGTCCTACGCCCTGCTTGAGGAAATCGTGACCGACGCCCACTGGCCCGTGCATCGAACCATCGTCGAATCCTCCGACTGGGACAAATCGAAGGCAGACGAGGTGCTTTCCGTGCTCGAGCGCGAACGGGACGCAGGACGCAAGGTCCTCCTCGCTGGCACCTTCGGAGCCCGCTTGTCGGAGGGTGTCGATTACCGCGGCGGATTGCTCGATGCCGTGGCCTGCATCGGCTTGCCAATCGCGCCACCGGGCGTCGTGCAGGACGGCCTCAAGTCCTTCGTCGGAGAGCGATTTGGCAAGGACAAGTCGTGGCGCTACACCATGACGCAGCCTGCGGTCAACCGTGTCCTGCAAGCGATGGGACGGCCCATCCGCGGCATCGACGACCGTGCCGTGGTTCTTCTCTTGGAACAGCGGTGTGAACAACCGATGTACCGCAAGTGCTTCCCCGGCGACCTTCAGATGGTGCCCATGAGCGATCCCAACGGACTCAAACGTCTGGCTGAGCGCTTCTACCGCCGCGTGCTTCGTCCCCCCACACCTTGATGAAGGGTCAAGCGGACCAACGCTCATGGAGGAGGAGACCACCACCCCACTCGCGGCTCGCCCCGAGGAACTCCATGCTGAAGTGGCCGCTGACGCAAGCCACCTCGAAGAGGTGCGACAGCGCCACACCTTCCACCTCGTCACGGCCGGCATGCTGCCGGAATCTCACCTGGCCAACATCGAGCCAGAACGTCGCTTGGCGTGGATGGTGGAGGAACTCCACGGTCGCTCAGACCCAGACGGCCTCACCCTTCCCATGGCCGGTGTCACTGACGCTGAACTGACCACGGAAATCGTTGAAGCCGACCAAGGCAGCATGCTCCGGATCAAGATCGAGCAAGATGGAGCGCCCACCTTGGAGCGTGAACTTCCCCTCGCGGCCGATGCGAAGGACGTCAAGCACCACTTCGTCGACGGACACCTTGTGGTCCGCTGGTGAAGCTCAGTACTTGCGCTCTGCCTTCGCGTAGTTCTTCTTCTTCTTCGGAGCAGGAGTTGGAGGATCGCCACCGCCACGTCGGCCGAGCATAATACCCAGCACGAGGACCAGCACAAGCAGAGCCGCGCCTGCTCCAATGATGGTCAGCGTATCCATCGAACCAAGATCCGCGGAGAGCCCGTCGTCCGCTTCTTCCACCACCGAACGGTTGGCATCGTCGGGGAAGGCATCCGCCACATCGCCGACGCCATCACCATCGCTGTCGATTTGTTCGGTGGCGTCGTCGGGGAAGGCGTCCTCAGAATCGCCGACACCGTCGCCGTCGCGGTCACGCTCCAGCACGGTGATGGCATCCTCGACGAGGTACGATTCGCGCTGACCACCGATGGTGTACGCTTCGATGTGAAGGGAATACACGCCCGCGTCGGTGCCGAGTGGCAGGTCCATGCTGAGGTCCCACACTCCGTTGTCAGGATTCGTCAGCAGAGCGCGGAGCGCACCGTCGCTGGCCCATCCCGTTGGCGCTGGACCGTACACGGAAGCGAAGGGAGCGTCGGTGAAATCCACAGGTGTAGCTTCCAGTCGGTTGTAGGTTTGTCCTGTCCCCGATTGACCCCAGTTTGAGCGACCCCAACATTGGACGATGCCCTCCTCATGAAGGGCGCAACTGTGGTCCACTCCAACCTCAACGTCCACGAAGCCTGAGGACTGGTTGATGACCGAGGGCAACCAGGTGTTGCCTTCGTCAGGCCCGTTGGCCAAGCGACCGCGATGATCGTGCCCCCAACAGCCCATGGACCCGTTGACATAGACCACGCAGGTGTTGTGGTAGTTCACACCGACGTCAAGCACCGTCAGATTTTCTGGAAGGTGAGCGAGGGTTGGGACGTTGCGTCGAGTGGTTGTGTTGTCACCGAGTTGGCCGTAGTTGTTCTCACCCCAGCACGCCAAGGTCCCATCGTCAAGCACAGCGCAGGAAGTGTGCCCGGCCAAGCTGATGGACGTTGCTCGACGGCCGTCAGGAAGCATCGCGTTGGATCCTGGTTCGTACTGGTTTGCGTTGGTGCCATTGTCGCCAAGTTGCCCGACATGGTCCCGACCCCAGCACATCACGCCACCGTCGTTCATGAGCGCGCACGTGTGCGCTTCTCCTCCGTCCACTTGCACCGGTTCACGGCCTTGGGGGAAGGCCACGGTGACCGGAGTGGCCCGAGGGTCGTTGTCGTCTTGGCCGTTGCCACCTTGGCCATGGTTGTCGAGGCCCCAACAGACCATGGACGCATCATCGAGGATGGCGCAAGCGTGGTAGCCACCCATGCCAATGGACACGGCCGTGCGACCTGCAGGGAGGATCACGGCATTGGTCGGCGAACTGTAGGTGTTGGTCGTCCCATCGCCGAGTTCACCGTTCGATCCGTAGCCCCAGCACCACACGGCGCCGTCGTCCAAAAGGGCGCAAACGTGGGTCTTCACGGCGTGAATTTCCATCACGTGTCGCCCTTCAGGCAAGATCACCAAGTTGGTCGGACGGACCTGATTGGCCATCTGGCCTCCATCGCCAAGTTGGCCGTGGCCATCGGAACCCCAACACATCAGGGAACCGTTGTCCAACACCGCACAGCTCATGCTCGAACCGACCGCAAGCATCGGGCCACCGCTTGGGCGGACCTCGTCAGAGCCGACGAGTTCGACACGAAGTCGGGAGAGGTCCTGATACTCGCTCATGTCAAGGCTACACGTGAGGTCTCCGTCGACACGGACGTCACCGTCACCACAATCCAGCACGTCACTCAACGCCACTGGAGTCGCGTTGGCCACGGGCAGGGCCAACGCCCCGAGCATCATGAGGGTCAGCCACAGGGCGGTGCGCATGGTCCTGAGAGCGCCACGCCCTCATTCAAGCGTTCGGTCCATCACAGGCCGCGCGGGATAATCTTCTGGATGCTCGTGACTTCCGTCGACATGCGTTCCATCGCGACCTTCGCGGCCTGGGCGTGGCCCTCGCTCATCTCGTCACGACCGTAGCGCGCCTGCTCGAACACGTTGTCGAGGGCCACGAGGGCTTCCTCACTGACGGCGGGCATCGCTTGGCGGATCGCGGCTTCGAATTCGCGGACCGTCTCGAAATCCCTGCGCAAGAATTCACGCTTCTGAAGCACGACGCAAAGGTCGGTGTAGCACTGGAAGATGGCCTCACGCACGCTGTCACCGGCCGCGAGGAGTTCCGCAGTGTACGCGAAGACCTCAGCGGCTTCCTCCATGAGGGTCGCCTGCTGGCGACGGCGGTAGAGCACGAGGCCGGCCACAAGGCCAACCACCAACAACACCAGGGCGCCAACCAACGTTCGTGTCACGGACGAGGCTTCGTCGCTGTAGGTGTAGTCTGGACCGAAGCCTTGCGCGGCCTCGGCTTGGAAGGTCGCGAGGCTGGCATCCGTCAGACGCTCTCCACCTGCATCGAGCAACACCAGGAGCGTCAACTCGCCGAATTCAGAAGCATCTCCGTAGGGTGGATCGTGGTTGAAGTCGTAGTCGGTCGAACCGTCCGAACCCGTCACGACCACGCGCTTCAGCAACTGCTGCGTGCTTCCGTCTTGGACAACACGGCTGCCGTTGGCGTATTCCAGATAGAGCGAGAAACCGACGTCTGGGATGCCCTCGCCGGTGTCGTCAGCGGTGACCATGATCGATCCACCGAAGTCTTCCTTGTCGTCCTCGACGATGTTGTCGATCCGAACTTGAATCGTCGCGTCGACCTTGATGAGGGCGAAGGTCACGGCCGTGCCGCTGTTGAGGTTGCGGCTGCTGTTCGTGTTGCTTCCCACGTGGAAGGGTTGCACACCAAGCGGGTTCCAAGAGGGAACACGCAAAGTCATGCTGAAGTTGCCGTCGTTCCATTGCACGCGTTCCAACGTGTAGCACGTTGGTGTGGCGGAAGCGGAGGTGCATCCTGTGCCGTTGCTGAGGGTCAAGTCAAGGTCTTCGAAGACCTCTCCTTCGCCGCCCACTTCGGTCACCGAACCGGTGATGATGAGGGTGCGCAAGGCGTCCGAACGCACGGCCGTGCGGTCGCTCACCGCATCGATGGTGACCACAACGTCGGACCAAACGGTCCCAACGGTGGACGCGTCGGTCGGCCGATGCGCCAATTCACCTGCAAACCGGACCTCAAGGTCGTGTTCACCACGAGCCAGATCGAGTTCAACCGGCACGGTGGCCAGCCACGAACCGTCCTCGAGCGTCGTCGCCACGGTGACGAGTTCGCCGTCGAGGTAGACCTGCACATCACGGCCGGGCAAACCGGCTTGTGCCGCATCGTCCACGTCATAGAGTCGACCAGAAATGCGCCAGAGGTCGCCACGCGTGACTTCATCGTCGCCGTCGAAACTGATGCTGATGGCTGAGCGGTGGCTGAGGTAGAAGCTCGCGTTGCCGCTTCCGGCCCGGTACCAACCTTGGCTGTCAGCGGTTGCAATCAGGACGTGGTCGCCGAAGACGAAGATGTCGGGGACCAACCACGTGTACGTGAACTGGCCATCAGAGGACGTGGTCACTTCGCCAATGTTGACGCCGTCCACTTCGAGGAAAACCGTGTGGTCGGCCAAGCCTTGGAGTTGGTTGTCGACCACTTGGCCGGTGATCTCCACTTGGTCAGCCACGGCGATGACGTCGTCAAGGTCCACGGTGACCAAAATCGGTGCGTACACGTTCCAGTACCCGGTCGCGTTGCTGGGCAGGTAGAGCACGTTGCCCGTGAACCGGACCTCCATGTCCGTGGCGCCAAGCCGCTGGTCTGCGGGCACGGGGTGCAGGGCCGTGAAGGACCCGTTGGCGTCCGTGGTCACGTTCGTCAGGAAGGCACCATCAAGCCACACTTCGATGGTTGCGCCGCCGATGGCGTCGTCGACCTGGCTGAGCAGCACGCCTGAGATGGTGATGGTGGTTTCACGGTCAACGTCGCCGCTGCCGCTGGTCAGGATGATTTTGCTGGGCATGCTGACGTTGAAGTCGACGTCGGTCTGTGTGGGCAGGTAGTACTCGGGGTTCGCGGGATCGCCCACGCCAATCGGATCGACCCAATCGCGGCCACCCTTGAATTGGACCGAAACCTGGTGAAGACCCGGATCGGTGCCCTGCGGCAGCACGTAGGACAGGAGGAAACTGCCGTTGCTGGCGTCGGTTTCCACGCTGGACACCGGCACGCCGTCAACCAGCAGGTGGACGATGGCCAGCGAGGGCGTGCCGTCCACGGCCAAGGGCAAGCCAAGGTCATCAAGCAGCGTACCGCGAACGTCGAACGCATCGCCAGCAACGAGACTGACCGGCGCTTCGGTGATGGCGATCTCTGTGGAAGCGAGCACCACGAACCGCGTCGAAGTGTTGCTTCCAACCAACCCGGTGGTGCCGGGCAATCCGCCGTAGTCCGCCGTGAGGGTGGCTTCGCCGACCGAGAGGTTGGCAGGGAGCGTCATGACGTCCTGGGCCATGCCGCTTGCGTCGGTGACGAGGGTGAGCGTCACGGGAACGGTCAACGGACCGTCCGAGCCGATCAGCGTCACCTGAACATCGGCGTTGGCCACTGGCGCCCCGGTATTGTCCTGCACCATGACCCGGAGGTCCATGTCCGAACCTCGCTCGGCCCGGTCGTTCAACGAAGGCGAACCAAGGCCGTCAAGCACTGGGTCAAGGAAGAACACGCTCGTCGTTCCACGGCTGTCGAAGGGCGCCGTGTCGTTGGAACCGACGTAGAAGTTCACGCTTGGCACGTAGGTGGCGCTGATGTTGTGCGAGCCGCGCTCGAAAGTCTGACCAAGGGTGATCGAGGCGGTCCAAGCGCCACCCACACCCACAGAACCGCCCGTGACGGTGAAGCCCACGGGTTGGCCGTCGATGGCGAACAACACGTTGGCGGGCAACACGCTGCCGTCCCGGTTCTCAAGCCCTGAGCCGTTGTCGCTCAGCACCGTGCCGGTCACGTTGAAACTCGAAGCAGAGGTCGGGTTGGCCGTGATGGGATCGATCAGCAGCACCGTGGTGGAGCGGACCGTCACGGTGCTCAAGTTCGCTCGGTCGTCGAGGAGGTCGAAGCTGCCGTTGTAGTGGAACTCGACCGTGATGATGCCCAAAGGATGGTTGAGATCGAACAGGAAACTGGTGTTGGCGAAGCCCTCGCCATCGGTTTGAACCTCCGTATGCCACGTTTCGTGGACCTTCACGGCCACCGTTTCGCCTCCCAAGGGGGTGAAGAGGTCGCTGGCTTCCACCAATTGAGCGCTGAGGTCCACGCTGCGTCCACGGTTGATGATGACCGCGTTGCGGGGCAAAAGTTGCTCAAAGTCGGTCACGCCTTGGACCAGCATGTCTGTGGTCGTGTTGGAGGGGAGGTAGAAGGGGGACGAATCCTCGATGACCTGCACCAAAAGCGTGCGGTTGCCGCGCGTGGTCCCGTCGTTGAAGGCGTCGCTGCTCAGCGAGAGGTTGAAACTGCCGTTGGCGGCGGTCTGCGCACCGGTGATGAGCAACTCTTCTGGCTCGTCGTCCCAGTACGCATCAAGGCGCAACAAACCGTTGATCGGTCGCGTGTTATCGTCCGCGTCAAGGACGCGTCCGAGGACGTTGAAGGTGCTGTCTGCCGCAACCACGGTCGGCGCCACGTCGATGACGACCACCGATTCGGTCTGCACGGTCGCGTTCACCAGGCTGATGTTGCCAAAGTGGCGCCGGTTCCCAGGTGCAATCGGGTCGGTGACGTCGTCGGCCACGACCACGCCAATGTCGTAGTAACCCGGGCCAAGGGAGTTGGCGGTCCATTGGATGGAGGCGTTGCCGTCGACGAGCGTTTGGGCGGTGCCCAAGGACGTGTTGGCTCCGTTCCAGTCGAGGAACCACTCCACCGTGGCGCCCTCCAAGTCGGAGCCGTCCGCGATGTCGGTGATGCGGGCCCGAAGGTCGATGGTGTCCCCGATGAGCACCTGGATGCTCTCAAGTTCGGGGGTGACGATGACCTCCGATTCAATGCCCCAATTCAGGGTGATGCCGCTGGGCGGACCCTGCGGACCGTTCGGATCCACGAATTGGTAGTACGGTCCACCTTCGGGTGCGAAGGCGAGGAAATCGGTGAGCAACTGCACTTCGTACACGCCGCCTGCAAAGATGGTCGGCGCGGTCACGTTGAACGAGAATCCACCCGTGGTGGTGTTGAGCGACCCAATGGCGAGGTCCACGGGCCCTTCAGCCGTGGCCATCAGGATCGAAAGGGCCGAGCCGTTGTTGAGCACCCGGTCGCCGTAGACCGCATCGGAGAGGTTGCCAAAGAACTGCGTGCTGTTGCCGATGTGCACCCAGTCGTCGGCGACGGTGAAGTTCCAACTGATCTCCGCCATCACGCGCAGGCTGCTGTTCCACACGCTCGGCACGTAATCGTCCGAACCACCAAACTCGATGGCCAGCGGATAGTCGCCTGCGCGGAGCGTCGCGTCGAGGTTCCACGTCGGGCTGATTTGGTTGGACAACGGATCCACGATGCTGGTGGCCAATGAACCGTTGAAGAACACGTCATAGGTCCCCAGCATCACGATGCCGACGCCGTTGCCAAGGTGATCCACGACCTGGAATTGGGTGTTGGTCGCCTCACCGCGCAGTTGCGATTCAGAGATCATCGTGTAATTGTAGATGCCACGCAAGCGGTAAGGAGCGTTGTCGGACAAATTCTCGATGTCGGTGGTCGGCAGCACCTCTGGGAAGAAGCGGAGGCGAGGCTCAACCTCACCGGCCGCGATCGGCGTGGTGCTGGCGTTGAGCGTGTGTTGGACGCTGAAGGTTCCGTTGACGGTGACGTTGAACACGTCGACCCAAGCGCCGCCGCTCTCGATGTCACGCAAGG
This sequence comes from Euryarchaeota archaeon UBA495, assembly GCA_002496845.1. Taxonomy (GTDB): domain Archaea; phylum Thermoplasmatota; class Poseidoniia; order Poseidoniales; family Poseidoniaceae; genus MGIIa-L3. The sequence continues at coordinate 30,877 of DALQ01000037.1, forward strand.
AGAGGACGAGGGAACCGTTCATCGCGGCCGGTGCGAGTCCGAAGGACACCACGGTGCCGTTGACCCAAATGTCGTCGCCAAGGTCGAGGACGCTCACGTTGGTGCCGGGACCTTCCAGCGTGGCGGTCAGGTTGGGAGCATCTCGAACGTCGAGCACCAATCCGGTGGTCGAGGGCCTGAGGTGAACGTCGCCGGCGATGGGCACGCTGGTATCGGTCCATCCAGAGAATCCGATAAGCGCAGAGATGTTGGTCTTGGACTCGAACTCGTCCAGCGTGAGGTCGAACACCCAGCTTCCGTCAGGGTTCACCGGAGTGGAGAGGTTGACGGCACCCTCGACAGACGAGGTGAAGCTGAGCCAGACCTCCAGCCCTTCGAGGTCTTGGAAGACGTTCTGTGGAATCGTTTCCGCCTGCAGCAGGCCGCTGATTTCGGTCGTGGCGCCTGCGCCCACAATGGGCGCGTTGATGGGCGTCGGACCTTGATGGGTGAGCGTGGTGTTGTCGGAAACGTTGATCGCGGTCGCGTACGGAATGCCTCCATTGGACACGTACCCCTGCTCAACGTGCTGAATCACGATGCCAGCAAAGCCTGGAGCGATGGGCTGCGGCGGGATGCCGCTGATGTTGAACGACCCATTGGCGTCGGTGAAGGCCGAGCCAATCTGACGCTCAGGGGTGGCGGCGATGCCGGGCACGTTGCCCACTTCGCCAATTGGCACGAAGAACGCCACAAGAGGCTGATCCGTCACCGGGGTGGAGTTGTCGGCGTAGCGCAACTGACCGCTGACGTTGAACCACGTCTGCCCGTTGCGCTCCCAACTGAGGGGCGTCAAGGACTGGTTCACGATCTCCAAAAGTTCGGCGTCAGGACAGGCCTCGAACGGCACCCAACCCATGTCGGTGTTGCCGTTCGCCGCGTCCTGCTGGAGGTGGACTTCGGCCCATGTGGTGCGATCGTCGTTGGTGACCGCGTACCCGTTGCCCGTCCAGGTGCCGCCGGCAAAGCCGGACACAGAGCGAGCCGGCAGGCCCGCAAGCCGCGCCATGGTCACGAACGCGGTGGTGAACTCTTGGCAGGTGCCTTCGTTGGCCACCTCCAGAAGGTGAACGGCGATGTCTTGGTCACCGGGGAGTCCAGAACCGTTGTAATTCCGCTTGAATTCGGTGGTGGCGTTTCCTTCACGCAGGAAGGTCGCGATGGCGTCGGCCGTGCTCCACGCGTCGGAGACACCGGCTTCAGCGACGACGGCTTCAGTGATGTTGAGTGCGATGGACCACGGGTTGCTGCGGTTCGAAAGGCGATCGTCGAGTTGCAGCGCGTAGGTGTCGGTCTGATTGGCGATCGTGGACGACGCCAAGGTGTCCCAATCAAACCAATACTCGGGGGCCACGGCGATGAGGCTCTGGAGGAATCCAGCGTCCACGTTGACGATGAAGGTGTCATTTGTTCGGCTCAATTCAGCCGTCGCGTCCGCCCAAAACGAGTGATTGATGGTCGACAGCGGCACAGGCACAGGGGTGCCGGTGAATTCGGTGTTGTACTGCACGTTCCAAATCACGGTGCTGTTGCTGAACCCGAGGTCAGCCATGCCGGACAAGTTCTCGATGTTCGGGAACAATTCGTTGCTCGGGTGCACCGTCGCCAAATGCGCATAGGTGGAGCCGGTGGGGAAGTCGTTGGTGACCTGCCGCCAGCGGTGTACCTGCTCAAGATCGACGGTCCCGCTGGTGTTGTTGGCCCAGAAGATGACCTGCGATTGAGGGAAATCGTCCGAGGGATCCAAGGGGTCCTGAGGCGAACCGACGCAGCCGGTGGCCCAGAAATTCGCCGGACATTCCACACCGTCAATCACGCCGCCACCGTCGGTGTCGGGGTTCCGCCAATCCGTGCCGGTCACGTTCTCAAACGCGTCAGGAATGCCGTCCCCGTCAAAGTCGTCGGGCAGGATGTCGTCCGAGGGATCGTTCTCAGGGTTGGTCCCGTCGAAGTACTCGTCAAGGTCGTTCACGCCACCTGAATCGGTGTCAAACTTCGTCGGGTCGGTCACCCAAACGTCGCTTGACCCATTGAGGATGCCAATGCTGTCCAGGGTGCATCCCGTGGAGTTCTCGAAGTACGAATTCAAGCCGTCGCCGTCCGGATCAAGGGCGTTCTTGCAGGCGTCCAAAGGATCGGTGTTGTCGCGGACGACCTCGCCGAAGTCGTTCACGCCGTCGCCGTCCGTGTCGGCCAAGGTCGGGTTTGAGAACCATCCAAACACACCCAGCAATTCCTCCCAATCGGCGAGGCCGTCGGCATCGGAATCCGTGTAATCGTCGTCGCAGTAGAGGCGCGTGGTGGAGATGGTCCCGTCAAGGGTGGCGTCGGTGTGGCAGAAGGAGCCGTTGCGGTTCGCCACGTCCGTCACCGAGACAGGTGGAGCAAGGCTGACGCCGACAAGCACGTTGTTGACCGTCGCTCCGTAAGCGAACGACGTCCATGTTCCTGAGACGTTGTACCAGCCGGTCCCACCATCGGGGTTGAATCCAGAGGCGTCGGTGAGCGTCAAGCGATTCACGCCGTTCCAGTTGGTCAGGGTGGTGACGTAGTCGACCAGGGAATCGCAGGGGTCGGTGCCGTGCGACACGTTGCGCTCGTCGCCGTCGTTGACGCCACCGAAGTCGGTGTCGGCGACGTCCCACTTGGTGCAGGTGAGGTTCTCTTCCCAGTTCTGAATGCCGTCGTTGTCCGCGTCACCGGCATCCTCACGCCGGGTCGGGTCGGTTTCGCCGGAATCCACCAGTCCGTTGCCGTTGGCGTCCTCGTCACCGTCGTCGAACGCGTCGCCGTCGGTGTTGTTGTTCCGGGGATCGCTGGCTTGCGGCGGGTTGCCGTAGGAAGCGCTGACCTCAACGCCGTCGCTCAGGCCGTCGCCGTCCGTGTCGGAGGCCGTGGGGTCCGTCAGGAGGGTGAAGGCCTCGTAGGAGTCGTTCAGCCCGTCACCGTCGGAGTCGGCGGCGGTCGGGTTGGTGGAGGTGATGCCGTCCACTTCTGCGGTCAGGGTAGCACAACCACCCGGGCCAATGCCGCTGACCGGGTCGCAGGGCGTGATCGTTTCCGTGGGCGTGCCAGGCTCTGGACGGAAACACGGCGAAGAGCCGCAGTTCGTCGTCCATGAGGGGTTGATGTATTCGAAGAGGTTGGGCAATCCGTCGTTGTCAGGGTCGCCGTTTGGACCGTCGTCGTTGGACGCCGAGGTGGCATTGAGACCGTAGGATACCTCCCAACCGTCGGGCATGCCGTCGCCGTCCGTGTCGTAGCCACGGCGGTCTTCGTCGATGAGGCCGTCGCCGTCGTCGTCGTCGCTGAGGCAATCCGCGTCGCCGTCGCCGTCGCTGTCGGCGCCGTCCACGGCACCGTCCTTGTCGTTGTCAAAGCCGTCAGCGCAGATGTTGCCGACCGGGTCCTCGTCACAGAGAATGACCGAACCGGTGCCGTCGCTTCCGCTGGCACCGCAAGCGGGGGGGTTGAACTGCATCGCGTGTTCTTCGGACCAATCGTTGGTCGGCACGGTACCGTTCCACCAAACACCGTTGTCGAGCACGGCCGGGGTGGTCGCAATGTCCCACCCGGTGGGCATGAGGTAGGTGTATTCCTGGAGGTTGGACATGCCGTCGCCGTCAGGGTCGCCCACCGCGCCGTCAGCAAAGGTGGAGGACAGCGGGTCAAGACCGTGCATCCATTCCCACCCGTCGGGAAGGCCGTCGTTGTCCGAGTCAGGGTCGTTGGGTGAGGTGTTGATCAGGTACTCGAGGCCGTAGGTCAGTCCGTCGCCGTCAGCGTCCGATGCAGCGGACACTTCCTCGCTCACCAGATCGA
>DALQ01000058.1:0-2549 GCA_002496845.1 Euryarchaeota archaeon UBA495
CGCGCCGGGATTTGAACCCGGGTCAAAGGAATGAGAATCCTTTATGATGGGCCACTACACCACGCAAGCAGGCATTTTCGCCGAACGTCCACCCGTATTTAGCGCTAACCGAAGCGGCGAAAGTGAACGCGAAACGCGGAAGTGAAATTCACGCAGTACGGCGTTCTTCACTTCACTTTCAGCGACCCCTGCCGTTCGTCGCCTCATATGCGACCGGCGTGAGCGCAGGACATGGCCAACGCCTCCATCCCCCCCACCTTCGCGTCAATGCGCGCCACGACCGTCCCCACCCGCTTTTCTCCATGGGCGGACGATCAGAACAGTTCTCTCGCTCACGGTTCAGGGCGCTTGCCCGAACGCGGCCAGGACGCCGATTGGCGCCCACTGCATCTCCGACCACGTCCTGTTCGTCCTCTGTCGAGCAGCCTGAAGGGCTTGCAACTCAGGGCCAACGCCCTTCCCGTCCGGGGGGTGGCCTGATGGGTCGCACGCAGCGCCTTCGTGAAGCGATTCACAGCTACCTCGGCGAACATGGCGAGGCCAACACGACGATGATCCTCGACCACATCAACAGCCGTTTCCGCTGGGGCGCGACCATGAACCAAATCGGCAACGTCCTTGCCCGTGACCGTCGGTTCGAGAAGGTCGGCTTCGACGACCGCAGCGCGACCGGCGGTTTCCGAATCCGCGTCTGCATCTGGTCCATCGCTGCCTCCTGAAGGGCAAAGGTCCATGTCGAGTCCGCCGGGATTCCGTGCATGGCGGGTCGGGCTGGAGCACTGCTCGAACTGACGCGTCCTGCCAACCTTGTCCTCGGTGCTGCCACTGTGCCGCTTGGCGCAACAATGGTTGTGGGCGACGCGTGGACCTCTGAATCGGTCACCGTGACGGCCCTCTATGCCACGAGCGTCGTGGCCTTCATGGCCGCTGGAAACGCGATGAACGATCTTCGTGACGTTGAGGTGGACCGTGTGGTTCACCCGCATCGTCCCTTGCCAAGCGGGCGCGTGAGCCGTCCTGTGGCGGCCCGCTTTACGGCCGGCCTCTGGATGGTGTCGCTGCTGACGTTGTTGCTTGGTACTGCCGGATTGGCGGCCTCCATGCCCGAGGCGTCGATGGTGGCGCCGGTCGTGATTTGGGTCCTCGCCGCCGTGCTGATGATGGCGTACGATCACGGTCCGGCCCTGAAAGACCGCGGTCTCAGCGGCAACGTGGCCATTTCCGTCTTGGTCGGGGCCGTGGTGATGTTTGGCGCCTCTGGCGTGGGTTCGTGGGCGCATCCTGTGGCCCTGGCGGCTGCTGCCGTGGCTGCACTGGTCAACTTGGCGCGGGAGATCGTCAAAGACGTCCATGACCTTGAGGGCGACGAGGGTCATCGCTCGACCTTGCCGATGGCCGTTGGCGCGGAACGCGCGCGGATGATCGCCTACGTGTGCGCCATGCTGGGTTTGGTCGTTCTGTACATGCCGTATTGGCGTGGCCCGCTGGTCTTCTCGCAAATCCTTCTTCAGGTGCCTGCCATCTTGCTCATCATCACCACGAACGGGCCCTTGTACAAGGGCCAGGATGCCGTCGTGGCAGGCCGGCTGCGCCTCGGAATGCTCGCAGGTTTGTTCGGCTTCCTCGGAAGCGTGCTGCTCTGATTAGAGTTCGAGCCCCATGAATTCGCCCATGGCTTCCCACGCGGCGGGGTCCACCATCCGTGCGAGCAAGGACATCTGTGCCCACATGCGGTTCTCGGCTTGGTCGAACACGATCGATTGGGCGTGATCCATCACGCCGTCCGTGACCTCCTCGCCCCGGTGCGCCGGGAGGCAGTGCATGAAGCGCCATTCTTCGTCGGCGTGCGCCACGAGGTCTTCGTTCACCTGGAAGCCGTCAAAGTCGTTCATTTTCCCGTCGAGGTGTTCTTCGCCCATGGAGACAAAGACGTCGGTGTAGATGACGTGGGCGCCGGTGACGGCCTCCACTGGGTCGTTGGTTTCCGTGATCGTCGCACCGGTTTTCTCGGCGATGGCGTGCGCACGGGCCACGACGTCTTCCGCCGGCTCGTATCCCTTGGGCACCGCATAGGCCACGTCGTGACCAAGCATCACTGAGGCGAGCATGAGGTCGTGCAACACGTTGTTGCCGTCGCCCACCCAACTCACGCGAAGTTTCTCATCGGTGTCGAAGGCTTCCATGACCGTCATCAGGTCCGCAGCCGCTTGGCAAGGGTGATGCTTGTCGGACAAGGCGTTGATCACCGGAACGTCCGCTCCTTCGGCCAGCGCGGTCACGTCGGCGTGGGCGTAGCATCGGTAGGTGATGGCGCCAAGGAAGCGCGACAACACCTTGGCCGTGTCCGACACGGTTTCGCTGGTGCCCAACTGAATGTCGTTCTTGAGAAGGGTCAAGGGATTGCCACCGAGGCGGTCGATGCCAACTTCGAAGGAGACACGCGTCCGTGTGCTTGGCTTCTCGTAGATGCAGCCAACGGTGAGGGTGTCGAGGGGCATGAAGTTGAGCACCACCTCGTCGCCGGTCTTCCAAAGGCGCTTGAATTCAAT
>DALQ01000058.1:2852-3299 GCA_002496845.1 Euryarchaeota archaeon UBA495
TTCCAAAGGCGCTTGAATTCAATGGCCCAGGTCAGCACGGCGTGCAGGTCCTCTCCAAGGTCGTCGATGGCGAGCAGAGCATCGGTCATGCCCGGGTTGGGCCTCATGCGGCCCTTGAGCGTTGCTTCAGTTGCGCTCGTGTTCGATGTCGGGTGCGAAGCCGTCCCTTGCGTCGCTCATGCCACCGTACATGGCTTGAACGAAGGTGAGGATGTCGGCCAGCCCTTCCTCGAGTTCGGACGACAATGGGGTCAGGCCAGGTGCTTGCGAGAAAGACTGCATCAACCGGAGTTGGTTGATGGCGAATTCCGTCCGTTGGCCACCGGCTTCGTCGAACAAAGCCTGCTCAAGGATCTCCAGCCGTTCCGACCATTCCAAGACGCGTTCAAGCTCTTCTTCGTCCAGCAGGTCGCTCTTGCTGGGGAAGTTCTTCGTCGGCAGGCCAAG
>DALQ01000079.1 GCA_002496845.1 Euryarchaeota archaeon UBA495
AGGTTGACCGGCTCGCTGACCGTACGCAGCACGACGGGATGGTCGTAGCCCATCGCCGCGGCACCTGTCAGGCAGTAATGCTGGTGCACCCCGGCCACCCCAGTTTCTGTGCAACCCGCGCCATGGGTGTAATTCAGACCACCTGAGGGTCCTGCCACGCCTTCGGCGACCGTGTCCGCAACCCACGTCAACTCGCTCATGGTGAGGTCAATGCCTGGAATTCCATCCGTGACGCCGGTGATGATGTCGTCCACGGGAAAGGCATCGGTGAACAAGTTGAGGTCCACCAAGCCGTTGTGATGGGCCAAACGAAGGCCGTCCGCTGTGAGCAGCGGAACGTCCGCGAGTTCGCTGAACTGCACGACTTGGATGCCCCATTCCTCAAGCAAATCGGTCTCCAAGTAATGCAGGCTTGCCCGCAGATCCAACACGGCGTTGCGTTCGTCGGAGAGGTCCAAGGTCACGTCGAGGGAAAAGCCTGGATCCCCTTCAGCCACGGTCACCATGGTGGTCTCTGACGTGTTCCTGAACCCCATCGTCAGCGACGTGGTTTGGGCGATGCTGGTTGCGCCCTCGGCGGCCTGCGTGTGATCCACGGTCCATTCTCCAGCGAAATGGTCACCCATCACCACACGCGTGCCGTTGGCGTCAACGGCGCGGACATCAGCAAACGCCGGGGGCTCGATGAGGAAGGTCGAACGGTGCCCGGGATCGGCGAAAATCGAGAAGTCTGTGCGAATTTCGCTCCCCATCACGAGAAGGCCTTGGTAGGCCCGTTCAACGTTGAGTTCAGAGCCACCTGCGAGGTTGAATTTCGCGACATCGAGCGTCACGGTGGCCTGCGTTCCAAAGCAAATCGGTGGCTCAAACACGTTGTTTGAGCCCGAACCTTCGGATTGTGCATCGATGGCGGCGTTGGTGCTGCAGGCTGTGGTTTGACCTTCGGCCGTGAAACTGGTCTCATAGTCGGTGGTGAGCTCATCCACGCTGCCGAACCCTTGGGTCAGCAAATCCCCCACCGAGGTGTTCACCGAAGCCATCAGTTCCTGACCGACCGTATTGGAGCCAGGGCCTGCGGTTTCCTCGCCGAGGAAACTCCTGATCAGGTCGGCCGGAACACCGTCGTTGTCCTCAAGCCCGTCCGCCTCAAGGGAAGCCGCCAAGATGCCGTCGTCGAAGCCGAGCGCGGCCCGATCGAATTCGCGTACCATCCAGGTCAATTCCATCCTGATGGTTGAGGTGTCTTGCATCTCGAAGTGGTACTGCCCTTCGATCCACTCCTGTTGTTCAGGGGTCCCGTCATGGGTGCTGTCGTAGGTGTCGCAGGTCTCTGTGATGTTGCTGCACGTGGTCATGCCCGTGGCCGCCACAAAGGGGGCCATGGATTGCAACAACAACAGCGCCAGAAGCAGACTCCATACCGCTGTGCGTGAGCGACCCATGGCCAGATGTGGACCTGACTCCTTGAAGAGCGTTCCTCCATCAGAACGCATGAACGCGCGGCCACCGCCGACAAGCGGCTGGAGCGTGCCACGACCTGAGGCCGAACACGTGCGCTCCCTGCTCGAAGCAGCAGGGAGCCTCGACAGAACGTGGCGACCGCTCGTCGAGGGCGACCGCATCATCTGGCCGCTGCTCAAGGGCGCAACGGCTCCAGAAGGCACAACGGGAGAGCGCATCGTCGTCGCCCAAGACGCATGGGCTCACGCACCCCCATCGATCGACCCGCATCGACGTATGCACGATGAGATGGCGGGCTGGCTTCGCATGCATCATAACGATGCAGCATCGCTGCATGAAGCACTGCTGAGCGACCTTCCACAACGCTGGGAACGGTTGGGCGACCTTGTCCTGCTTCCATCCTCTGCATTCGGTTCTTCGGCTTGGCAAGAGCGCTTCGCCTCCGACGAGGCCCGCCCATGGGCGTGCATCGCCACGGCGCTCAAAGCAGCACGCCTTGGTTTCCAAAACGTCGTGGCGTCCGACACCGTCCGAAGTTCGGGGGCGACCATGCTGCTGGGAGACCACGGCGAAGTCGAGATGCTGGACCACGGCGTGACGTTCAGGTTCGACGCCACACGGCAGATGTTCTCCTCAGGAAACGTGACTGAACGCCATCGCATGGGCGACTTCGACCTCCGTGGGGAAACCGTGGTCGACGCCTTCAGCGGCATCGGATACTACACGCTGCCCATGTTGGTTCGGGGCGGCGCCGAGCACGTGCACGCCTGTGACATCAATCCTGAAGCCGCTGCATGGTTGCTGAAAGGAGCGCGAAGCAACGGCGTCGATGACCGCCTGACTCAACACATTGGCGACAACCGGGACACGCTTCCTAAACTGAAAGGCGCCGCCGACCGCGTCCTCTTGGGCCTCCTGCCTTCCTCCGAACACGCCTGGGAAGACGCCGTCCGATGCCTGAAACCAAGCGGAGGATGGTTGCACGTCCACATGAACGTCGAAGAAGAGCGCATCGAGGCTTGGGCTGAGAAAACGGCTGCGAAACTCGGCGGGACCGTTGGTCACATCGAGCGGGTGAAATGGTACGCGCCAAGGATCCGTCACGTCGTGCTCGATCTGCACATCTCATGAGGCCCCTGGGCCTTGTTCGTTGTCGGCCTCAAGCGGGGGGAGCAACACGGCCGGAATGGGAACGTGCTTGGGGTCGATCAGCGAACCGGGTTTGCCTGTGGAAGGGACGAAAACGCTCCAAATGCTTCCGCCCCAATAGCCTCCAGACAAGAAGACGACAATCCCGATGAGGACATAGATGTTCCAAAAGCTCAACCAACCAAGCCCGATGCTGCTTTCCTGACTGACCGGTTCCTCGATTTGCCCTGTGGCGTGCTCCTCGGCGATCACACCGAGCATGCGCACGCTGCTGACGTGGACCTCGTACAACGGGCGGCCAGCGGAGGCAAAGGGGTTCTGAATGCCCGTCCCGGTCGGCTCGTCGCTGGTGGGCACCTCCGCGATGGCGCGGACGTGGCTCATGCCGTCCCGAACGACGCCGAAGGTGGCGTAGCCCTCGTCGTCCCGGTTTTCCGGGTCGAGGCCATGGGCCTCGGTCTCCGCGATGTACCATTGAGAATCCGCGGAATCGGGGTCTTGCCCTCGTGCCATCCCGATGGCGCCGTCCACGTGGCTTAGGTTGACGTCGTGCTCGAGTGGGATGGTTTCGCCCGTCCCTCCACTACCGCAGGAAAGGAAGGTGGCGGGATAGACGCCAACGGTCGTGCAGGTCGGATCACCTGCTTGGGTGACGAAATCGTCGATGACCCGGTGGAAGAAAATGCCGTCATACAGCCCCTCTTCGACGTGCTGAATCATGTTTTCAACTGTGATTGGAGCCCACATTGGGAACATTTCGATGATGATCTGGCCCTGTTCATTGCTTTGGAAATGACCGGGTTGGTAGTCCACGTCGATCACGATCACAGGATTCCCGCCGTACGAGTAGTCCATGGGCGAGCCCTCCAGTTCAGGCCCGTCCTCCCACACCGAAGGGTCCAGTTCCGTCGAGCGCCAATCCTCTTGGGCACCGATGCTTCCCGGCGTGGCCAGCACACCGAGGAGCACGACGACGAGGAGCGTCGCCTTGGTTCGACGGAGGAGGTGCACATGACGCACAGGATGCACCTCCACATGAAGCACCCGCCGAAGGTGAACCGTCGCGGTGATGAAATACCCCCTCTGACAACACAGCGTCATGGAACAGCCCTACACCTTCCTCGGCTTCGAAATCCCGCGACTCACCCAGATTGTCGGTGGCGCCCTCGTCCTCGAAGGCTTGGGCTTCTATGTCGGCACGGGCATGGAACACACCACGTCGCTGATCCCCAGTTTTGTCGGATTGCCCCTTGTGCTCCTAGGCATCATGGCGGGACGGATGCCTGAGCGCAGAAAATTGCTCATGCACATCGCGGTCCTCTTCGGCCTCATCTGCGCCCTTGGCGGGCTGATGGGCATCTCAAGCCTCATCCAAGGCGACATGGGCGGTTCCACCTACGCCCAACTCATCATGCTGGTGATCGGATCCGTCTACACCTTCGCCTGCGTGCAATCCTTCATCCACACCCGCAAGGCACGCGATGCAGCGTGAACGGCCCCTTGCTTGTCCTTGGCCTCCGTGGCCGCAGGATGCATGATGCAAAGCCAGTGCGTGAAGCGTCAGGCTGATGAGGGGCACGTCGGGTCCACGTTCCATGTCGGAGAGGGTGCTCGAAGCCGAGCTCCTTCCAGAGATGGTGCCAATTCCATCCGAATTCAAGGAGGGCCTCCATCAGGCCCGCCGCCGAATGCAACTCGGCATCGGGGTTGGAGCCGTGTTTGCGCTCTTCGTGTTCGGGATGCTGATCTCCACCACCGTCCAGACCTACAACGAAGTCCGGGCCGAAGAGGAAGTGCCCTGGTGGTCGATTCCGCTCAGCGAACGTGCGGAGATGGACCTTCCAATGGACACCCTCCGCGCACAACTTCCAGAGAACGGCACCTACGATGTGCTTCCGTTCACTGAACACTTCATCGAAGTGGACCTCCCAGCGAGCGAGGACGATCTCGGCACACCCGGGGACGACCTCATGCACGTGGCGCTTTGGCTTCCTGACGTTCCTGAAGGGACCACCGTGCCGGTCATCATGACCATTCACCCCTACTACGACTTTGGCGGTGAGGGCATCGTGGGCGACGACAGCGCCCCCAACACCGTCCCAGATGGAGGGGTTGGAAAGTGGGTCTACGACACCTTCGTCCCCCACGGCTACGCCCTTGCGCAAGCCTCCACCTTCGGCACCGGAAAATCCACCCATTGTCAGGACGTCAAGGGACTGGGCGAACAAATCGGCATTCAGGCCGTCGTCCAGTGGCTCGGAGAACAGAATTGGTCCAACGGCAATGTTGGCTTGATGGGCAAGTCCTACGCGGGCACCACCAACTGGGAAGCGGCCCAGAACCCATCGGAGCACCTGAAGACCATCGTCCCCATTTCGGGCTCGATCGGCGTTCAGGAGATGTTCTACCGAAACGGCTCCTCAGAAAGCCGCGCCATGCTGTATGACGCGCTGTATGAGGGCGCTACAGCGGACGCAGGGTACGACGACATGCGGATGTGCCAAGACGATGCCGTTGGACCTCTGAACCCGTTCACGACGTGGGCCGGCGCTGACTTTGGTGGCGCAGAATGGAACGACTACTGGGACGAACGCCGTCACCTTCCCGACGTGCTGGAGAATTACAACGGCAGCGTCTACCTCGTGTGGGGCCTTCAGGACTGGAACGTCGATCCATACCACGCCTTCCCTACCTACCAGATGCTCAAGGATGCAGGCATCCACACGCGAGCCATTGCAGGCCAATGGGCCCACAATTACCCGGATCAACCCGACCGTCACGGTGAACTCGGCAGCGGCTACGGCGCAGAGGCGTATCCAAACACCAGCCGAATGGATTGGGCCGTCGAGTTGTACGCGTGGTTCGAATGGTTCCTAAAGGGCCAAGGCGAGGAGCCCGAGCCTCATGTCCAGATTCAAACGCAGGACGGGCGATGGCACGTCGAAGACACCTGGCCTCCCGAGGACATGACGTGGTGGTCCAAGGGCTTCGACGAAGCGGCCGTAAACGGCCGTCTGGTCACCGCAACACAATCCGTCACCGTCGATTTCGGCATGCTGAACGACACGATCCACATCTCCGGCATGCCGACCTTGCACATCACCGCCACCACGCGCACGTGCCAGGGCGGACAGGTGTTCGCCACCATGTACGCCGACGACCTCCGATTGGGCCACGCGACCATGGACATTCGTTACCGTGACGGGGGCATGGAGGCCAAAGCCACAGCACCGCTCTCCACCTACCTGATGCTGATGGAATTCAACCCGTTGGACACCGTCGTCCCGGCAGGCAGCACCCTCCGCATCGTCTTGACCGAAGACGGGATGGATTACCTGCCAAGCCCTTGCGCAGCCATCGGCCTGCGCATTGCGGACAACGCCGATTCGGTGCTCAGCCTGCCGTTGATCGAGCGCACCGAAGACGACGAGCGCTGGTTTGACGCGCCGCGGTGGTGGGAACAACAGGACATCCCCGAGGTCTGAAGATGCGCGTGCTCGCGTTCGAGGACCACGTGGACATCGAAGCCCTCCTCATCTCTGGCTCGGTGACGATGGAGACGCTCACCTTCGAACAACGGTGGAACAGCACGGACGCTTTGCAGCACATCGAGCGCCTTCGTCCCGACGTGCTCTTGCTCGATCATTTCATGCCGCCGATGACCGGGCTCCAGGTCCTCGACGCTTTGCTCAACGCCGTGGAGGAGGGCGCGATAGACCGCCCGCCCACCATCGTAGCGATGTCCAGCGAGCCGTCGTGCAACGAGGCCATGCTGAACCGGGGCGCGGACCATGGAATCGTCAAGCCTCGCGTGGCCACCCTTGCGTTTTGGCCATGAGGCCAACAAAACCAAAGCAAGCAGCACGAAGTCCCTCAAGTGGTTCCCATGGTGGCTGAAAAGGCCCCGGCATGGGGGGTCAGCACCAGCAGCGATGCCGGGACCATCATGGCCTCAGGTCTGTTACCGCTGCTGCTGTTCATCGGCAGTGGCATCGCGTTGTTTGGTGAAGTCAACCTCCCCATCTGGCCAGCGATTTTGGTTGCTCTGTGCCTTCCTATCGTCCTGATTTCTCTGCTCCTTCACGACGG
>DALQ01000045.1 GCA_002496845.1 Euryarchaeota archaeon UBA495
TTCCCCATTCGAACCAAAGGGTCCTATTTCCCTGAACTGGTTTTTGACAAAACCGAACACCACAGGCTCGACAAAGCACTGATGGTCATGATCCCTGTCCTGCTCTTCGTGGCCCTCTTGCTCCATTGGAGCAACGTGAATCCGTTCTGATGGTGATCTACATGAGTGAAGACACGAGCATGGCTTTCCTCGCCAAAGAAGACGATTCAGGGAAAGCCTTCGCCCTTTTGACGGTCGTGTTGTTGGCCGGATTGGCCTTCCACGCATACACGTTCTTGGTCGTCAAAAATGACGAGATTTTGAACAAGTACACTGTTCCGGTCTTTTCGGTGTCGTATCAGCAATCAAGCATGCAAGGTTCGGATTCCATGTTGATTGGCGATGGAGAAACCGACGCGTTTCAACTCTCGAGGGACATCATCAACGCAGACGAGTCCCTCATGATGGCGAAAATCATCATCTCGGTTTCGTATGAGGAGACCTCAGGGCAAATCGCAGACCCTTGCGATGAAGTGCTCGCGCAGATTCCGCCAAACGGCATGATTGCGGACTGGCAACACCCCGACAACGTTCTCTCCGATTCCAACGACGATTGCGAAACGATGGATCTTGTCGTCCACGTGTATCCAGGCTACTCAAGCGAAGCGAAGCAGGAAGAAGGAGAAAGTGCAGAACATTGGGAACGCATCTGGACGAACTCAACCTATGGAAGTGGAGTCCTTGAACTCCAAGTTTCGGTTGAGACCAACACGGCACCAGGCTCTTTTTTGCCCGGCAGCGACGACGACGATGAGGAAATCAACGTCCAATGGACGGTCGAGCTGTTTGAAGTGGACGTCCAAGCCGTAGCGCCATCCGCATGAGGGCGGACGGTTTCAGACCTCGTCGATGGACGCCTGCGCACTGGCGATGGCCTCGGCCTTTCCGTGACCGTCCCCGACCGGCGTGAGCCGGTCGAGCAGGCGACGCATGCTCGAGGAAGGCGGTTCTGCGCCCTCTTCGAAGGCCAATTCCGCCTGCACCATGCCGCGCGCGGAGGCCTCAACTTGGGCTGAATGACCGCCCAGCAGGGCGCATTCCACCGCTTCGTCGAAGAGTTCGATGGCGATGTCAGGACGGTCGACGGCAAGCAGGCTTTGGCCGACCCGGTCAAGGGCAGCGGCGCCTTTTCCGGGCGCGTCAGCGAGCACCTTGGCCGCGGCGTTGATCCATCGCTCCGCGTCGTCTTGACGGTCGAGCAAGCGTGCAGTGATGCCGGCCAGCACGAGCGAGGGCAGGGCGTCGAAGGCTTCCTTGGCCGGCTGTTCTGCGGCCGTGGAGCAGAGATCGTAGGCACGATCGAGGTTCCCAGCGTGTAAGGCAAGCACGCCCAAGCGTCGCATGGCCTTGCGTTCTGCACCGACGTCGTCGACCAAGGTCGCGAGGTGCAACGCACGCACGAGGTGCCCGCGGGCGTCGTCATGGTCCCCCGCCATACGGGCCATGAGGCCAAGGGCGGATTCGGTCCGTGCAAGGCTTCCAGCCATGGCGCGGTGAACAAGTTCCACCTCCTCTTCACCCAACGGGGCGAGGGAAAGGCCCACCGCTTCCATGACCTCGGCCAGCAACGCACGGGTCGCGGCACGCGACGCATCGAGGTCGTCTTCGGATGCGGCCCGGAGTTCTTCGAGGTGCGCGTCCAAGCGCTGCACAGGCGCGCAGACCTCCGGAAGAGCGCCCAAGGCTTCGAGCCGCTTCGGCTTGACGCGGTAGCCGCGGATGGTGCGCGTCAGGTCGGCGACCATGCGGGCTTCATCGGGACCTTCCTCAGGCGTTCCAACGTCGTGGGACGCACCCAGCAGGGAGTCGACCATCCACGTCAGTTTGCGCTGGACGTCGTAGTCCTCGCGCCGGCTGATGGCGTACTTCATCTCCGAGGCACGCACTTGGCGCGAGAGGCTGCGCAAGCGTGCGTCCCGAGCGGCGTCGCCGCCGTTCTCGACCAGCCGCTCGATGAAGGTGGACGGCGGGCAGCTGTCGAAGGCCAAGTCCGCCGTTTCGGCCGTCGTGGCCATCTTGAAGTCGTCCGAAACGAGCACGACGGGCCCGCCCGCTTCGCCAAGCGAGTGAGCGAGCACCATGAGCGAGAGGTCGACGTCCTGTGGTGCGGCGCGTTCACCGATCTTGGCGGCCAACGCACGCACGTCCGCTTCGTCCACGGGCACGGACTTGAGGACGGGCGCGAGGACGTCGAGCAAGCGCGGCCGTCCGTCCATCCGGCGCATCCGGACGGTCGCGACCTCGTCTTCGACGCCCGGTGTGATGAGCATCTTCCCGCCGCCCAAGGCGGAGGTCAGATCGGCCAGGACCTCGTCCTCGCCTTTCTGGCCGAGATGGATGAAACAATTCGAATCAACGACCCACGCCGAGCCCATGACGTCCCCTTTCCAAGGGCGCACATGGTCCTTGCTGAGCACCGCACGGACGCAGCGCGACGTTCAAGACAAGGCGTGTTGAGCGAACATCATGCGCGCCCTCCTCGCCGTGCTCGTGGTCGCCTCGGCGCTGACCGCAGGCTGCTTCGGAGGAGGCGAGGGGCTGGTGGACGAGGAGGCCATGTCGCCCATCTGGGAAGGCTATGCGCTCATCGATCAGGTGCCCCACGACGACGCTCGGACCTTCGCCACCGTCGACCTCGCGCTAAACGAAACCGGCAACACAAGTTGGGCGGTGTTCAACCGGGACTACGGCGGCAACTGCTGCGAGCATTACCTTGCCACCACCACGGCGGGTGCCATCCTCAACATCGGCGGCGAATATCCGGTCTACTCGGTGGACCGCGGACACGACTGGGACACGTGGATTCCTGGCATGCTCCCCGACGCGCAGTGCCGCACCTTCGTGCCGACCAACCCCGGAACCGAAGGGCTGGGTGAAGGCTCCATCGTGCAGGCAACCAACGGCGACATCATCTCGATGTCTTGGTTCCCCTACGTCGGTGGCGACCTGAAGCTGGACAAGTTCTACGCCATCCTCTACGACGACTCGGAAATGTCGTGGCGCTGGTGCTACAACCGCATCACGGAGCCTTTCTACGACCGGTCGTGGCAAGTGGAGGTCATCGGCCCCATCGACAGCACGCTCGGCAGCGGTGAGTGGGCCAGCCTCGTGGTGAGCAACTTCTGGCACCAGACGCAAAACGCCGGCGGTCAAATCAGCGTGGACGGCCTGAACTACTACCCGATTCAATTCCCCGATCGCGGTGGCGGCAGCGCCGACATCGAGGTCGACCTCGGCGTCTATGGGACCGACCTCGGCCCCCACTGGGACGTCAACAAGCCGCACAAGGAAATGCGCGCCTTCTCGGTGCCGAGCGGCGGCCTGATGTTCCCGCAGTACTTCGACGACGGCACCGCGGCCTTCCTCGACACCACCCTGTCGTGGAATCAGGTGGCGATGGAGTTCCCCTCGGAATACTGCCACATCGACAGCATGAACGCGTTGCACTGCGTCAGCGTGCAGGGCACGACCTTCACCCACCACCGCTCAGAAGACGGTGGACTGACCTGGGACACGATGAACCACAGCCTTGACGGCGTGGCCTCAAGCATCGAGGAGTGGGAATTCCAAGCCAGCGCTGGTCAGGACCTCTTCGTGCTCAACGTGCGCTACCAGGACGCGGCGGGTCCAGACGTGGACATGCTGTGGCACGTGCGCGGCGTTTCGGAGAGCCTCGAGGCTGACACCCTGACCTACCTTGGACAGGGCGACCTCGACTCGACCTCAGGCGCGGGCAACGACATCCGCTTCGATTTCGCCAGCCTTGGCATCCTGCCCGACGGCGGCGTGGTGGTCGCCTACCACGACTCGACGCACGAGGATCCACTCTTCGCGGTCGAGTTGGACCTGCCCGCTTGAGCCCATGGCTTCCGCGACAAGTTGATGCCGCACAGAGGGGGACGTGACACCATGCTCAACGCACGTGCTGTGGC
>DALQ01000118.1 GCA_002496845.1 Euryarchaeota archaeon UBA495
GATGTCCAGAATGCATCCTTGGGAACCCCCTACCCTTTGATTCAAGTGACGACCTAGCGCGTCAGTGGAAACGACTCGTACATTGAGGGCCCTCTGCAAGGGCAACCTCAAGAACCGTTGACGTGGATTTTTGCTCATGATGGCGCTCGAAAGGGTCCCGGGCCTCGGACAAAAGTTGGCGGACAAGCTCCGCGAACACTTTGACGGCGAAGACGCCGCAATGGCCGCATTGCACTCCGGCGATATCTCGAGGATCGCTGCGGTCAACGGCGTTTCACCCAAGCGCGCCTTGGCGCTAGCACGCGCCGCCAGCGGCGACGACGGCGGCTTCCTCGCGACCCGAGAAGCCGAGAAGTTGCACGCCCAACTCATCGAAGACATGCGGCAGCATGCCGCATGCGCCGCCTCCCGAGAACGCCTCGCGCTGTTGACGCCCATTCAGGATCCAGAATCCCGCTGGTCCACCGTGGATGCGGCCCGCGCGCTGGTGGCTTCGGATGCCGTGGCTGGCCTGGCTGAAGCATGGAAGGGCCTTGCCCGACCCCGCAGCCCGACCGGGCGGCACGACCGTGTGGTCGTGACGCTGCAAGACCGGCCCGAACTGGCCAAGCAGTGCCGGGTGCTTACGCCCGGACCTGACGAGACGTGGCGCGATTATCGCGTGTTCAAGCAGGTGAGTTGGATCGGCGAAGGCGCCCCGCTCGACGCACCCGAAGGATGGCTGGTGTTGCCCGAAAATGCCGTGGACGCCATGGCCTTGCCCGAGGCGACCCTCGCATGGTTCCGCACGAACAGCACCTTGCTTGGTCTGGTCGCAGACCTGGTGCAGCGATGGCCTGCGCTCAGCGCGGTGAAAGGAGCCGACGTGGTGCTGGAACGCCTTGCTCCGATGATGGCTGACCTCGCCGACTTGGAGGACCTGCTCCATGACGTGGGCGACGACGGCAATCCCGACCTGCTCCACGACGTGGCGGACCGCTTGTGGCCGACCATCAAGGGCCTTGAGAAGCAGGTCGGCGAGCGTGTTGAGGAAGCGATGGCCGAAGCGCAACTCGCGCTGACCGGCGCCGACATGCTCGATGCACTGGCCAACGGCGCTGGACTGCAGCGCCGCCTTCGCGCTGCCACCATGGAGGCCATCGAATCGGCCATCGAGGAAGCCAATGCTGCCTTGTCAGAATTCCTCAACGGCACCGGCCTGCGCATGCCGCAGCGGCTGTTCAAGGACGGTTGGCCGCTGAAGGTCGATCGCAAGGAAGTCGATCTGCTCGTCGAAGACCTGGAGCGTCGTATCGCCGCGGACGAAGCGGCTGAACTCCTCCGCCTTTCCGGCGCACTCGCCCCCTTGCGCAACGTCTGCGGCGAGGCCATCGAGGCGATGATCGAACTCGACCAATGGCTGGCCGTGGCCCGATGGTCCGAAGCCCACCGGTGCGTGCGCCCAACGATGGTTGAGCACGGCTTGGTCGTCGTCGAAGGACGTCATCCGCTGCTCGGCATCGAACCTGACCCTGTGACCTACGGCGTCGGACGCTCGGCGGACAAGGGCGACCAGCAGACAGTGGCCCTGTTGACCGGTGCGAACAGCGGTGGTAAGACCACCTTGCTCGAACTGCTGGGCTTCACCTGCATCCTCGCCCACATGGGCCTGCCCGTGCCGGCTGCCGAAGCACGCGTGGGCCGAGTCAAGCACTTGCAGGTGTTGGCCAAAGCCGGCGGCACCCAATCGGCAGGAGCGCTCGAACAGACGCTGGTCGACCTCGCCGAGGTGGTCAGCGACCCCACGTCGAAACTCATCCTCGCCGACGAGTTGGAGGCGATCACCGAACCAGGCGCAGGCGCCCGCATCATCGCCGGCATGCTGCTTGCGGCCGAAGCCCACCCTGAGACCTCGATGGTGCTTGTGACCCACCTTGCTCCCGCCATCATCGAAGCCACGGGACGTGACGACCTGCGCATCGACGGCATCGAAGCCCGAGGTCTTGACGAGGACCTCGAACTCATCGTGGACCGCACGCCACGCCGGAATCACTTGGCCCGAAGCACGCCTGAACTCATCGTGCGTCGCTTGGTCGAACGGTCGGAAGGGCCCGCTAAGGCGGTCTTTGCCTCGATCCTCGAGGCTTTCTGATCAGCAGGTTCGCCCTGATTCGCCGCCGTAGGTCTGCATTGGGGCTTGGAACAGATCGTCGCATGAGCGCTCAACCAACGGCAGAGTCAGGAAGGCTCCGTCCCAGTTGATGGTGTACCATCCGACGGATGCAGGCGATGGGACGTAGTCTTCTCCGGTTTGTGTCATGGTGATGGTGATCGATTCGCCCGCTTCGATGAAGACGTCCATCGCAAAGAACTCCATCTTTCCTGTAACGGTCGCGAAGGGTTGCAGAGCCTCGACGCCATCCCGGCCGCCGTCGTGGAAACGGAAATCCATCACGGCATGGCCGAGGTGCATGCCATTGGAGTCCGTCATTTCGAGGAACCCATGGCCTCCGCTTGTCGTGTGTGGCGTAACCGGGATGTGGAAGGTCGGCATTCCGGCAATCCATGTGTCGTTTTCGAACGGCCCGTAGGACATCGTGATGCTGTCGGTTGTCGTGATGCTCGCTCCAGTGGGACCCATGTCACTTCCGCGCACTTCGACGTATTGCGTGTCTTCGGCGGGCCAGGTGGACTCAAAGCGCCACCCGCCGCGGTTGTCCTGCATTTCGACGCCAAGGACCGGTGCAACGCCTTCGTCACGGAGGTACCAATCGAACCACACCAGCATCTCATCGGCCCAATCCCACCGCAAGGTGTAGGGGTACGCTTCTGCGCCACGGCCACTGCCTTGCGAGCTGTGTCCCGAGACGCGGTCCGGGTAATCGTGAGCCCATTGCCCAGCGAGGGTCTTCACCTCAATGCCGGCATCGTGGACTTGCTGATGGACGGGGAAGGCCATGTGTGGATCGACGTTCCAATCCTGCATGCCTTGGATGATGTAGATCGAACCCTGGTAGTTTTGCAGAGCCCGGTCGAGGAAGGAACGCTCGGTCCAGTAATCGTTGCCGCCGTAGGTCACCATGCCGCCTGAGAGGTAGGCAGCAGGTCCGTTGGCGTAGCCTTCGAGGTAACCTTCGCACAGGGTATGGCTGTCCTCAGAGTCGCCGTCAATGCCGAAGGAGCCGTAGACGCCGTTGTGCATGATCATGCCGCGGGCTTCCATGCTGCCGTTGCGCCACAT
>DALQ01000040.1 GCA_002496845.1 Euryarchaeota archaeon UBA495
GACATGGACGGTTTCGACCCGGCAAAGTTGGCGACCATGAAGCGCGTGATGATCATCACCTCCACCTGGGGCGAGGGTGAAATGCCCGACAACGCCGATGCCATGTGGAACGCCATCAACGCCAACGGACCCGCCCTTGCCTCCGTGCACTACTCGGTGTGTGCCATCGGCGACACGTCGTACGACGAGTTCTGCAAAGCCGGCCATGATTGGAACGACAAACTTGCCGCGCTCGGCGGTAAGCAGGCGCACCCCATTCAGGAATGCGACGTTGATTTCGAGCCACCTTGGAAGGTGTGGGTCGAAGAAGCCCTGCCCCTCCTCGCCTGCGTCGATGATTCAGGCACGCTGCAAGTCGAACTCCTTGACGAAATGAAGGCCTACGGGACTGGGGACGAAGAGACGGCCGTTGACGGCGACTTCGCCCCCGCGACCGTGGTTGCTGATGAGATGTCCATCACGCTCCGCCTCTTCCGCTACGACCCGGTTGCAGCCTCTTCTGGCTTCGATACTGTGTCATGCGCGCTGCCCGGCCATGCCAGTCTGCAGGATCTGCTCGAAGCGGTGCAAGGTGACTTGGACGGCAGCCTGGCCTTCCGCCGTGGCGACGGGTGCGGCACCCCGACGACCGCCATTCGTGCCAACGGGCGCATCGTTCTGGCCGACGTGGCTCGACTTGATGGCCTCGTGAACGAGGGCGGTACGCTTCTGCTTGAGCCCCTGCCCGGTCTTCCCGTTGTCCGTGATCTGATCGTGGACCCCTCCCGCCTCGAACGCAAGCGCAGCGAGGCCAAACCGTGGATGCGAGCCGACCCCCGTTCTGGCGAACGGTTGTCCAACGGTTCGACCATGGGCACCATGAACTCGGCTGAAGCGACTTCCCTCCACAGCCGCTTCGATGCCGTCTCCGACCTTGCCGCACACGGCATGTCGGACACGACTCCGTTCGACGACACCTACGTCGGCCCAGGCGTTTTGACCCGGCTCTGGCAGCGTGCCAGCGACCCTCGTTGCGGGGAAGAACAGCGCCGTGAACTCATGAAGACCCTCCAGCAGGACGGCGGCATGTGGTCGGAAACCGACCTCTCCTCCATCAGCCGCCAAGGCGAGGACGGACGTCTGATTTCCGAAGCGATGCTCGACGCTCGCGGCCGCCTCCTCCACGAGTTCCGTTTCGCGGGCCGTGCCGGCCGACAGGTCAAGTGGTACGGGCGCTCGGTCAAGTGGTCCGGCAAACTCAACGAGACCACCCTTTACCGGCAGGTCCTCGGGCCACTCGGGCTTGTCTCCAACGTCTTTTCTGGCGTTTCAGCACGGATGGTGTTTGGATTTACACGAACCGGTGGGCCGCCCATTCGTAGCCTGCAGGCCCTGCTCCTTCCTCCAGCTGGCGTTGGAAAGATTCCGAACATGTTCAACTCGAAGGTGGTCGATCACCATGAGGTCGTGAGTTTGTTCAACGAACTCGACCAAAGGTTCTGAGGTGGGACGATGCAAGTAGCGTATTACCCCGGAAACGTCGCTCGTGGGGCGATGATGGAGATTGAGGACTGCATTCAACCGCTCTGCAAGTCGCTTGGTATCACCTTGGTTGAGATTCCAAAGGCAACGTCCGACGGTGGGAACATCATTCGACAAGCCTCGACTCGATTGCAGCACGCGCTCGCGGCTCGAAACCTCGCTCTTGCTGAACAAAAGGGCCTCGACATCATGACGTCCTGCGCAACTTCGCACAGCATTCACTGCGACACGGCCACCACCATGGCCGCAGACGCAGTGCTCGCTGCCCAACTCAACAACCTGATCGCCCGAAGCTCAGGCATCGAGTACATGGGTGAGTCAAAATCACGCCATTTGCTGCACGTGTTGGTTGAAGACATTGGTCTTGACAAAATCAACGCGGCTGTCGTGAATCCACTGGACATGAACATCGCAGGTTACTACGGTCCCTACATGCAACAAGATGGCTTTTGCAGCGAAGACGATGCGTTCAATCCACGCTACCTTGAGGACTTGATCACGGCCCTCGGTGGAACGCCTGTGGACTATGAATCAAAGTGCCAGAGCGTTGGTGCACCAAGCCTTCTGACCAATGAAAAGGTCGCCATGAAAATGACGGCCGCCGTGCTTTCAGATGCGAAGGAATCCGGTGCAGAACTGATGGTCAGCGCATGCACCATCTCCCACGCGAATCTCGATTCCTACCAGGTCAAGGCAGGAAAGATGACTGGCAAGGACACGACCATGCCGGTCGTTCACCTCGCTGAACTCATCGCTTTTGCGTTCGGGCATTTCCCCGACCGCCTCGCTCAACTGATCACCCGCGTGAAGGTCATTGGCGGTTGAAACCGTCACATTCGGGTCTCAGGCCCTCATCCGTGCAAGGCTCGGTGGACTTCCGCAGCACGTCCCGGTCCAATGCCCGAAGATTCAGCCAATTCTTCCGGGCTGGCGTTCGCCACTGCTGCAATTGAATCGAAGGCCTCGGCCAATGCCCTTGCAGAAACAGGCCCGATTCCTTCGACGGCTTCCAACAGCGAGGTGCGTCGGCGTAGGGCTGCAGCGGCCCACTTCTCACTCATCGCACTGCCTTGGTCTTCTTCCTCAAGGGCGTGCTGTGCCGCTTGGAGAGCCCGTTGTGATTCGTCCGCGGGTTGGCCGGTGTGTGCGCTTTCCAAGGCATCAAGCCACGCCAGTTCACGGCGTGCAGCAAGGGCAAGGAAGGCAGCGGATTCGTCAGCGTTCCGAACGCAAATGACCGACAATCCAAGGTCGAACGCCATCCAAGCAAGGGCTCCGTGCACGGCGTTGGGGTGGGTGCTTCCCTCCAGTCCTTCTCCCGTTTCGAGCAGCAATCCAGCCCGTGGCGCTGCGGCGGCAAGGCGCCGCACTTGGCTCAGCAAACGACCGTCACGGACCGAAGCGTGCAGATCCTTGGCCGTCTTCCGCTCCAACAGCAAGCGTGGGCCGATTCGCACGTCGCCGGTCACCAGATGGCGAAACACCGGACGTATGCCTCGGGCACGCAGGCCTGCGGCCAACGTCGAGGAGGCTTCTCGTCGGTCAAGGACGATCTCCATGTGACCTTGGGCGTCCAAGCCCGTTGATGTGCTGCGACCGTCCAACACTACGGCGCTGTCTCCGTCTTTTGCTTTCGGACGGGCTGCAACGTTCGGTTCCTCTGGCTGTTTTTCCCAACCGAAGAGGGAGGCTTGGTCCGGATGGCGTCGCTCCTCCGGTCGAACGTTGCCGGGCTGATGCACCGGTGTTGTGGCCACGGGTTGTTCTTCCTTGGTCGCCGGTTCCGGTGCAGGCCTCAGCCGTTCCTGTTCAAGCGCAACGAACTCGGATGCAGCCATGGTGATGCCATCGTTGTCGACCTCGAAGGAGGCAAAGGTGTCTTCCTTGATGCCGAAGTCGTTGAGCTTGCGCGTCCGCCCCATCCTTCGGAGGTGCTCCATCATTCGTCGTTCACGGCTCGCAGATGCCCGGAGCATGTGGGCGTCTCGCGTGCCTTCTGCCACGAGCATCACGACCTCGCCGTCGGCGTGCCTTCCTGTTCGGCCCCTTCGTTGAATGGCCCGCACTGCGCTCGCGACCGGTTCGTAGAACACGACCAAATCGGCCGAAGGGATGTCAAGACCTTCCTCGCCCACGGATGTGGCGATCAATACGTTGGCTTCTCCACGTCGGAATGCGTCGATTTGAGCGACTTGCTCTTTCTGCGTCATGCCCCGGCGTTCCCCTGCCTTAGACTGGCCCACGAAGGGAAGAGGGGACAGGTGCTCGCTCAACGACAAACGTTCCACGAGACGGTCAACAGTGTCACGGTACTCGGTGAACACGAGGGTCTTTGTGTCCTTTTTCTCGCGATGACGCGCATCAAGCAGCCGTTCAACGGCATGCGGCTTTGGATGAAGTTCAGCGGTGACCTCCAAACTGTCTCGAAGTTGGCGAACGGCGGGTCGGTCAAGCAACCGTCCTGCTTTTTTCCGGTCTTCGCCGGTCTTCGCCGCTTGGCGGTCGAGGAAGGCCTTGGCGACCTCCATGCCCTGGCATCGTAAGAGGTCGAGAAGCAGGTGAAGCCGACGAAGGTCTGAGACCGCACGGGCCGCCTCGTATCCTCGGCGGTCCCTTCGGGCGATGGAGGCCGATGCTTTCCGTTGTGCGTTGTCGAGCATCGCTGCCGTGAGGTGCCCGGTGTCGGCAAGGTACCCTTGCCGGCGAAGGCGATCGGCCACGGCCCGCTCCTCCTCCGCCAGCGGGGCGATGAGGTGCAGCAAGGTGTCAGGAAGCGCCAAGTGTTCGCTGGCCACGGACAAATCCACAGCGTAGGGGGACAGTCCGGCGTCTTCGCGGGCGTGCACGCTCCAGCGCTCAATGCCCAGGCGCTTTTCCACCTCGAGGATGACGTCGCGGTTTGTTCCAGGGCTCGCAGTGGCTCCGAGAACCGCAGCGTTTGGAGCGCTGCTTTTGACAAGGTCGGCCACTTGGGCGTAGGCGTGCTGACCGCGCGCATGGTGGGCTTCGTCCACCACGACCAGCGAGAGTTCGCTCAGGTCGATGGCGCCTGACATGGCATCGTTACGGACCACTTGGGCCGTCGCCAGGACGATGGTCCCATTGGCCCAGAGGTCGGGTCGCTTGGCAGGAGCCGTTTGACCGGTGAACATCACCACGTCCTTTTCGTCGATCACAACATGGGTGAGAAGCATGCGTTGGTGCTGGGCCAACAAGGCGACCGTCGGGGCCAACAGCAGGATCTTGCCGCCGCGCTCCAAATGATGTGCGATGACCATCCATTCGACGGCAGATTTTCCAAAACCGGTGGGCATGACCACCATGGTCGATCCCAACACAGCCGACGCGACGGCTTCCAATTGGTAGCCACGTGCCTCGACGCCCTCCGTCAACCGGGGATGGGTGACGGAAGGCATGGTGGTCCACGTATGTCGAAGGGAGATAAAGGTCGTCGGGTTTGACACGTGGTGGTCATTTATGCCGTAAGGATTGAAGACTGGCGTAGCTAAGACGTGCACGGCGGCCTACGTTTCGCATACCGAACCGCTCATATAGGGAAGGGCGGTCGGCGGAATGCTCCAAGGTGGGCAGCCAGACACATCGGGCCATCCCTCGAGGATCCCGGCGGTCGGGTCTCGCGTTCGTCGAGACCCGAACACGTGTCACGGCCGCCCGAAGCCGGACGAGCCCTCGTACGCCCTTCGGGGCCTCTACGTTGCACCATACACCAGGAGGACCACCCCATGGCCAAGCGAAACCACCCACGCCGCGGTAGCATGGCGTTTAGCCCTCGAAAGCGCTCTCCGCGCCACTTCGCTCACGTGAACGCATGGCCCGAGAGCGACGCTTCTGACGTTCGCGTGCAGGGCTTTGCCGGTTGGAAGGCCGGCATGACGCACATTCTCTCTCGTGACCTCAACCCACGATCCACCACCGCTGGACAAGAAGTCCGCGTTCCTGTGACCGTGGTCGAAGTCCCCAAGATGCGCATCCTTGGCGTGCGTGGATACACCATGACTCCCTACGGCAAGCAAGCCGCGGGC
The DNA here is from genome assembly GCA_002496845.1 of Euryarchaeota archaeon UBA495. GTDB lineage: Archaea > Thermoplasmatota > Poseidoniia > Poseidoniales > Poseidoniaceae > MGIIa-L3. Next base: position 5,565 of record DALQ01000040.1, read on the forward strand.
GAAGCATGGTTGTCCAGCGAAGACATCAAGGAAGCCTTCCCTGAAGTGTTTGAGCGCATTTCCTCGCGCAAGGTCCACGACACCGACGCGCACTTTTCCAGCCTCGAAGAGGCGGACCTCTGCGAGGTTCGTCTCATTGTCGCCACCCAGCCCGCCAACGTTTCCGGCACCCCGAGCAAGGTCCCCGAAGTCATGGAGATCGGCCTTTCTGGTGGCAGCCCGTCGGACCGCCTGGCCTACGCCAAGGAACACATGGGCGAAGAATACGGCTTTGCCGACTGCTACGACGAGGGTTCCCTCACCGACGTGGTCGCCGTGACCAAGGGATACGGATGGCAAGGTGTCATCCGCCGATTTGGTGGTAAACTCCAATCTCACAAGAACTCAAAGAAGCGCCGTCAGCACGGCAACATGGGTGACTTCGGTACCGGATACGTCCGGAAGACCATCCGTCAGGGCGGTCAGACCGGATACCATCAGCGCACCGAGTACAACAAGCGCATCCTTCGCATCTCCAACCCGGACGAGCACCCCATCACCCCCGCCGGTGGTTTCCTCCACTACGGAAACGTGGGATCTGACTACGTCCTTGTCAAGGGCAGCCTGCCCGGCCCGGCGAAGCGCCTGATTCGCTTCCGTGACGCCAGCCGTGCCGACAACATGCAGGTCCATGACTACGAAATCACCTACGTGAGCACCGCGTCAAAGCAGGGGGCCTGAACATGAAGGTCAAGGTCATGGACATCACGACAACCGTCACCCAAGGCGAGGTCGAAGCCGGCCGCCTCCACTCCGACATCGAAGTGGACGTCAGCGAAGGCAAGTCGATCACCCTCCCATCGAGCTTCGAGGCCTCCGTTCGTACGGACCTCATCAAGCTCGCCGTGGCGTCTTCGCGCGCCAACCGCCGTCAAGCCTACGGTTCCCGTGCCCACCAGGGCAAGCGCCGCCCGATGGCTGGCATGAAGCACTCCGTTGAATGGTGGGGCAAGGGCCGTGGTGTGTCCCGTATCATGCGCCGCACCGGTTCCCGCCGTGGTGCTCAGAGCCCTCACACGCTCGGTGGACGCCGCGCACACGGCCCCAAGGTCGAGCGCGACTGGTCCCGCAAGCTGAACCAGAAGGAGCGCCGCCTCGCACGCGACGCTGCCCTGGCCGCGACCACCGACGTCGCGACCGTTGTCTCCCGCGGCCACCGCCTCGGTGACGACGTGTCCAGCCTTCCGATCGTCCTCGGTTCCTACACCGAAGTCGTCGACGGTGACAGCACCTCCTACGACATTGAGACCTTCAACCACGGCCATGCCACGCGCAAGGCCAAGGCGATGTTCGAGGCCCTTGGTCTCGGCGAAGACCTGCGCCGCGCCCGTGATGGCCGCAAGATCCGTGCCGGAAAGGGTACCATGCGCGGTCGCGTTCACAAGACGCCCAAGTCTGTGCTGCTCGTCGTGGCCCGCAAGGAAGGACTCGCACACGCCGTGCGAAACCTGCCCGGTGTCGACGTCGTGGCGGTCAAGGATCTCTGCGCGGAAGACCTCGCCCCCGGTGGGGCGGTCGGTCGCCTGACGGTGTTTACCAAGAGTGCCGTGGAGGCCATGAACTGAGGTGAGATCATGGATGCATACGACGTCATCATTATGCCTTGGCTGACCGAGAAGTCGATGGAAGCTCGCTCCATGGAGCAGCGCCTCGAATTCATCGTCGACAAGCGCGCAACCAAGACCCAGATCGCTCGTGCGGTCGAGACCATCTTCGAAGTCGAGGTGGCCAAGGTCAACACACGAATCACCAAGCACGGCAAGCACGCCTCGGTGCGCTTGGCCGAAGGATACGACGCGGAAGATGCCGCGATGCGCCTGGGTGCGTTCTGATTTGGAGGGATGAAACATGGGTAAGCGAATTCGTGCACAGCGCAAGGGGTCCTCCCCTCGCTACAAGGTCTCCAGCCACCGGTTCCCCGGGAAGAACTTCATGCCACGTGAGAACGACGTGGTCGGAGAGGTCATCGATCTCATCCACAGCCCGGTTCACACCGCGCCTCTGGCCAAGATCAAGCTCCCCGACGGCGACACCACCATGGTCGTCGCCACGGAAGGTGTGGCCATCGGATCCTCGGTGGCCATCGGTGACAACGTCACTCTGAAGCCAGGGAACATCACCAATTTGGCGAACATTCCCGAAGGTACCGCGGTCAACAACGTGGAACTTCGGCCCGGCGACGGTGGAAAGATTGCACGCTCTGGCGGCAACTCGGCCATCGTCGAAGGTGCTGTGGGTGACAAAATCCGCGTCCGCCTTCCCTCCGGCTCTCTGAAGATGCTCCCCGGCACCTGCCGCGCCACCATCGGCGTCCTCGCCGGCCACGGCCGCAGCGACATGCCGTTGCGCACCGCCGGTGCGGCTTACTACAAGGCCAAGGCCCGTGGTAAGCTCTACCCGCACGTCAGCGGTGTGGCCATGAACCCCGTGGACCACCCGCACGGTGGTGGAAACCACCAGGCCGTCCACGGCCCCAACTCCGTCGCCCGCGGCACCCCTCCTGGTGCCAAGGTCGGTTTGATCGCCCCACGCCGCACGGGCCGAGGTCGCGGCAAGTCGAAGCAAGGTGAGTGAGCATGGCGAAGAAGAAGAAGTCATTCATGACGCCCAAGGCGTCCCGTCGCAAGGCGCGCAAGCGTTTGGCGACCACCACGTCCCGTTCCAAGAAGGAATTCACGTACCGTGGATACACCGTCGCGGAACTGAAGGAAATGCCGCTTTGGCCCTCTGAGGAATCCGAGAGCATGTCGGTCATTGAACTCCTTCCTGCCCGTGCTCGCCGCAGCATCGCTCGTGGCCTCTCCGAAGAGAACGAGCGTCTCTTTGACCGCATCCGCCGGACCACCGGCCGCACCGTGCGCACGCACCGCCGTGACATGGTCATCCTCCCCGAATTTGTCGGCAAGCGCATCGCCGTGCACAACGGCCAAGCCTTCGTCGAAATCGACGTTCGCCCCGAAATGATCGGGCACTACCTCGGTGAATTCGCCATGACCCGCCGAAGCGTCGCTCACAGCGGCCCTGGTGTGGGTGCAACCCGGTCGTCCAAGCACGTGCCGCTGAAGTGAGGTGAGATGAATGGGTAAGAATGCACGAACCATGAACCGGCGTGACAAGCGCCGCCAACTCCCTCAAAAGGGGTTCACCCAACCTCTCCAAGGCAACCGTCTGTCCGTCGCACGTGCCACCAACGTGGACGTTCACGTGAAGGCCTGCTTCGAAATCTGCCGCACCATTCGTGGCATGACCGCAGGATCGGCCGTCCGCAAGCTCGAGAAGGTCCTGCTCATCGATTCGGACCGACCCGACATTCGAGCCAAGGCTGAGGCCATCCCTTACCGCCTTGGTTCTGGCAACAAGAAGCGCAAGCGATCCGGTCCTTCCATGGTCGGTCACCGCAAGGGCGGCATGGGACCCGGTCGTTACCCGGTCAAGGCTTCCCGCGTGGTCATCAAGTTGCTCAACAGCGCGATGGACAACGCTCGCCATCAGCACGAAGACATCGATGCTGAAGACATGATCATCAGCCACATCGCTGCCCACCGTGGCACGATCAAGCGTGGCTTCATGCCCCGGGCTCGTGGCCGTGCCACGCCCAAGAACCACTACCAGGTGAACCTCGAGGTCTTCCTCGAGGCTCCAGATTCCTATGACGCGGAGGACGACGAGTTCTGAGGTGAAGATGATGAGCAAGGAAAACAGCATCCGACGCATCGTCAACAGGAACGTTGACCGTCTCTTGGTCAAGGAATTCCTGATGAAGAACACCAAGAAGGCCGGATTTGGCGGCCTCGACATCGTTCGCACCCCAGCCGGGACCAAGGTCACCGTGACCGCCGAGCGTGTGGGCATGGTCATTGGCCGCCGTGGGAAGATCATCAACGAACTTCAACGCCGCTTGAACGATGAATTCACCCTGCCTTCGCCCAAGCTCGACGTGGTCGAAGTCGAAACTCCGGCCCTGAACGCTCAGGTCATGGCCGAGAAGATCGCTTCCGCCATGGAGCGCGGTTGGTACTACCGCCGCGCAGGCCACTCCGCTGCCCAGAACATCATGGACGCAGGCGCGCGTGGTGTCATCATCACTTTGGCCGGGAAGTTGACCGGGTCGCGCAACCGCACCCAGAAGTTCATCCTCGGCCACGTGAAGTACTGCGGTGAAACCGCAGAGCGCTACATGGACAAAGGCTACTCGGTCTGCGTGAAGAAACTCGGCACCATCGGTGTGACCGTCGAAATCATGCGACCCGGTACTCGCTTGCCCCACGAAATCAGCATCTTCAGCGACGAAGAGTTGGCCAACCGTGCGGCTGCCGCAGCCGAGGCCCAGCCCGAGGAGGTGACGGAGTGACCTACGTCAGCAACCGTGACATTTCTTCGATGAGCCTCGATGCCTTGCAGGCCCGCCTCGTGGAACTGCAGGAAGAGATGCTTCAGCTCAACGCCGAAAAGGCGCTTGGTGGCACCCCTGCCAACATGGGGGCGTACAAAGCCACGAGCCGCAGCATCGCGCGGATCAAGACCCACCTCGCCCAGCGAGCCGAGTGAATTCAAGGAGACGACATCAAATGGCCGCCATCTGCAGTGTTTGTGGGCTCCCCAACGAGCTCTGCATCTGCCAGGAAATCGCCAAGGAACAACAACGCGCTATTCTAAGCACGGACAAGCGGAGGTACGGCAAGATTGTGACGAAGGTGGAAGGGCTCGATGACGGCGCCATTGACATCAACAAACTCGCAAAGTTGCTCAAGAACAAGTGTGCTGCTGGCGGTACGGTGAAGGGACGCACGATTGAACTTCAAGGGGACCACAAGAAGAAGGCGGCTCAGGTGCTTCGAAACAACGGATACAATGTGGAGGTGCGATGAGATGGACGTTCGAAACCTTCCTTGGATCGGCGCCGGTTTGACCGTCGTCGACGCTGCCGACCCTTCCTTGGTTGGCCGCCAGGGCCTCGTCGTTGACGAAACCCGGCACACCATCCATCTCCTCGAGGGCGAGCGCGCCCTCACGCTCGGCAAGGCCGGGCTTTCCTTTTCCATCGACGGTTTCACGACCGTCATCGACGGTTCGCTGATGCGGCAGCGGCCCGAAGACAGGACCAACCGCAACTACCCGAAGGTGTGAACATGCGAGACATTGGAATCGACGTCAAGGCCCCCACCGATGAGTGGGACGGGGACGAGAATTGTCCCTTCTACGGCAGCCTCCGCTTGCGCGGTCAGGTGCTTGAAGGCACCATCGCAAGCGTGGGTATGCAAAGCACGATCACCCTGCAACGTGACAACGTCCGTTACATGCAGAAGTACGAGCGTTTTGAGAAGCGCACCAGCAAGATGAGCGCCCACCTCCCTTCCTGCATTGGAAAGGTCGAGATCGGTGACATCGTCAAGGTCATGGAATGCCGCCCGCTTTCGAAGTCGGTCGCCTTCTGCGTCATCGAAGTCACGCCCGGAGGTGAGGCCTGATGAAGGGCATCGCCGGCCGTCAGACCCGTGGTCTGCCCACCGCGGCACGCCTCCACGTTGCCGACAACACCGGGGCCAAGATCGTCCAGATCATCAACGTCCTGAAGCTCGGTGGCACCATGCGCCGGTACCCCTCTGCGGGTGTCGGGCACCTTGCCAAGGTCTCTGTCAAGAAGGGGACGCCGCAAACCCGCCGACAAATGTTCAACGCCGTCATCGTGCGGCAACGCCGCCCCTTCCGCCGTGCGGACGGCAGCTGGGTGCAGTTCGCTGACAACGCCTGCGTCATCGTCAACGAGCGTGGCGACGTCCAAGGTTCCGACATCAAGGGCCCCGTTGCTCGCGAAGCAGCTGAGCGCTGGCCCAGGATCGCCGCCACGGCGAAGCAGATTGTGTGAGGTGAGAAGATGGTGAAGAGCAGCAAGCCAGGCAAGCAGCGCAAGGCACAGATCCACGCGCCCCCGCACATCAAGCGACGCAACGTTGCGGCCCGCCTCATGTTGGCGAACCCCGACGAGCGCCTCGCTCACCTCCGGACCACCACGGTTCGCGTTGGCGACACCGTCCGCGTGGTTCGCGGCGACATGGCTCACGGTGGCAAGCGCCACGGTGGCAAGCGCAAGGACAGCACCACCGAAGGCGTCGTGCTGACCGTCGATTCGAACACCGGCCGCCTCACCATCGAAGGCGTCACCGTCGCCAAGTCCGACAACCGCGAAGAAGCGGTTCCCGTGCACGCCTCCAACGTCGTCATCACCCGTCTGGATGAATCCGACAAGCTGCGTATGCAGAAACTCACGGAGAACAGGAGTTGAACATCATGGCAAGTCCAAACCACCTGAAGCGCCTCGTCATGCCCCGTAGCTGGCCCCTTCCCCGGAAGACCAGCATCTGGGTGTCCAAGCCCAAGCCCGGTGCGCACTCCCTCGAATTGGGGATGCCCCTCAACATGATCATCCGCGACGTCCTCGGATTTGCGACCACCAACCGCGAAGTTCGTGCCATCGTCAACCAAGGCCTCGTGAAGGTCGACGGTCGCGTGTGCCGTGAAACCCGTCGCAGCGTTGGTCTGATGGATGTCCTGACCCTGGGTGAGGACAACTACCGCTGCATCCTCGACCACAACGGTCGCCTCCGTTACCGCCCCATCCCCGCCGCTGACGCAGCGTGGAAGGTGTGCCGAGTTGAAGGAAAGACCACGGTCAAGGGAGGCAAGACGCAAGTCAACCTCCACGACGGTCGCAACATCCTCGTTGACGATCCAGGCCAGTATGCAACCCATGACGCGGTGCGCATTTCCCTCCCCGATCAAGAGGTCCTCGAACACATCGTGTTCGCAGAAGGCACCCGCTGCTACCTCATCGGTGGCGTGCACGTGGGCAGCTTCGCCGATGTGAAGGAATACATCGTCAAGCGCTCCAGCATGCCCAACGAAGTTCAGTTCGAAGACTTCGGCACCACCGTCGGCAACGTGTTTGCCGTCGGTTCCGCCGACTTGCCGACCACGGAGGTGGCTGCGTGAGCGATTCCGCCAACCCCATGATGCAACCTCGCATCACCAAGGTGTCCGTGAACATCGGTGTCGGCGAAGGTGGCGAACGCCTCCTCAACGCCGAGAAGGTCCTGGAAATCGTCACCGGCGTTCGCCCTCAGCGCACGCTTGGACGGATTCAGAACCGCGACCTCAAGGTGCGCCAAGGTGCACCCATCGGGTGCAAGGTGACGATGCGTGACCAAGAGCGCATCATGGCCTTCCTCAAGGACGCCTTTTGGGTCCGTGAGAAGACCATCCCTTCGTGGAACTTCGACCGCTCCGGCAACCTCTCCTTCGGCATCCGTGACTACACGGATTTTCCCGAGCAAAAGTACGACCCGGAGATCGGCATCTTCGGGATGGACATCACCGTGGTGCTTGAGCGCCCAGGTCACCGCGTTTCTCGCCGCCGACGCCACAAGGCGAAGGTCGGCCAACAACACCGCGTCACTGCGGACGAGGCCCGTGCCTGGTTCAAGGAGACGTTCGAGTTGACCATCATGGAGGAGTGATTAGGATGGCACGAGATCATGGAGAACGCATTGGTCGAACCAACGGATGCCGCCGCTGCGGCCGCCGTCGCGGTCTGATTCGCCGACACGGGCTGCGCCTTTGCCGCCAGTGTTTCCGAGACGTGGGGCCAGAAATTGGCTTCAGGAAGTTGAACTGAGGAGGGGATGAGAGATGCAATTCGATCCACTGAACGACGCGCTGGTCAAGATTCACAACGCTGAACAGGCCGGCAAAATGACCGTTGACCTTTCCCCGGCGTCCAAGTTGCTTGGCAACGTCCTTTCCATCATGCAGAAGGCCGGCTACGTCGGCCAATACGAGCGTGAAGAAAACGGCCGTGGTGGCCACTTTGCCGTGCAATTGCGCGGAGCCATCAACCGCTGTGGCACCGTCAAACCCCGTCACAGCGTGCGCCGCCAAGAGTACGAGCAGTGGGAGTCCCGCTACCTGCCCGCGCAGGACTTCGGACTTCTGATCCTCTCGACCAGCTCCGGTGTGATGAACCACTACGACGCCAAGGACGCCCGCATCGGCGGAAAACTCCTGGCCTTTGTGTACTGAGGTGATAGCATGGCGAAGATTGACCGAATCGAACACACCATCGAGCTCCCCGAAGGCGTGAGCGCCTCTATTGCGGATGGCGTGCTGACCGTGAAGGGCCCGAAGGGTGAAGTCTCGCGTGAATTCCAGAGCAGCCGCATCGTCCTTCTGCAGGACGGCGCCGGCCTCATGGTTCGCATCGACCTGCCCCGTCGCAAAGAGAAGGCCTTGGCCGGCACCTGGAACGCCCACATCCGCAACATGGTGAAGGGCGTGACCGCCGGCTTCTCCTACACCCTGCGTTGCTTCTACTCTCACTTCCCCATGACCATGAAGGTCGAAGGGTCTGAGTTCGTGGTGAACAATTACTTCGGTGAGCGTGTGCCTCGCCGCGCCGACATCCTGAGCGGCGTTGACGTCCGTGTCGAGAACAAGACCGACGTCATCGTCAGCGGCATCGACAAGGAAGCGGTCGGTCAGACCGCCGCCAACATCGAACGCAGCACCACGGTGAAGAACCGTGACCGCCGCGTGTTCCAAGACGGTATTTACCGCGTGTCCAAGGAGTGATCAAGATGTCTGACGATTTCAGCAGCATGACCGTCGCGCAGCTCAAGGAGCTGCTCAAGGAACGCGACCTCCCCGTGTCGGGCAACAAGAAGGATCTCATCGCTCGCCTCGAAGGCGCCGATGAGGCTCCCGTTCAAGAGGAGGCGTCCGAAGATGCCCCTGAAGGCAAGGACGACGCTTGGGAAGACGACGACGACTGGGACAGCGACGGTGAGGACGACTTCCACACCGCACGCCAGAAGCCCGTGCTCGACGACGCCACCCGCGAAGCCCTCGCGCTCCGTGCGGCCCAGAAGGCCAAGACGCCCAGTTTCCGCCGAACCGAATGGTTCCGCTACGCTCGTCTCTCCCGCTCCGGATGGCGCAAGCCCAAGGGAATGGACAACAAGCAGCGCCGGAACTACAAGTACCGAGGCTCCCTTGTCCGTGTCGGACACGGAAAGGTCGCTGCCGCCCGTGGACTCCACCCCAGCGGCTTCGCCGAGGTCATGGTGCACAACGTCGCCGACCTCGATGCCATCGACCCCGCCGTTGAGGCTGCCCGCATCGGCTCTGCCGTCGGCGGCCGCAAGCGCGCCACCATTCACGCCCGTGCTGACGAACTCGGCATTCGCGTGCTCAACCGTCGGAGGGATGCCTGATGCAGTTGACCAACCAGAAGCGCCTCGCAGCCAAGATTCTCGGATGTGGCGTCCACCGCGTGTGGATCAACTCCGACTACATCGACATGGTCGCCAGCGCCGTTCAGACCGAAGACATTCGTGAGTTCATCGATCAAGGCATCATCAAGGCCAAGCCGGTCAAGGGAACGTCCCGTGTCCGCGCTCGTGTTCGCCTCGAACAGAAGCGCAAGGGACGCCGCAAGGGTCAGGGGAAGCGCCAGGGTACCGCCAACGCGCGCAACCCGCGCAAGTCCCGCTGGATGCGCACCATCCGTGCTCAGCGCCGCGTGCTCAAGGGCCTCCGCACCGACGGAACCCTCGACGCCAACGCCTACCGCCACTACTACCTCAAGGCAAAGGGCGGTTCTTACCGTTCCATCGCCCACATGCGCACCCAGATGGGCGTCGAAGGCGTCCAATTCAAGGAGAGTGAAGCCTGATGCAGCACACCCGTCGCCGTACCATTTTCCGCCGCCGCCTTTCGGCCACCACCGACTACCGCCGCCGGCTCCGCTTGCTCAAGAGCGGCATGCCCCGTGCCGTCGTTCGTGTGTCCAACACCCGGACCACCGCGCAGATCACGACCTACCGTGCCGACGGTGACATCGTCGTCGCCACCGTGACCGGTGGCGACCTCAGTTCCCGCTACGGTTGGCCCGCTGATTTCTCAAAGAAGTCCGTGCCTGCTTCGTACCTCGTTGGCTTTGCTCTTGGCAAGGCCGCGTTGGCCGCTGGTCACAACGAAGCCGTGCTCGACATCGGGCTTGCCGCCAGCACCCCTGGCAACCGCGTCTATGCCGCCCTGCGCGGCATGGTCGATGCTGGCCTTGAGGTCCCGCACGGCGAAGACGTGCTTCCCGACGACGAGCGCATCAACGGTGCTCACATCGATGAATCCATCGCGGACAAGGTCGAAGCCTGCCGCACCACCATTGAGGAGGCGTACTGAACATGAGCGAAGAGACCCCCATCCCGAACATGGCACCCGGCCTCGTGCAGGCCTTCGCCCCCCAGGAAGAAGCTCCTCAGGACGGCCCTCGCCGCCGCCGCCGCCGCGGTCCGGACCCCCTGCTCGCGCTTCGTGAGTGGCAACCCAAAACCCGACTTGGCCAGAAGGTCATGGCCGGTGAAATCATCTCCTACGAGCAAGCCCTTGCCAGCCGCCTTCCGATCCGTGAGGTCCAGGTCGTTGACGCTCTGCTCCCCGGCCTTGAGGACGACGTCATCAAGGTGAACATGGTTCAGCGCATGACCGACTCCGGTCGTCGTGTGCGGTTCAACGTCATGGCTTGCGTCGGCAACAAGGACGGCTACGTCGGTCTTGGCATGGCCAAGGCCAAGGAAGTGCCCAAGGCCATTGAGAAGGCCATCACCGCCGCCAAACTCAACCTCATTCGTGTCCAGCGTGGCAACGGTTCGTGGGAATCTTCGGCCGGCCCCGGTACCTCGGTGCCGTTCAAGGTCAAGGGGCGTTCCGCCTCGACCCGCGTGACGCTCATGCCGGCTGCAGCCGGTAAGGGCCTCGTCATCGGCGAAACCGGCAAGCGCGTTCTGCAACTTGCTGGCGTGACCGACGTGTTGTCCCGCACCAGCGGACAGACCCGCACCACGATCAACTACGCCGCGGCGACCTTCAATGCGCTCAAGGCGCTGAACACCACCCGCGTCACCGATGAGCAGCGCCAAAATCTCCACATCACCTACGGGAGGGCGATTTGATGAGTTGGATTGTTGTTCGAGTGCGAAGCGACGTGAAGGTTGAGCGGTCCATCCGTGAAACCATGCACCATCTGAACCTCACCCGTGTCAACCACGCGGTGATCATCCCCAAGAACGATCAGTACCGTGGGATGCTCCAGAAGGCCAAGGACTACATCACCTGGGGCGATGCTGACCTCGACACCGTCGACGCCATGCTCCGTCACCGCGGTCGTCTGGTCGGCGGTGCTCCATTGACCGACGAGGCCGTCGCCGAAGGCGGCGTTCACGCCGACATCGGCGCTCTCGCCACGTCCATCGCCTCCGGCGATGGCACGGTCAAGGACGTCCCCAACATGAAGCGCGTCTTCCGCCTTCACCCGCCCCGCGGGTCGAAGGGCTGGGGCGGCATCAAGCGATCCCACGTCAACGGCGGAGCCCTCGGCCCCCGTGGCGATGCAATCGGTGCGCTCATTGAGCGCATGGTGGAACAATGAGGTGAGATGATGGGACAACGATCACAGAAGCATCGAGGACGCTGCCGTACCAACGGACGCGGTCACAAGGCCGGCCGTGGTGCTGGAAAGCGTGGCGGCCGCGGGAACGCTGGAATGAACAAGCACCGCGTGATGACCCGCATCAAGTACATGCCCAACCACTGGGGCATGCACGGGTTCAACCGCGACCCTTCCCTCCGCAACGTCAGCGTGACGGTCAACGTCGGCCAACTCGAAGCGATGGCCGAAGGAGCCGACAGCATCGACTTGACCGAGCTTGGCATCGACAAGCTCCTCGGCTCTGGCCGGATCTCTTCCTCCCTCACCGTGACGGTAGAGAGTGCCTCGGCGAAGGCCGTGGAAAAGATCGAAGCCGCCGGCGGCACCGTCGAAACGGACGGCGACGACGACTGGGACGATGAAGCCTGATTTGGAGGTCCATGCGCACTGAACGTTCAAGAGCGCATGACCTTGCATAGCAACACGAGGATGAGACCATGAAGCAACGTCCCATTCCCGCCGGATACATTTCTTCGGCCGTGCTTTACTTTGCCATGCTCATTTGGTGGCAGTGGGAAGCGCTCAACGGATCGGGTCAGCCTCAGGAGGCCGCTCTGTTCGGTATCGGCCTTGCCGTGGTCTACCTGCTCTACCTCCTCGCCTGTTTCATGGTCGAGATGCCCGAGTCGCTCAAGACGGTCCCAATCGTCGGTCGATACGGAAAGATGCTGGGTTGGCTGGCGCTGCTTGGCATCGGCACATGGTACACACGCCCAGAGGCCTGGGGAGGCTATGACCCCGCCGTTGGGTTCGTGTTCGTTGGCGTGTACATCCTCGGATTTGGTGCTGCAGCCACCATCACCTGTTTCCTCTACGAGGGCGACAAGAGCAGCCGATTGTACGCGCTGCATCGCTTCGTCGACGTGTACCCCGCCATCGAGAAGCCCGATCACCACGTTCGCTTCCGCGACAAGATCACCACCACCTTCCTGGTGCTGTGCATCTATTTCGCCATGACCAACGTCCTGCTGTTCGGTCTCTCCGGTCAAGCCCTTGACCTGTTCAGTGGATTCCGCTCCATCATGGCCGGTGCATCCGGTTCGATCATGCACCTTGGCATCGGTCCAATCGTGACTGGCTCGATTATCATGCAATTGTTTGCGGGTGCCAAGATCATTCGTCTTGACTTGACGAACAGCGAAGACAAGGCGATGTACCAAGGTGT
>DALQ01000048.1:0-16070 GCA_002496845.1 Euryarchaeota archaeon UBA495
GCAGGATTCGAACCTGCGAACCGTTGAGGACTGCGACCTGAACGCAGCGCCGTTGACCAAGCTTGGCGATCCCCGCGTGCAAATTCCACGCTGTGCCAGTCTGTTATCAAGTCACCCCTCTGCCTTTTTCGCGGCCAAAATGGCCTCGGCAAGCGGCGGGAAAGTGGCCCCGTGAGGTTCGGGTGAACAAACGGATGCAACGGCTTCGACTTCGGGAAAAGCGCCTCCAACCGCCACCGACCAACCCACCAGATCAAACATGCTCAGATCGTTGGGTGCATCGCCAACAGCGAGCACGTCTTCCGGCGCCACATCGAGCCGCTTGAGGACTTGCGCAAGGCCTTGTCCTTTCGAGAGGCATGGGTCCATGACGTGGATGGCAAAACCCGTTCGAAGCACCGTCAAATGCGACCAGGGCGAAGTGGAAAGTTCCGCTTGGATGGCTTCCATGTCTTCCCCGGTCTTCAGGCACCATTCCGATTCACGCCAAGCATTGGTGGCGATGCCGTCGGCATCGATGCCAGGGAGACGTTCTGCCACCCACCGGCATGCGTCCTCCGCTTCTTTTCCTTCGGCACGAAGCACCACGTCTCCATTTGGATACCACAGAACGCCGCCGTTCTCACACACCAATGGGCCACTGAGTCCAATGAAACGCCAAAGCCCGTAGGCGATAGGTCGCGTGTTTCCGGTGCAAATCACGACCGGAATGCCGGCGGCTTCCAAGTCACGAAGGGCCTCGATGGCCCCGACATGGAGCCTTTTGTTGGCATCCGTCAGGGTTCCGTCAATGTCGACAGCCACCAGTTTTGGGGTCCAACCCTCGGGCAACCATGCCATGTTGTCCACGTGGTTGGCCTCCTCCTTAGGGGTTCGCGCATGACCGGTGGAAAGGAGCACGATGGTGGGAGGATTGATGAGAAACGGGCTGTACCCACGGCCATGGTGGATGAAGAGGAAGTCTTCATCGACATCATCGATGGCAAAGTCAAGACGACGGTGGCGCCCCCAAGAGAGGAGCCAGCGGTCGAGCCTGCTCCTGAAACCTCCACGGTGGAATCGTCAAGCGGCGGGGCTGTGCTTGAAGCGGAAATTGTGACTGAGGCCACCGGCCAATACGAAGTCACGTGGCCGCTTCTGGGCATGGACTGCCCCGATTGTGCGTCCAAAGCCACACGGGCCCTGAAGCATCTGGACCAGGTCTGGGCCCCCGTCGTCTCGCCAACCGCGGGCGAAGTGCGTGTGCAGATCGACCTCTCGGTGGGCACCGTCGCTGAGGCCGCTCGCGTGTTGCGCTCGCTAGGGCACGCTCCAAACGTCCCTCATCAGCAATTGAAAGGCGTTTCCGCCTCCTCTCTGGCCACGAAAAGCGGCGTGCCTGTGGCTCGGCTGGATCGATTGCTGCGTCGCCAACCAGGCGTGCTGGATGCCGAGATCACCCGCGACGATCGTGTCCTGCTCCAGTTGCTGCCCGACACCCCCGAAGGGCTGGAATCCGATCGGGATGCTGCCCTCACGGACTTGCTTGGTGTCGCCCCAAGCCTTGGCTTGGCCGACTCAGACCGCCTTCGGCCTGACCAGCGACGCCTTGTTGGGGGGGCCTTTTCCTTCGCCCTCTTCCCCATCGTCATCTTGCTGGAGGTCCTTCATGCACCGGAGTTGCTTCTTGGCAGCATTGCGGTTTTGGCCGTTATCATCGGTGGAGCCGAGATGTTCCGAGAGGCCATGGCAGGGTTGCAAAACCGGCAAATTGGTTTCCAAGTGCTCACTTCGATGGCCGTCATCGGAGCAGTGTTGCTGACGATGTGGGAGGAAGCGCTCATTGTGGTGATCCTTGTCGCCTTCACCCAACACCTCGAAGGCGACGCCTTGGTGCGTGCCCGAGAGGCCATGCAAGGCGGTCTTGATCGGCTTCCTCGGACCGCACGTCGCTCAAACAAACCGCATCAGCACACCTTTGCGAAACCAATGGGCTTCAGCTTGGCCCCTTCCACGATGTCTCCGATGCAAGCGCCTCCTCCAGCCGTCGAGGAATGGGAAGAAGTGCCCATCGACCTCGTCCGTTCCGGCGACAAATTGCAGATTCGCTCCGGCGAGTTGATTCCGGCCGACGGACGGATCGTCGGTGGCACCGGAAGCCTCGACATGGCGCCATTGACCGGTGAATCCGTGCCCGTCGATGTGGAGACAGGCGACGAACTCAACGCTGGGCTTGTGCTCCAGCGAGGCCCTGTGGAGATCGAAGTCACCGCGACGGGCGATGACACGAGGCTTTCTGGGTTGATTGAAGCCGTTCACACCTTCCGCGAAGAACCGCCTCGCCTCCAGGGGCTTGTTGAACAGTTCACCACCATCTGGGTCCCCATCGTACTCTTCGGCTCTGTGGTCATTTGGCGGGTCTTCTATCCCGATGACATCACGACCATGCTGCTGTTGTGGGTTGTCGCATGCCCATGCGCCTTGTTGCTGGCCGCTCCGATGCCTCACGCGGCCATCTTGGCACGTGCAGCCCACCTCGGGGCCATCGTACGTGGTGGCCACGCCATGGAACGCTTGGCCAAGGTCGATCACGTTCTGCTGGACAAGACCGGTACGCTGACCAGCGGTCGGCCCACCATCGGTGAGATCACTGTCGCCAAAGGCCGCCGCCGTGACACCGCCATTCGCTTGGCGGGTGGATTGGAGGCCGCCAGCTCGCATCCTTACGCATTGGCCGTGGGCGACTTGCTTGAGGCAGAGGACCTCAAGCCCACCGCCGTTCAAGGCCTCAAGGACGTCCACGCCGGTGTTGAGGGGCAGGTGCGCGGTGAATTGGTCGGCTTGTACCGGCCCGACCGGCTTCCGTCGGGTGTCAGCCTCGAGGGCGACCTCGCGGCGGCCTTGGTCGTCTCCAGCAAAGCAGGCCACGGCGCCAGCGTGCTCGTGCGAGGAAGCGAATGCATCGCGCTGTTCACCTTCGTTCACGACGACGGACGCTCCGGTTCGGACGAGGTGGTCAACGCCCTCTACTCCCGAGGCGTCAACGTCGAGATCCTGTCTGGAGACCTGCAATCCGCGGTCGACCAATTCGCAGAGCGCGTGGGCATGTCCACGAAGGCTGCGCACGGCGAACTCACCCCTGAGGACAAGGTGCGCTTCGTGGAGCAGCGCAGCACCACGCACGTGACCATGATGGTAGGTGACGGATTCAACGACGCCGGAGCCTTGGCCAAGGCGGACGTTGGCGTGGCGGTGGGCACGGGAGAACAGGTCAACCTCGAAGCGGCAGACGTGCTGATTCCTGGAGACGACCCCCGCCTCATCACCAACCTCATCTCGCTTGCTCGTTCGGCCAACCGAACGTTGTGGGCGAACCTTCTCTTCTCGATTGGCGTGACGGTCATCCTCGTGTTTGCCGTCATCAACAACTGGTACGACAACCTCTGGGTGGGCGTCTTAGTCCACGAGATGTCGGTCATCATCGTCATCTTGAACGGGGCCCGATTGGCTGGAAGCGACGGCTGGTGGGACCTCATCAAAGGGACCTTCTCCGGCATCCTCGGCGACACGCGCGAATCCTTGACGCTCTTCGCGTCTCGCTTCCGTTCCACGTCGTGAAGACCTTAGAGGAGAAGGCCCTCCTCGTGGCATGAGCGAGCGCCTGGAAGTGGAGTCTTCCATCGCCCCTCCGGGCTTGACCTGTCCCCGCTGCGACGGGCTGCTCCCCACCGGATTGGGCGAGATGACCTGCACCCTGTGCGAGGCGAAGGTCAAGATCGATCATCCGGCCACACGCCGTGCGTGGAGGAACGAGAAGGTCGCCTGTCCGTCCTGCAACAAGGTGCTTGTCTGCGGCGTTGATGAACGCCCCGCACTGCTTCAATGCGGTGCCTGTGAAGACGAATTCATCCTGACGGCAGCCGTGCCCAAGATCGAGGTGGCGTGCCCTGCGTGCGACCGCCGCTTGCGGATGCGCCGCCGCCCGGGCCGTCGAGAGATCACGTGTCCTGCGTGTGACAAGCGATTCGCCGTCAACTTCTGACGTGCTCCGCGGCTTGAATCAGCCCGGAAACCGGTGCGCAGTGCGGCCTTCGTGGGCAGTCACCTTATGTATGAAGAGACGAGGATGTGCATCATCGGCGGCGCTGCTGTCGGGATGGGATTTGCATGGCAGAATCGAGGCCAACCGGGGGCGGTCATGACCGCCGCAGCCTCTCAGCCCTGCGTGGACAGTTCACCCGAGCACACAGCACCAGCGCGGAACAAGAAGGGCACGTGAGTGCCCGATACCGCGAGGAAGAGCGCCTCCGTGGCGACGTCCGACGCGACCGCCGCATTCGGCACCAAGAACTTCGAGAGCGCGTCCTTGCTCAACAAGCCAACCTTTCCACACGCTACGAACTCGAGCGCGAACGCACCCTTCAGCAAGTTGAGCGCGAAATGCGCGAAGCGATGGAAACGGAACTGGCCGAAGAAGGCCGAGAAGCCATCGCACGAGAGGAAAGCAGGCTTCGCGATGAGCACCTCATGCGCCTTGAGCGGGAAATGTCTGTGCTCCGGCAGCGGTACGAGGTTGAAACCGATCGCCGCATGGAGGAAGAGAAGGAGCGCATTGAGCACGACCTTCGGCAGCAACTCGAGCAGGAGCACGAGCATCGACTCGACGTGGCGAAGCAACGGCTTCAACTCGAACAAAACCAGCGCCTACACCGCCGCATTCGCGTGCTCGAGGAGGAGATCGCTCAAGAGATGGAATCACGCTATCAAGCGTTGGAATCTTTGGAGATTGACCGTCTGAAGGACGAACAAGACTCCGCGCTGGGCGAGCGAGAAGAGCAACTTCGCCACGGCATTCGAACCCGCCTGGAGCAGCAAGTCCGGCAACGCCTTCACCACCGTGAGGCTGCCTTGCGCGCAGAATACGCACGCAGAAGCCAACGGCTGGAAGCCGACCTTGGCGCAGAAATCCAACAGGAGCTCGAAGTTCGGCTCCGTCAGGACACCGACGATCTCGAGCAGCGCATGCGCGAAGACGTCGAGTTGGCCATCGCCCGCCGTCGCGATGAACTGAGGCACGAAGTCGAGCAGCAACTTGAGCAGCGGTTCGCAGAACGCCTTTCCGATCGCAAAGCACGGCTTCGTGAGCGCTTCGATTTGTCCTACGGCAAAGCCATTGATGAGGTCGAAACCGCCCTTCGCTCGCAGGTTGAATCGGAGCTTGAGGCCAGTTCAAACGAGGACTTTGAGCGCTACCGTGAGGCCCGTGAATCCGAAATTCAGAATCGCCTTGCCCGCTTCCGATACGAGCGAGAAGCGCAACTTCGCGAGGAACTGGAGGCCAAGCACGCCACCAAGCGCGAAGAGTGGACCGAGCGGCTTGAACTTGAATTCCAAAGCCGAGAAGCCGCTGCACGCAAGGCCATCATGTCCGAGGTGGACGCAAGCCTCCGCAACGAGCGGTTGGCCTGGGATACGGACCTCGACCTGCTCAAGGAGGAGACCGTGCTCGAACTCGAACTCGACATGGAAGAGCGCCTCAACGCTTTCCGAGAGCGGAAATTGGACGAAGTGGCCACACAACTCGAACGTCAGCTCGACAAGCGCGAGGAAATCATGCGCAACAAGGCCCTCATCGATGTGCGCAGGAAGGAAGCGCGCATTCGTGCGGAAATTGAAGCCCAGCTTGGCCTGAAGCGTGCAGAAATCCGGGACCGGATCTCTGGTCTCTCCAAGAAGATGGATGAGTTCAAGGCGATGGCGGAAGACCGCATGCGCGAGAGCATCACGTCCCAAATCGAGGGCGAGATCGCGAGCGACGAGACCACCCTTGCCGAGCGCGAGTCGGAAATGCGCCGCCTCGAAAGCACCGACCAACGCATCGACAAGCGTCAGCAATGGCTGGCTTCAATCTCTGGACAAGGCGGCGCTGTTGCTGCTCCGGTCGATGCTGCGGCATTGGGCGCACGCCCCGACTCCTTGGGAGCATCCGCAGGACGATCCCTGCGGGGACCGATGGCCCAAGCCGCCGAAGCCCAACAACCCCGCATGGGTCTTGCTGGAATGCGAGCTCCCACCTCCACCGCCCGGGCGTTGGCGCCTTCCGCTCCAGCACCTGTGGTCAAGGCCGTCAAGCAGGTCAAAACGCCGATGGTCGCACCTGCAGCACCCGTCCAATCACCGGTTGCTCCGGTTGAACCTGAGGCTCCTCTTTCCTCGAACGTCATGCCGCTTGAACCGGCGGTGGAATCGGTCGTCGCAGATCCTGCACCCGCGGTCGAACCGTCCGTCAGTGAAGCAGACAACACGCTCCCGACGCCGGTGGATCTCGAAACGTCAACCATCGAATCGGTCCTGGAGGACGTCCACGACGAGGCTGGAGAGGCCGAGATGGAGGCCATGCTCGAGGATTCCTTGGCTCAGGCTGAGCCAGCCGTCCTTCCAGCTCCAGTAGCAGCACCGGTCAAGCCCGGAGGCGACGTCATTGGAGACCGACCCATCCTCATGCCAGTGCGCACCCTGCATGCCCTCGGTACCCCGAGGCCAAGGGCGCAACTGAAGCCCGCCATGCCCGTGCTGTCCGCCGCATCGGAACCCACCGTGCTGCAGCCGGTCACGACGATGAACCCCCGACAAATTTCACCCGTCGAGCGCCTTGAACCGGCCGACGAGGACTGAGCGAGGGAACGAGTCCTTCAAGGCCTTGAGGTCCATGTGGGACCATGCGAGGATTGCGTGCCGTCCTGCTCACCGCCCTCTTCTTGGTCGGTACCTTCGCCCTCTCAGCCACTGCTTCGCTGATTGACGGAGGGGAAATCCACCAAGGTCCTGAACCTGTGGAAATGTGGTTCTCAACGGGTGGTGACGAAGTGCTGACCCTCGATGAAGAAGGGGTCTTTATGGCCCTTCGGTGGAACAGTGGCGCCTACCAAGTCACACGCGCCGTCGACCTCAACGTGACCGTCAATGCGGTTCGCTTGGACCTCGCTGGGTCGTTGTTGGCCGTCGGACACTCCAGCGGAGCCTTGGTGTTGGACCTCGACACCGACGCGATCACGCGTGAGATTTCATTGCCCGATCCGGTGGACCAACTCGATTGGGACGACGACGGTGACCTGTGGGTGGTTCACAACGGAGGCCTGCGTCAAGCCATCGAGCACGAGACCGGAGGCCCCTCTGGGGTTCGAACGACCGTCATGAACGCCGGAATCTGCTCCTTCTTGATCCTCGAAGACGGCCGCTTGCTCAACGGGGGTTTTGACGGCCGCTTGCGGGTGCACAACGAGGAAGGCGTCCAAACCCAAGACCTGACGAGCCTTGGCGGAGCACCGACACAACTCATCGAAGAGGGCGAATTCCTGTGGGGAGGGCTCTCGAACGGACGTGTGATGCGATGGAACACCAGCACGTGGTCTTCTGACGTCGTGGTCAGCGGAAACGCCCCGGTCACTTCCCTTTCCTTGGACGGCGAAGGTGGCGTGTGGGCAGGCCATCAAAACGGCTTGGCCGTCCATCTTGACAGCACCCTGACGTCCACCCAGGAACATCAAGCCACGGGCAAAGTGATCTCGGTGGTGAGCAAGGACGACGGGACGGTTCACGTGGTCAGCGTGACCTCCACGAGCACCCGCGTTCGCCTCCTTGACCTCGATGCGGACGGAGATGGCGTGGCGGATGCAACCGATGATTTCCCAGACGACGCGGGCCAAACCACTGACACCGACGGGGACGGCTACGGCGACAACACCGGCGAGAGCGGTGGCGACCAATTCCCCAACGACCCCACACAATGGTCGGACCGCGACGGCGATGGCTACGGTGACGAAGCCGACGGCACCAACGGCGACGCCTTCCCTGACGATCCCGATCAATGGGAAGATGCCGACGGCGATGGTGTTGGTGACAACCAAGCCGATCCTGACGGCGATGCTTTCCCAGAGGACCCTTCGCAATGGTCGGACCGTGACCGCGACGGGTACGGCGATGCTCCAAACGGCGTTCGACCGGACGCCTGCCCCGACGCCAACGGTTTCTCGACCAACGACCGTCGCGGGTGCCCAGACCAAGATTTGGACGGATGGTCCGACCCTGATGCAACGTGGTTGGTCGCGCAGGGGGCAGATGCGTTCCCACGAGACAAGACCCAGTGGGAGGATTTCGACGGAGACGGCTACGGCGACCACCCAGACGGCACCACGCCGGACGCCTGCATCACCAGCGGAGGGACCTCCCTTCGCGCCTTGGTGCCGGAACTCGGCGCCACTACGCGCTACGTCAGTGAGCCCCATTACGGGTGCTTGGACGCTGACGGCGACGGTTGGGCGGACGCCTCGGAAGTGGGCGAGGGAATGTCGGAGAACCCCAATGAACACATGGACCTTGACGGGGACGGTGTGGGATCGAACGTCGACTACAACGACACCAATCCCTTGGTCGTCGACATTGAAGACCACTGCTTGCTGAGCTTCGACGACCTTCGTGAGGTGTGCCTCGGATGGAGGAGCACGGAATACCAAGAGTACCTGAGCACCTTGAACGAAACCGAACGCAGCCGTACATCCTACAACTACTGGAACCAAACCGTGGCGGGCTCATCGTCCAGCGGCGGATTGGACATGGGCCTCATCACGGAAGTGGCCATCGTTGCAGGTGGTGTGTTTGTCGTCTGTTCTGTGGTGGTCGTGCTGCTTGGAGCCATGACCAAGCGGGTCAAGCGTCCGTCGGAGGAGAAGTCGTTTGGCTCGTTCAAGTTCGATGAATCCACCAACGAAGAAGCCCTCAGTGGGGAAGCAGGCCTTTCGGCCATCGGCGGTCTTGACGACGACCTTTGGGGCGACGATGGCGCAGCATCCGAAAGCGTTGAGCCTGCGATGGACACGCCTGACGAGGAGCCTGAGGTGACGTCAATGGTCGAGCAAGTCGTGCTTCAATCGGACGAGGAATCATCGCCAAGCGATTCCGTGGATGCTGCCCCTGCGGCCGCCGCTGAACAGGAACCTGTCGAGGCAGCCGTCCAAGACGAACCCGAGCGTGAAGCCCCGCCCGTCCCCGAGGAAGGTTTGCCCAACGGATGGACGATGGACCAATGGAAATGGTACGGGCACCAGTGGCTTGAGCAAAACAAGTGACCGGGTTCAGGCCCAGCGCACGGGCAAGTCAGCACGCAGTTGGGCCAGCTCCTCTCCTGAATAGAGGGGGCGCCCGCCTTCCTTGACGGTGCTTTGGATCAACCATAGCACGCCGTTCCAGGCGCTTCGGGTTGCGGTAATTTCAACGTCGCCAAGGGCCGCGACGCTCATCAGTTTCGCCTCAGTGGTGTCCGCGTCAAAGAGCGCAGCCACAAGATGACGGGTCTCAAAGGCCACCTGAGGTGGCTTCCAACTCATCATGGTGTTCACACCCTGAAGGGAGCGAGGTTCAACCGCTCAACGAGGTGGTCCACATCGACGTCGGCGGTGGCCTTGGCCCGCTCACGGAGCAGTTCGAGGCTGCCGTCCATCCGCGCCATGCGTTGGTGGCGAATGAGGTCGAGCAGGACCTCATTCACGCTCTTGTATCCACCCAACGATCGCAAGGTGTTCAACTGTCTTCGTACTTCGTAGCTCACGCTTACCGAGGTCATTCCCTTCGCTGTCATCGTGCATCCCGTTCGGTCGTGCCCTCTCTGCGCTACTTAAGCCGCGCGAGGGCGAACTTCGCTGGAACGCGATTTGTGGACCCTTTCCGTTCAGCGGCGGCCTTGGGCTTCAAGGGAAACCCTCGATGGATCACGGACGCCAAACTCGCGTCGCATGTCTTGGACGCGTCGATGGAATTCACGGGCGAGGGTCCAGTACTCCAACGACCCTGCACCTGCTCCAGACGAGGTCGGTTTGTTGAGCAGCACGGTGGGTGCACCCGACCAAGGGGCCTCTGCAACGTTGACCAAGCGACGAATGGAGGTGCTGAACAACTTGTTCGGGATGCTGAGGGCCACCTGGTCGCAGACGTGACGCGACAATTTCGACCGGGCGTCAACCATGGTCATGACCACGCCGAAGATCTTCAGGTTGCGGTTGATCCGACGCTGGATCATCTTGACCGAGTTCATCAGCATGCTGAACCCTTCGAGGGAGTAGTACTCCGCTTGCACGGGAACCATCACCCAATTCGCTGCACTAAGGGCGTTGATGGAGAGCAAGCCGAGTGATGGAGGGGTGTCAATGATGACGTAATCGAAGTTGTCGATGATGGGCGCCAAGGCTTCCTTCAGCCGTGTTTCGCGGCCGATCTTGTGGGACAACTCGATCTCAGCACCGGAGAGGTGGATGTCGCTTGGGAGGAGCCAGAGGTTCTCGGTCGTCAGGGTTGCAGGAGGGCGCCCCTTCTCGTTTCGCAGCATCCAGGCGTTGCGCATCGAGGCCGTCAGGTCTTCAGGTCCGATGAGGTACTCGTCCATCAGCGGCAATTCCTCGCCCAAGTCGTTGGTCAGCAAGTCGTAGGCGGTCTTCTTGACGCGCTTCTTCTCGATGCCAAAGGACGTGGCGCAGTTCCCTTGTGGGTCCAAATCAATGAGCAACACCTTCGCTGGTGGCAGCCCCATTTTCTTGTGGCCACGCGCCAGCGCAGCGGCGAGGTTGACCGCCGTGGTGGTCTTCGCGCATCCGCCCTTTTGGTTGGCGACCGCGATGACCATCTTGTATGGGTCCATGCCTTTCCTCCCGGTGTTGAGGACCTCGGCCCTCCCCTATCAACCTCGGCCTCGGTTGGGCTCAAACGGGTTGAACGACGGGCACGGGGACTTCGGACAGGATCTTTCGAACGATGTGGCCGCCGGTGATGCCACGGATCTTGGCTTCAGGCTTCATGACGATCCTGTGGCTGATGACCTGCATGGCGACGCTCTTGATGTCGTCGGGCACGACGTAGGTGCGCCCAGCGATGGCTGCAGAGGCACGTCCGGTCTTGAACAGGGCCTGAGATGCGCGAGGGGACGCACCGTTGACCACGCGGTGGTCTTCACGGGTGCGCTGCACAATCTCGACGATGTAGGAGAGGATGGAGGGGTCCACGTGAACGCCTTCCAAGGCCTTCTGCATGGCGACGACCTTCTTTGGTTCCGTGATCTGGGCGACTTCGTGCTCGTCCTTTCCACGCATCTTGCGGCGTGCAAGGATGGCCTTCTCTTCGGCTCGGTCGGGGTAACCCATGCTCATCTTCATCAGGAAACGGTCCATTTGCGCTTCAGGAAGCGGGTAGGTTCCTTCCTGCTCGATGGGGTTCTGCGTGGCCAGCACCACGAAGGGAGCCGGCAGTTTGTGGGTGATGCCTTCGATGGTCACCTGCTTCTCTTCCATGGCTTCCAGAAGAGCAGCTTGCGTCTTTGGCGGAGCACGGTTGATCTCGTCAGCAAGCAGAATGTTGGAGAAGAGCGGTCCAGCTCGGAGTTTGAAGTCCCCCGATTTCTGGTCGTACATGTAGGTCCCCATGATGTCGGAGGGCAACAGGTCAGGCGTGAACTGAACACGCTTGAACTTGCAACCAAGGGCCCGTGCGAACGTGTTTGCAAGCAAGGTTTTCGCAAGACCGGGGAAGTCTTCGAGGAGCATGTTGCCGTTTGAGAGGATCCCGACGCTCACACGTCGGAGGTTCTCTTCTTTCCCGATGATGACCTTCCCCACTTCGCTCATGAGGTCGTTCGCAATCTGGGAAACGGTGCTGATGATTTTGGCGGTGTTCGCGTCGGCGGCCTGCATCCTATCACCTATTCAGCCCGTTAGGCTTCTTCATCCATATTTGAACGTGCTTGCGGGGCACGTCACCCCTGCATCACTCAACGGGCCCAGAAATGGTTCTCTTTCCGATGCAGTCGCACGATTTCTTCGAGGATTTCCTCTTCGATGGCCGTCAACTCCACTTTCCGAAGCCGTCGTGCGTGGGATTCTGGGACGTCGACAAAGAACTCGTCGCCCTCGTTGATGTGGCGTCCAACGGTGGGTCCCTGAATGGCACAGGCGACCTCGTCGCCTTGGTTGGCCTCGCGTACGTCTTCGCTGTCACGGGTGCGCAGGGACTTGACTTGGCCGACCTGTGAACCGTCTGGGCGCATCAAGCGTTGGCCAATGTGGACGCGGCCGCCCACCACGCGAACCCCGATGATGGCGGGGTCACGTCCGCGGAAGGTGTGGTTTTCTAGGTACAGCAAGCGCCCTGGATGGACCAGGTCTTCACGTGCCGCGGCTTCAGCCGCAGCCTTGGTGTCCTCCCTCCACGTTTCGATCTCGTCGATGATGTGGTAGATGATCTCACCCGCCACGAACTTCACCGGTGCATCCTCGGCATTGAGCCGGTCCGCAACCTCCCTGTTTGGTGCAATGGAGAACCCCGCAATGATGCGGTTAAGCGGGTCTTTGGCGGATTCGGCGGTCAGGATGTCCCGCTTGTTCACGGGCCCGACGGTGGCCATACGAATCGGGATCTCGAGTTGTCCGAGTTCGAAGGCAAGCGCCTCGAGCCCACCGATGGTGTCGGCCTTGATGACCACACCTTCCTCTTGGAGGTCGATGTCCACCCGGCATTCCTCGAGGCACGCAGCAACCGCCTTTTCGAGGGCTTCCTCGTCTTTGGCGAGGCGAACGGTGGTGCCCGCAAGGGCACGTTCGAGCCCTTGAGCGACGATTTTGACGCCGCACGCCGCATCGACGTGATCGACGGTCTCCCATCGGTCTCCAGCATCGCGCATTTCGGCCATCCCACGCGGGCGCTTCAGGCCCTTGATGCGGGTCGTGGCCGGCCCATCGGAGGTAGCGAACACGACCCTGTCGCCGGTGCGCAGGGTACCTCGGGAGAGGATGACATCGATCGTCTTGCTCATGCCGACTTCGTCCTTCATCTCGAGGATGGTGCCCTCAGCATCGCCAAGGGTGTCCGTCAGGCGGTCCTCGAGGAAACGTTCGGCCAAGCCGACGGTCACCGTCAACAGATCTTGGAGCCCTTCACCTTCCTTGGCGGACATTGGGACCAAGGCCACGTCGGTGCGGAAATCCTTGATGCGGTCGTAGCGTTCGAGGTTGAATCCGTGCTCGCCAAACATGCCGACCAGCTTCCAAAAGCGGTCTTCAAACAAGGCTTGGACGTCCTTGCGCTGCTCACCGAATGAGGCGATGAACGCACGCCCCTGTTCGGAGCGCCAGCCGTGCAAGCGATCGACCTTGTTCCCAGCGACCACGAAGGGGGTTTTCGTTCTGCGAAGGATCTCCAGGCTTTCGATGGTCTGGGGCTGAAGCCCTTCCATGATGTCAACGACCAAGATGGCGATGTCGGCCAACTGCCCACCACGCGAGCGAAGCGACGTGAAGGAGTGGTGCCCTGGTGTGTCAATGAAGAGCAAACCCGGGGACTTGAAACTCCGCCCCCCCATCATCGCCGAACACGTGTCGTTGAGCACGTCAGCAGGCACTTCGGTGGCCCCAATGTGTTGGGTGATGCCGCCGGCCTCTCGGTCCATGACCGAGGCTTGACGGTCCACGCCGATGGAGCGGACCAGATCCAGAAGGCTCGTCTTTCCGTGATCGACGTGGCCAAGCACGCTGACGATTGGTTGTCGGTTTTCACCGCGTGGGGGCGCGTCTTCGACGGGGGCGGTTGCTTCCCCCTCGTCGGACATGCCCTTCACCCCGGTCATTCGTAGACCCAGCGCTGGCCGTCTTGGGTCCACTCCATGAGCCCTTCAGGGAACCAGAGCGCCAATTCGGTCGCGGCGGTGTCTTCGCCGTCCGAGCCGTGAATCATGTTGTAGCCCATGTCCATGCCGTAGTCGCCACGGATGGTGCCGGGGTCGGCCTCGCGGCCGTTGGTGGCGCCGATGAGGCGGCGAGCGACGGCAATCGCCTCGACACCCCGCCAGGCCATGCACACGACAGGTCCGGAGGTCACGAAGGTGATGAGGCCCTCAAAGAAGGGGCGCTCGGCGTGCACGGCGTAGTGGGTGCGTGCGATGGTTTCGTCAGGAACCATGGACTTCATTCCAACGAGTTGGAGGCCCTTGCGTTCGAAGCGGTTGAGGATTTCACCGACCAAGCCGCGTTGGACACCGTCGGGCTTGATCATGACGTACGTGGTCTGCATGGTTTTCACCTGACCCGGCGACCGGGCCGCCCTTCAAGAAGCATCCTATGGCCTGTGGCTCACTGGATGCCGCCCTTCACGTAGTGGCGGGTCCACTTGACGCGGCGCGAATTGCGCTTGAGGTGGACCATGTTCTTGCGGGCCTTGGAATTCTTGAACCACAAGATGCTCCCGTCGCGTCGAACGTACATCGTGCCCGTCCCGGGTTCGATCTCGTCACCTGAGAAGCTGCAAACACGTCGCTCTGGCATATGATTCACCTCGCATTCAACTTGCGGGCCTCGCGGCCCGTGTCCTTGAGCATCAAGACGTCACCGACCCGAACGGGACCGAGCACGTTGCGGGTGATGATGCGACCGACGTCACGGGGGTTGGGCGCGTCGTTGACGCGGACCTTGACCTGCGTGGCCTCACCGGTCATGCCGGTTCGACCAACGACTTCGACGACCTCAGCGGGCCATCCTCCGAGTTCTTCGCTCATGTGGATCACTCCATTCAAGCCCGCAGGCCCTTGATGAGTTCGAGGACTTCATCGAGCATTTCCTGGGCGGCTTTGGGCACGTCCATGATGGCAAGGCTCGCGGCTTTCACGCCCGTTTCCATGCCGGCTTCCTTCGCGAGGAATTCCTGAGAGGGCACGTAGCCGAAGGGGATGCTGTTGTCATCGCAGATGAGTGGAATGTGGTTGACCAACTCGGGGGGGTTGACGTCCTCAGCGAGCACGACGAACGCCGCGGTCTTGCGGAGCGCCACTTTGGTGACTTCGTTCGATCCGCGCTTGATGCGGCCGCCGTTGCAGGCTTGCACCAATTCGTAGATCTTGTTGCTGACGTCTTCTGGGGTCTCGTATCGCACATGCACACTCATCGGATATCCTCCTCGTGTAGGTAAGCCGTGCGCCACGTGGTCCGGATATAAACGCACCGGAATGCGTTCAGCGTGCCTCAGGACCACGTTTTGAGAATGGATTCGACGCCCCGCGCGAGCGCAGGACCTCCCTCGATGACCCCACGGGGGTTGGGCAGGCTCCCCGTGGCATGGACGCCGTCGACGAAACTGGAGAGCCTGTGGATGGCGCCGCCGGTGAACAAACCATGGCAGCATGCCGCGTGAACGGCGATGGCGCCTTGGCTTCGCAGGGCTTCTGCAGCACGGCAGATGGTCCCGCCCGTCGCAATCATGTCGTCAACGATGGCGACGATTTTTCCGTCGACGTCCAAATCCTTCGCTTTGTGAACAATGGTATGGGCGTCGATGCGGGTTTTCTCAAGATAGGAGAAGCCACATCCGATCTCCTCGGCCACCGCTGAAGCCCGATCGATGGCTCCTTTGTCGGGCGAGAGCACGAAGTCCGGTTTGACCGTCGACTGAAGGTGAGCAGCAAGTTCGGGCATGGCGCTGGTGAACGCGACCGGCACCGGCATGTCCTCGAGCACGGCGGGCGCGTGGAGGTCAAGCACGACCATCGCGTCGCAATGGGCGGCCAAAAGTCGACCAATGGCTTTGGCTGAAATCGGCTCACCGGGCTTGAATCGCTTGTCTTGTCGGGCGTACCCATAGTAGGGAATCGCCAAAATCACGCCAGATCCGACGTCATCCATGGCCTGGGGCCCGATATTTCGCAAATTTTCCATTCGTCCCGCTCGGAGGTCTCGGATCAAGTCCAGCAAAAGCAGGGTTTCCACGATGCCGGCGTCGGGAAAGGTGTTGGAAACCACGACGACGGGCTCGCTGCGGATGGCCTCAATGTGCTCTTCAGGCATGCGGACGTAGCCTTCGGTGTCAGGGAAACGCCGAGATTCTGCCGGGATATGCCTCCATCCGAGGCTGGTGGCCAGTTCCTCCGCGATGGCCCGCGCGTTGCTGCTGGAGACGACCGCCACATGCATGGCTTCGACCGGCGCTTCAAGGGCTTTCCCGTGGAAGGGTGTGAGTGCGCGAGGCAGGACTCGAACCTGCGACCTCCCGGTTATCAGCCGGGTGCTCCA
>DALQ01000048.1:16368-20700 GCA_002496845.1 Euryarchaeota archaeon UBA495
CCTCCCGGTTATCAGCCGGGTGCTCCAACCGACTAAGCTACCCGCGCTTGGGCACGCCGCCGACCTGACCTGTCATCAAAAGGATGACGGTGAGGCAATCACTCGAATTCCGAGGCGTCCATCTCGTTGAGGGTGATGTACGACGGCAGTTGCATGGCCCGTTCAAAGGTACGGCCAAGGACGACTTCATCGAGGCGATCGCGGGTGCGGGCGATGGCGGTAAGGGGGAGCCGAATGGTCTCTCCGAGCTCGTACCGCTGTTGCACGCCGACCCGCAAGGTGACGATGAATCCCTTGTAGGTCCGCTTCACTTTGAGCAGACCGGTGATGATGCCGACTTCGTTGCCCTGGTTGTCCAAGACGGCACGGTCGAGCATTTCGTCGGGCGCGTAGAGTTGTTCATCGATGCGCACGGTGTTGCGCCAGCGGCGTTGGAGTTCGCGCATGGACTTGGAAAGGCGGACGGAGCCGTCGTCGTTGATGCTGTGAACAAGCTCCTTCGGGAGGGGTGCAAATTCAGCCGGCTTGCGCATGAATTCGCCTGCAACGTCCGTTTCGACGAGGAGGCGAACGGATCGCACGCGCGATTCGTTGGGGTGATGCCGTTCGCCGATGATGGTGCCCACTTTGGTGTCCTTGACGTACACGTCGCGTTGCATCAATTCCTGAATGTGGTAGTCTGTTGGTGCCATGTTCTCCCTTCCCGTTGCACCGCCTGTGATGAGGGGGACTCTTAATGTCTTCGACGGATAATGTAACTGTTCAATTGGGAATTGAAGGAATATTCCTCTTATCCAATTGGATTTCACCGAAAAACGGCATGACGCATAATCCATTTCAGTAACTGCGTGCACGTCCTGAAACGTTTCATTCAGGACGGAATTCCAATTGATAAGCGTCGTATTCTCCACTCATCCTAGGTGCGAGTTGTGGACGGCACGATCCGGCGGGCGCATTTGGCCCCTCTGATGGTGAAAAATGCTCTAATTTTAGAGATTCTCAATTGGAATAAGGCGAATTTCGTCGAAATGCCAGTCGGCGAACTCATAGGTGCCGGCGCGGAGGGGCGGGCATGCAGGCGGTCGATGTGCAGGGGTTGCACCCCCGATTCGCTGCATCCGTCGTTCTGCTCGCCGGCAGAAAGGGCCACCCAGTCTCCGGTATGACGCCAGTGGTGCGGAACATGATCGCAGACCGAGATCTGTTGGGGGCCTCGAACATTGTTGAAACAGATCACGCTGAAACCCATCTTTCCGGGCCAGGTGGTGGGTGCCACCTCACCATTGAACGGGAAGGCTGCATCCTGACCGTTGTGGTTCAGGACCTCGTTCCCACCTTGACCAAAGAGCTCTGGCCTGCCTTGGAACTGGGGCACAAGGTGCGTGCCGGGTGGTGGGTGTCGGAACATGACCTGATCGAAGCGTTGCTGTTGTTGGCTTCGGGTACAGTCCCTTCTTCGAAGATGGTGCTAAGCGGACGCCGCCGGTGGTCTGCAGAGGAGTTGGCTCGTGAAGCAGGGTTGCTTCAACGCCGCTGGACGGCCGGCCAAGGGGGGGCCTTTTCTGTGGACGTGCTTGCAGAACCACATCGCCCTCCTGTTCGTGTTGAAGCGGTGGTGCAGGGTGACACAGAACCCGATTTGGCCCCCTTGCATGCGCTCCTTTCAACACGGCAACCCGAAGGATGGCGGCCCCAAATGACCGTGAGGGAGGCGTTGATGCACCATCTCGCCTTGAACGACGGACTCAACCTTGGGTGAACAGGTCTGCGCCCAACAAGGGCAGGAGGACGCTTGCATCGCCTTCGACGCACACGTTGGGAGCCTCTGGGCGCATTTTACCCCAAGAAATGGCTTCACGCAAACGGGCACCGGAAAGGGAACCGTCGTGCTCTGGTGCCGTGGTGATGTACACGGCTGCGTCGAGTCCACCGCGGTATTGATTCCACCAGATGACGTGATGTTTTGAGATGCCACCGCCGATCATCAGGGCGTTGGATGTGTCAACATCCCACGTCAAATCGCTCATCACCTGCTCATCGGCCAGGGTGTCGATGTGGAAGTCGCGGTATTTCTGCCGAAACATGAACAGCTGCGCTCCGATGGAGCCGTCGGTGATTCCAGGGATGCAGACCGGGATGCGATGTTTGGCTGCCCAGTAGATCAAGGAGTCCTTGGTGCCGATTTTCTCGCCGAGCGCCCAGACCAAGTGAATGGAGCCAAACCCGACCCAAGCATCCGCGCCGCTCAACCCAGTCTCCTCAAGCCGTTCCTTGCGTATTTCTTCCAAGGCGGGCATGACGACGGCTTCGATGATTTCACCGTACGACGACGTGGGGACGATGACGTTGCCCAAGCGCATCAAATCGTGTTCGCCCAATTCAATGTCGTCCAGTTCGAAGGCCCCGTGGTAGTAGGCGGCATGGGCACGAGCGATGTCATGGTCCAAGGTGCCACAGGTCGTGGACACGACGTTGAACATCTTGCGGCGCAAGGCTTCCACGAAGAAGCCCCTGGTTCCAGTGGCGCACAAGCAGGCTGGGAAAGAGAGCCAATTCAGCATCTTTGCAGGGTCATGCTCAACGCCTGCGAGGTCCGAGTCCATGTTCCTGAGGATGTCTCGGGCCATGGCCAGTTTTGTTGCGGTGAATCCTCCTGCGGAGGCCATTTGGTCGATCAGTCCCTTCGGCGTGGTGGTGGCCGTGAAGTCGTAGTCCACGACCGGGACGTCGAATTGCTCAGGGTCGATGGCCATGCCACGTCCTCGTTCGTGCCCGTTTTCAATCAATCCCTGCAGCATCAAGCCGGTCGTTGATGAGCATCAAGCGGTCACGCAACCGGGCTGCCTCTTCGAAATCGAGGGCCTTCGCGGCATCCTCCATCGCGGACTTGACTTCCAAGGCGATCTCTTGGAGCGCTTCTCGGCTTAGGGGGAGTTCCTCGTCGTTTTCCAATTGGGAAATAGAATTTTCAATTGAAATCCGGTGTTCGCTGTCTGTCCCGCTGTTGGTCGCTAAAAAGGCCGGTCCAGCAGGGTCTGCTCGACCTCCTTTTCGGGCCACTAAGCGCTTGCCACGGCTCGATGCCGTGGTCCCTTCGAGCAGCCCTTCCGATTCTTGCCCCATCTGTGGAAGGGCTTTGACGATGGTTTGTGGGACGATCCCACGCCGTTCGTTGTCCTGTGCTTGCCGTTCACGCCGTTCGAGCGTTTGGCGGATGGCGCCGCTCATGGCAGGAGACACACTGTCTGCGTACAGGAGGACGGAGCCGTTGGCGTTTCGGGCCGCACGCCCAATCGTTTGCAGGAGGGAGCGTTCGTTGCGGAGGAAGCCTTGGCGGTCGGCGTCAAAAATCGCGACCAGGCTGACTTCGGGGATGTCGAGGCCTTCTCTGAGGAGGTTGATGCCCACGATGACGTCGATGAGGCCCAAGCGTAGGGCGTTGATGATCTCCGTTCGTTCGATGGTGTCGATCTCCGAGTGCAGGTGGTGGGCTTTGACGCCCATGCGGCTGAGGTAGGCCGCGACTTCCTCTGCGAACTTGATGGTCAACACGGTAACCAAAGTCCGTTCACCTCGCTCGATGCGGGCGTTGATTTCTGAGAGCAGGTCGGCCACCTGGCCTTCTGTCGGGCGTACTTCGATGCCCGGGTCCAGCAGTCCAGTCGGCCG
Organism: Euryarchaeota archaeon UBA495; assembly: GCA_002496845.1. Lineage (GTDB taxonomy): Archaea > Thermoplasmatota > Poseidoniia > Poseidoniales > Poseidoniaceae > MGIIa-L3. Next base: position 20,038 of record DALQ01000048.1, read on the forward strand.
AATTTCCATGCGAGGCAGATGCTCGATGGTTTGCAGCATCTCGTACATCGAGGGCGAACCCTGGATTTTCTTAGACACGTCCGCTTGGCCCGCGCCACCCTTTGAGGCCACGTGAAGCAAGCCTTCGGGCACCGTTTGTCCTGTGACTTCACACAGGTGCCGCAACTCTCGTTCCCCAGGCGTGGCAGAGACGTACACCATCTGTGGGACAAGTTGCTGGAACTCCGGGAGCTTCAGCGGCCGGTTGTCCGCCGCAGATGGCAGCCTGAACCCGTGCTCGATGAGGTTCTCCTTGCGTGCGCGGTCTCCGTGGTACATGCCACCGACCTGAGGCAAGGTCACGTGGGACTCGTCCATGATGACGAGGAATCGGCTTGGGTCGCCGTGGAATTGCCGGGCGCATGCGGCAAAGAAATCCAGCAAGCAATACGGGCGTTCACCCGCTTCGCGTCCATCGAAATGCCGTGAGTAGTTCTCAATGGCCAAGCAGTGCCCGACTTCGCGAAGCATCTCAAGGTCGTATTCGGTGCGCTGCTCTAGGCGAAGCCGCTTCACCGCTTCTTTCGTGCCGTCGAAATAGCGCAGCCGATCGTTCAACTCGTTCTCGATTCGCTCAAGCGCGATTTCGAAGCGTTCTGGGCTGGTCATGAAGAATTCCTTGGG
>DALQ01000063.1 GCA_002496845.1 Euryarchaeota archaeon UBA495
GTCTTCGAGGACACCGTACATGTACGGCGAACCTGAGCCGGTGGCGCAGTACACGTCGGGGATGGAACCACCGGCGGAGTCGATGGAGTAGACAGAGGGGCCGCTGGGATCCACGCCAACGATGAGCAACTGGACCCAGTGGGGGCGTCCGGAGAGGATGTTCGCCGTCAAGGTCGCGGCGCCCTTGACGGTCATTTGCTGACCGCGGCGCAGTTCGTAGAGGGCGACCTCTGCAGCGAGGGTGCGGGAAAGGGATTGGGCGTGTCCGACCAAACCGGCCGTGGTCAAGCCAAGGTTGTCGCCGATGCGGAACAACTTCTGGACGCTCTTGTTGGCCACGAAGTGGCCCATGGTGGCGCGGTGGTCGGCACCGACAACGGCTCCGCCGTCAAAGGTAATGCCCACCGTGCTCGTGCCGGTCTTCAGAACGCCTTCGTGCTCTCCCTGAATCATGGATGTCCACCTCCGCCACCCCGTATGAACAACGGGTGCGTGATGAAGACTGTTTGTCGGACCCTTATGAATCCGCCGTCATCCTAAGCGAGGCTTCATGGGACCTCGACACCAGCCTACTGCATGGCACGCCGACCCGACGCCGATGAATGGCAGTCCTCGCTGGACGCCTTCACCGGTGCGCCGGAGGAACAGCCGCGCACGCCCGTGGGTGCACCGCTGGAGCAGTTCGACATGCCGAGCCTGCGGCATGATGCACGGCGCGTGCCAGAAGCCCCGACGGTCCCCCACGCGTACCACGACCTGCGCAACATCTACCCAGACGCGCCGGTCCCGACCGGACCGGGTGCACCGGTCATCCATCGAGCGTCTTTGAACAGCATCGAAGGCATTGGCCAAGTGATGGATTGGGCGGCCGAAGGGCACATCACGCTCCTGGACCTCGCTCCGCTCTTCGGACGACGGGACGACTTCCGAATGGCCCTCGACCACCTTTCGGTCTTTGTCGAGGACGACCTCGGAGGCCGTTTGCTCCAACTGACCGACACCCGGATCCTCGTGCTGCCCCAAGGCGTGGAAGGCGTGCGTGGGGTCGATGACGCTCCTGAATCCGTCCGCCCCGATGGCGACGGGAGGCGTTGGTGAATGGAACAAACCGTCAACGCACCCTGCCCGACCTGCGGTGATGCAGACGGGCTTCGGTTGCGCACCCACATCGACGAGATTCCGTACTTCGGTGAGCACACGCAAGTCACCCTGCTTTGCGTGGCCTGTGGCTGGAGGCAAACCGACCTGATCCCTGCAGAAGCGCAAACCCCGACCGGTTGGAAACTTGAGATTTCTTCGCCCCGTCACTTGACTGCGCGCGTGGTCCGCTCAACGGCCTGCACCGTGCGCATCCCCGAACTTGACCTGGAAGTGGCCCCCGGCGCCTCATCCACGGGTTATGTGTCCAACGTTGAAGGCGTCCTCCAGCGATTTTTGGACGTCCTCGACATCGTCGAACGCGACGTGGTGGCCCACGGCGACCTTCCAGAGGAGCGTGCTGCGCTTGATCTGTTGCGAATGAGGCTCACGATGACCATGGCCGCCGTGTTTGATGCGCCGGTGACCCTTGAGCTCCTCGACCCCAGCGGACGGTCGCTGATCCTTGACGACGATGCATCGCAACGTGAATTGACGGCCGAAGAAGCCGATGAATTGCCGACGGGGCCTGAACCCCCCGTGTTTTCGTCCTGAAGCTCAGCGTGCATCAGGTGCGAGGAAAGTCTCCACCAGGTGAGCCGTCTCGTCCCGACGTTCGGCCAGATCGCCCAGCCACACCTCGGCACGTTCCAAGCACGCTTGCTTCATCTCACCGGCCAGCAAGCGGCCCGCGCGGTAGGATTCTGCAAGGTCGGCGAGCACGGCATCGTCTTCTTCGAAGAAGTACGCCATGTACTGGAAGGCCACGTCACGGTCGGGGTCACCGCCAAGGCGGCGGTGTTCCTCCACCGTCGGCTGACCGCCCGAAAAGGCCCGCTTGATTTTCTTGGCCACCTTGGCCGGCTCATCGCCGAGGAAGATGGTGGAATCTGGACGGCTGCTGGACATCTTGTCCCCGTCCAGCCCGACCGCAAAGTGATGGTAGGTGGACGAGGGAGGCATCAGCCCCATTCCGCCGAGATCACGTTCCAAGCCGAGCAGCGCGAGGCGAACGGACGCAAGGTCGCGCTTGGAGGCCGAAGGCACCTCAACCGTCCCGTGTTTGGGGTTCGGCCGGAGGTCGCTGAAGCCAAGGGCCGAAAGACGCTCGACAATTCGGTCAAACACGGCTTGTCGAGCCCCACGGTCAACGCGGCCGTTTGGCTGCTGCCCAAAGGCGGCCGCGTTGCTGTCCTGAACGGACAGCGCCACGGTCAGTCCGGCGCTTTTGCCCGGTTTCAGGTTGAACCAATTGGTCTTGGAGGCCAGACCGCGCGTCAGGCGCAGGTGGGGATCTTGATCGACACCAACCGGGACCACGATCGGGCGCAACCCACCGTAGTCGTCCGTTTGCGGATGGAGGATGTCGCCGGCCTGAACCAGCGGTGCTTGCACGTGGGCAAGATTGGTTTCCCCCTTGAAGCCGTAGATGGCCTCGAATTCAGACAAGTTCGTGCGCCGCCCGAGTTGGAAGCCAAGGCGCTGAACGATGGGGCGAGAGGATTGGAAGTAGACGTTGGTGCGCTCTGGGTCGAGCCCCAGCGCGGCGTAATTCGCGATGTACTGTTCCAACGCAATCTTTCGCCCTTCCTTGAGGCCCACGCCACGCGTGGCTTGGCTCTCAAGGTCGGCCACGGCGATGGTCACGTCGCCGCCGTGTTCCTGGAACCAGCGCACCTGATCGATGACCATCGAATGCCCAAGGTGCATCCTTCCAGAAGGCATCAACCCGGTCAAGACGCCAAACGCTTCTCCTTTGCGCTGAGCATCGAGGACGCCCTCGAGGTCACGGTGAGCGAAGACGATGCCTCGGCGATGAAGGCGGGTGGGGTTTGGAAGGTCCAGACCTTCCATCCGGTTGAGCCCAAAGCGGGCGATGATGCCCTCATAGTCGGTGGATTGGGCGCTGCTCCATGGGTCAATCTCCACACGTCCACCTCGTCGTGTGGCGGGACCCGTCGGGGATGAAGCCTTCGTCACTCTTCCTCGTTGATGCGCCGGCTTGGGGGGTTCGGAGCAAGGGCGGAAGAACCGTCATCGCTGCGAATCACGTGCCGCATGGCGAGGATGGTGCCCACAGCCGCCAACAGCCCGACCCACGGGAGCCAGGGCATCTCTGGATCGGCGTCCCGAGGGATGACCAACCACGTGAACCGAAGCTCAGGTTCGTCGTTGAAGCGCTTGCTCCAACGGAAAAGGTCCCATGTGTCATGCCCTGCGATGGTCACGGCCACGCCCAATCCGTTCCACTGATCGGTCATCCCGAGGACGTCCAAATCCGAACGGTTGACCGGCGCGTCGAGAAGCAGGTCCATTCGCTGCCCCACCGCCAGGCTCAGGAGGGTTTCATTGCCCTCAAACCGGAACCCAACCGCCGTGTTCCGAACACCGGTAAGGTCCTCAGCCGGAAGGCCATCGATGCTGACGTTGGTGACCGCGGTGCCTTCTGGAGGAAGGAAACGCCACGTTGTCGGGACCTTCCACGCTTCAGGGTTGGAGGAACTGCAGGCAACCGTATCCTCGAGCGTGAAACTGACGCGACGTGCGTCGTCAGGGTCGACGGTCAAATCGAATTCGTGGCAACGTGACACGGCCCACGTCGACCATGCCTCGCCCCATGTGGTGAACCATACGTCGTCACGCTCCAGCAGCATGTCTGCGACATCGCCGTCGTGACGGATGGTCGCGTCGTTGACGCGACCGATCCAGTACATGTTGACCAAGCCACCAGCGTCAAGTTCCGCTTCCAAGAGGTCCATTTGAGCCACCTCCTTTTCCAGCGACCCACCGCGGCGACCAAGGTTGTACCAATCTTCCTCAAAGGAGGGCGCATCGCTGGCGTTGTGCCACGCGCTTGTGGCCAATCCTGTGTTGTCACCATGGACGACGAATCCGAGGTCACCAAGCAGGGTGTGATCCGTCGCAGGAAGCCCGGGTGGCGTGTACAACGACACCGGAGCGTCCCCCCACATGGAGGCTGGCGTCCGTGCGGTAAGGTAGTCGCGGCACGCCGTGGCCACGGCCCCGGGGTCGTTGGCCCAACTCAATCCAGGCATGCCGTAGCACCCGAATTCATCGCCTGCTTCGATGCGCTCAACCGCCATGCTGGTCTCCAGCCAACCGTCCTCTTCCCACGCTTCGGCGGCCGCGAAGGGGGCGCTGACCGGCACCACAAGGACCGCAAACAGCAGGAGGGCCACCGCGCGCTGCATGACCGGGTCTCGGACCTTCATGATTTGAGCCTTGCAGCCGAATCAAGGTGCAAACCTCCCGTCAGCGGTGAAGATTGATACCTCGGGCTTCGATGGAGGACCGTGAGCGAGGAGGCCAAGGAGGCTTGGACGACGGTCGTTGCTCGCAGCGGCATCCGTTCAGCCGACCAGGTTGAACTCCGCTATCCGAACTACCGGCGCCTCCGGGTGTTGCTGAATCCCGGGATGCGGCTCTTCCTCAGGCTTCGCATGCGCGGTCTGCATCATGTCCCGCGACGTGGACCGGTCATCCTTGCTGCGAACCACCTTTCGCACGTGGATCCAATCATGGTCATCATGGCCACACGCCGCAAAGCGCACTACCTTGCGAAAGACGGGCACTTTGTCTCAGGTCCACGCAAGTGGCTGATGAACGCCACCGGCCAAATCGAAACGAACCGGGAGACCGGGGCCCGTGACGCCCTTTCAAGCGCCGTAGCGCTGCTTGAAGCCGACAAAGCCGTCGGCATTTTCCCCGAAGGCACGCGATCCAAGCGCACGGAAGCACCCTACCTTTTGGATGGAAAAACCGGTGTTGCGCGCCTGGCAGCCACCGTCCCCCATGCAACCGTGGTCCCTGTGGCCCTGATTGGAACACGCGACATGATGCAACCCTCGGCGCACAAATTCCCACGCTTTTGGAGGCGGGTGAACATCACCATTGGACGAGGAGTGACGTGGGAAGAATGGCTCATTCACCCCGACGGCGCTGCCCTTGAAGACGCAGAGGTGATCGCCATGGCGGAGATGGAGGACGACGATTTGAACGCCAAAATGGCGGTCCTGCAACGCCAATTCACCGACCAACTCATGGCCAGCCTGAGTCATCTCGGCGCCCCCTGAGACCGACAAGCCTCAAGGGCCGCAGCACGAAGTCAGCCCCATGCAAGCCTACCTCGACCTGCTGCAAAGGGTCCTCGACGAAGGCGTGCCAAAGGGTGACAGGACCGGAACGGGCACCCTCAGCGTCTTCGGACATCAAATGCGGTTCGACCTCAGCGAGGGGTTCCCGTTGGTGACCACCAAGCGCATCCACATCCCTTCCGTAGTCCATGAGTTGCTGTGGTTCCTCAAAGGGGACACCAACGTGCGTTACCTCCAGGAGAACGGCGTCCGAATCTGGAACGAATGGGCCGACGAACATGGCGACCTTGGCCCGGTCTACGGCAAACAATGGCGCCGCTGGGTCGGTCCAGACGGTGTTGAGCACGATCAGGTCGCTGAGGCCATCCGTCTCATCCGTGAAGACCCCAACAGCCGTCGCATCATCGTCAGTGCGTGGAACGTGGCAGACCTCCCTGCCATGGCCCTCATGCCCTGCCACGCCTTCTTCCAATTCCACGTCGCCGACGGTCGTCTCAACTGCCAAATGTACCAACGCAGCGCAGACGTGTTCCTTGGCGTCCCGTTCAACATCGCGTCATACAGCCTTCTGACCCACATGATGGCTCAGGTCTGTGGACTGAAGCCCGGCGTGTTTGTGCACAGTCTGGGTGACGCTCACCTCTACAACAACCACCTTGAGCAAGCACGGTTGCAGGTCACACGCGAACCCTTGCCTCTCCCCAGCCTCAAGCTTGACACCTCGGTCACGGACATCGACGCCTTCACGGCGGAACACATCGAAATCGTGGACTACGAGCATCACCCACACATCGCCGCGCCCATCGCCGTCTGAGGTTCTTCCATGCCGTTGCACCTCATCTGGGCCGAGGACGAAGCCGGTGGCATCGGCCGTGACGGTGACCTTCCGTGGCGCCAACGGACCGACCTGCAACGCTTCAAGGCCTTGACCATGGGCCACCCCGTGATCATGGGTCGGCGCACGTGGGAAAGCTTGCCTTTCCCCCTGCCCGGCCGTGAGAACTTGGTGCTGACCCGCCATCCTGACTGGAGCGACGATGGAGCCGTTCGAACGACCATCGAACACGTACGCGCACGCTCAGAAGCGGGTGAGACCTTGTTCATCATCGGCGGAGGAGAAATCTACGCTTTGCTGTTGAGCGAAGCAACGGTCGTGCATCGCACTGTCGTGCACACCACCGTGAACGGCGCAGACACCCATGCTCCGCCGCTGGATTCTGCCACCTGGACCTTGGCCTCGACAGAGACAATCGCGGCTCAGGACGGTGATGCGCACGACCAGACCTTCGAGCGCTGGACCCGCTCGTGATCAAAACCACAGGCCTTCCATCAGGAAGGTCACCAAGGCGACCGAGACCATGATGGCCGAGGGCAACATGGCGCCAAGACCGCTTTCCATGTCACTGAAAGCCAACGCTTCGGTTCCACGGTGGACCGTCACGATGTGACCAAATCCGTCTCCTTCTTGCGTCAATTCAGGCAGCGCGGAGGCCAACGATTGGTCCACGTGCTCGAACATCAACTCTTCCTGAGTGCGAGGTTGGGCATAGCATGAGGCAAAGAAGGGATCACCGACGGTCCACCCGTTGACGTCCCACGCGTGCGCAGCACGCAGGTTCCGCACCCTTCCTCCGGGTCGACGTCGCGTGGACCACAGGCTCATGTCGGCGTACGACCACTCCTGAATTCGGCGCCCGTTGGTCAAGAGGCTCGGGTGAACCGCCATCCCTCCTGTGCCGTCATGAACCAAGGTCGGTGCGCCACCGGAGGCCGAACGGATCAGGGTGTAGGCGCTGCGGCTTTCCCATCGGCCTCCGGTGACCTTGCCGTCTTGGTCACGCTCCTCGACCCATTCTTCCCAGTTGAATTGATGACCGTACCTCCAGCCCCAATCCGCAAGGCCATGCACGCACTTGCCCGCATCACCGTCGACGAACACCACCGCCGGCCAGCCATGCCGAGGACGGAGCTGGCCGTATACCTCGACCGGGCCCATCGGCATGGAGCGCACCGTTGAGGTGGGTCGGTCGGTGAGGGCGCGCCACTTGCGTACGCGGAAGAATTGGACGAGCAGGATCACCGCACCAACCCCCAGGGTTCCATAGAGGGCCACAGGGTCTCCAGACTCCAAGAGGTAGGTTCGGGCGATGATGACCAGGAAGGCGCTTTGAGCGATGCGAATCAACGACTGGAGGGTCAAGGTGGCTGGGACTGGCGTGCCCACGTTCTGGGGATGATCGTCCAGAAGGCCGCCTTCGTCTTCGTCGTAAGGGCGGTCCAAATGCCACGCGCTGACGGGCGGTGGCCGAACCAACCACCCTTCTTTTTCCCCACCTGGGGACGCCTCGGTGCGTTCCCCGTTTGGCCCAACATCGTAAGAAACGGCAGCAATTTCACCGATTGTTGTGCGAATGGCGTGGAGTGCGACCTGGATCCCAGAAGGGAAACTGGTGGCCAGCACCAGACCGAGGATGTAGAATGCAACGGCAAAAATCAGCAGGTTCTCAGTCGTAAGGCCGAGCGACATCAGGATGTACACAAAACCGCAGGTCAAGAGGACGCCGAGCCCCAGTTGGACCCACTGCCCGACATTCATTGGCAGGTAGGCATCCAGAAACCGTGGCGCCGTCGCCGGCTCCATGCTGCCCTTGATGACGTCGATGGGTCGCCCTTGACCGTCCATCCACTCAGCCTCCGTGCTTCACGACTCGTCCGTGTATTCGGTCACGCGGATGCCAAGGCGTCCTTGGCGTGCAGGACGCTGCATGACCCGAGCGAGTTTGGCTTCGAACGCAGCTTTCAGATCGATTTCCATCGCGAGGCTGTGCCCCATCAGCAGAATCAACACGTCCGCCATCTCTTCAGCCACCTCTTCGATCGGCTTGGCCTTCGTGATGGCTGCAGCCAATTCGCCGAGTTCTTCCACCGTCAAGGCAATCCTGTACCCCATGTCATGGCCGTTGTTGCCTGCGAAGTCGTGCTTGTGGTGGAAGGCAGCGACGCCTTTCATCATCAGCGACCATGCGTCGTCTGCATCGCTGGCCATCCAGCCGTCCACGTTCATGCCCATGGTTGCCGTGCACGGCGGCGTCCTATAGGCAGGAGGGTCAAGCCTCAAGTTGGTCGAGAAGCACGGCCCACACCGGTCCCAAACGACGGTGCGCTTCTGCTGAAACTTCCTCGTGGACGAGGTCGGTTCGACGGCCTTCTGGGGAACGCCCTGCGGCCCAATTGGCTGAAATGCACAACGCGGCGTAGGGCAAGCCCAGCTCCGCGGCCAATTTGGCTTCGCGTGGCATGGTCATGCCGACCACTTCTCCTCCGAGGCGCTCGATGGCGTCAATCTCTGCAGGAGTCTCGAAATGTGGGCCTTGCGTCAACCAATAGGTCACCAACAGATCCTCTGGGGTCACGTCTTGCACCTGAGCCAAGACCGATGAAACGCGCTTCAGCAATGTTTCATCGTAGGCGTTGGCCATGGACGTGAACACGGCCTCCTCATCGTGGAAGGTGGTGCTGACGCCGGTCAAGTCGATGCCGTCGACCGCCACGCCAACGCGACCGGGCGGGAGTCGCTCTGTGAGGGTGCCGACCGAACAGACCGCCAAGACGCGATCGACCTTGGCATCGGCCATCGCGCGAAGGTTCGCGCGATGCTCAATCCGATGCGGCGGGACCGTCCCCCCGGTGGCATCGTGATGGCGTTGAACAAACACGAGTTCGCAACGCTCATCGCCACGCGAGAGGGTCATGCACCGCAGCGGAACCGTCCCATAGGGCGTTTCTTGGTGAACCTCATCGACGCGTTCGGTCGACCACCCGGCCTCGGTTGAACCAGGAATCGCATCCAAAGCCAAGAGGCCGGTTCCACCCATCACACCAATGCGGCGCATGGAAGAGCCTCACGGCAGGAGGGCTTGGACCCATCGGCGAGCGAAACCGCGTCTCAAGCGCCTTGGAGGCGCTCGATCAACTCGGCCTTCTTCCCGGACACTGGAAGGCCCTTGGCCTTCAATTCGTCCTTGAGTTCGGCCACGGTCATCGAAGCGTAATCGGGCGCATCCGCGCTGGGGGCTTCCTCAGCGGGGGCTTC